>JAAUTN010000037.1 GCA_012031415.1 Leptolyngbyaceae cyanobacterium SM1_4_3 | reverse complement strand
CAAGAGGCGAGTGCGTGCGATATTGTTATAGACATCGAGTGTCACCCGCTTGGAAAGTCGTCGCCCGCCTCCTTCGAGTTCTGAAATTGAGTGTACTCCTCAATTTCAGTCTCGTCCTCCCATAACCCGGCTGGAGCGGACTGAAGAAGTCCGCTGGTATTGAGTGCGAGGTCGTTTGCGGACCCTCGATCGAACCGTTAACCTGCAAGAATTATGTTGGTGATGGCGATAGAGTAACTCCTGATTCCAATTGAATTGGTTTGGAGTAGTAGCAGATAGGTAAAAGCAAAAGCCAAAGATTTGATTTTAATTCAGAGGGGGACTGGAGTTGTAGTTAGCAGGATAAATACGGTAGCGGCGGAAACTTGGAACTCTGCCTTGATACGGTTTCTGGTTATGTTGAAGCTGATAACCAGGACATGAATGAAGTCCGACATCAATTACTTAAAGAAGCTCACGCTAGTGGTTTTTGGTGGTCGATTTGGTATGAAGGGGATGAGTTTGATGAGGAGACTGACATAGATAGTTCTGATTTCAACGAAGAGCCACTATACTATTTTCATGAGGATGTTGATTGAGAACTAGAGCATATCTGCTTTTCACTGTTTTGAAGAGATATAAAGTATTCCTACTTTTTCGGTTGGATTCTATGTCCGGTCTTTATCTACTTACCTCAATTTTATGGGAATTTGTCCAAAGAGTACAACAAACGGGGCGAATTTGGATCATATTTGAGCGGTGTTTATGGAAGTCTTAGCACTTATTGTTGTCGCGTATACAACTTATCTAACTCGTGAACAATTCAAACGCCAGAACGAGGACGGTATATTTTTTAAGCTCTTTAAAGGCCTGCAGAACCGAATCCAAAACAGCATTATCATTGTGGACGATGAAGAAATTTCAGCCTACAAATGTCTCAAGTACATTGCAAAGAGAGAGCAATTAAAGAATTATGTCGGCTCAGGAGGTGCAGAATCTGACAAGGTAAGAAAGGCACTTCAACATACAGGAAGTGCTAATTTCTACAAAATTCCCTTTAAAGATCGGCAGCATCATTATTCAGAAGCCCTCCGTCGTATCATGTCTGACCACGGGGAATTCCTTGATGGGTATTTCAGAAATCTGTTATTCGTTGTCGAGGTAGCCGCTGCCAGTAGTAACAAAGATTTGTACGCTAGGTTCATTAATGCACAGTTGACGCGCTACGAGGTTGTGATTCTTTTCTATATGATTGCAGGAGGGGGGAACCTATCCACAATGCAAAGAACTTCTATGATTTGGGACTTCTCAATCGGTTACAAACGATTGAGTGCCAAGAACTAATGATTGATCTTCCGAGAGGTAAGTGCATTCAAGACGAATTATGCAATGTTTTCAACACATGATGTAAACAAAATTCGATGAGTTCACTTGAGAATCCTTGTTTGCTGAATCATTCGTGGGAATTGAGGGAGACGCTAGGTTGTTAATTGTGGTTGAGAGGGCATCTACGATGCAGTTGTCCTGAATTTGAGAAAAGGGTGAGATAAAATGTAGACATAACACCTTTTACTGAGGAAACATGCTATGAGATTTAGCGTAACGCTTGATCGTGATGAGGATGGAGTTTGGATTGTGGAGTGCCCCAGTATCCCAGGGTGTGTGAGTCAAGGTCAAACTAAACAGGAAGCCCTCGAAAATATCAAAGATGCCATCGCAGGTTGTCTACAGGTTCGAGCAGAGCGTGGAATACCGCTGACCGTAGAGACCTACCAGGTTGAGGTCGTTGCGTAATGGGTTCTGCTTTACCTGTAATGAGTGGGCGCGAAGTCGTGCGCGTGTTTGAGTCATTGGGTTGGGAAGCTGTGCGGCAGACGGGTAGCCACATCATCATGACGAAAGACGAAGAGCTTGTCACGCTTTCGGTTCCTGATCACCGTGAAGTAGCGAAAGGAACCTTGCGAAGTTTAATACGCACTGCTGGATTAACCGTAGAGGAATTTGTTGCTGCTAAATAGCGCGTAAATTGCAGGCTAACAACACAGTGGAGCGGACGGTACAGAGTCTTCGCACTTCGTTTCAGGGTTACCTACCGCCGCTGACTTTTGGCGTTATGCCTCAAGTCCTCTGTAGGGACGATAGCCGAAAGCTTATCTGTCAGCGTTCGGGATTAAGCAAGATTGAGGTTGTCGATGAGACGGTATGTTAAGGTTGATGATAGGGCGATCGGCTATGCTAGAGAACATGGTTAAGCAATCAGCATGGAGTATTTTCTATGCCTCAGGACCTGAAAGCAATTTACCGTAACGGTACATTTATCCTCCAAATAGCTTTTGAGTTACCTGAAGGGACTGAGGTTGAGTTGTTAATTCAGTCCCCTCAAGTTGTGTCACCGCCAATTGCTGATGTAGAGACCAAACGGGAGTTTTTGAAAGCGCTTGTTGAACGAATGCAGCAAAACCCAATTTCAATGGATGCTCCTCAATTCACACGGGATATGCTGCATGAATGCCGTTGATACTAATATTTTGATTTATGTCAATGATCCTCGTAATCCAGTCACGCAAGGAGTAGCAATTTCCCCTGTATCTGCTCTGACGGAAGGTGTTTTGTTGTGGCAAGTTGCTTATGAGTATTTAGCAGCCAATCGCAAATTGGAATCATTGGGATATAATAGAGCGCAAGCCTATCAGTATATTCATGATTTGCAACAGGTTTGGTAAACGGCGCTTCCAGCATGGAACGTTATTGATCGTGCTGAGAATCTAATGAACCGTTTTAGCCTATCTCATTGGGATTCAATGATTATTGCTGCTTGTTTGGAAGCAAACGTTCAAACGCTTTACACAGAGAAGCTTGGATATTCAAGTATTGATGGGCTAGGCACTGTTAATCCATTCAAAGTTCCTTGAAAAGCACGGCATAACAACCCGGTTGGAGCGGACTGCCAAAATTCCCTGGTGTGAATACAAAGGTTGCTTGCAACCGCTGATCAGGAACGTTAGCTTGCTTAAGTTATTGGTCAGGGCGGATGTGAAGGTCAATCCGCTAGTGTTAAGAGTTTAGTGATTGCAAAGTTACTAATCAGGCAATCGCTTCTCTAGTCATAGCTATGGTAAGCTCCCCATAAGCAATGATGAGTTGCAATCATAATACTTGATTCTTAGTAGTAAGGAGGATAAGGTATGCACCGAAAAAAATAGCTAAATCGCTACTGACCCTGGCGGCCGTGTCAACGCTGGTTATTCCTATTGGTGTGGATGCCATTCTATTAGCAAGTGGTCATATGAACAACCCTGCTTGGTTGCCCCATGCTAAACTCCACTGTGCAATGTCCTTTTTTGCCGCAGCATCGCTGGGGATTTCTGCGTTGGCAATTTTGAATGTTCGTCCGGCTTATGACCTTTTTTCGATGGGGCTGGCAGCATTTCTCGGTTCAGCCTTTTGGATTGGGTTGATTGCATCTGGCTTTTGGAGTGGAACGTCCTATGGATTTCTCAATGATCCGGTTCTTGGCAATATTCGTGAACCTGAACTCTTTGGCATCGTGATTTATCCAAATGTTGTGGCAGCAATCATAACAATTGTAATTGCGATCGCGGGCTATTGGTTTGCGAATCAGGCTACATTAATTGAGCGATCGCGCCTAAAAGAGAACGCATGAACATTGGCATTATTGGATCGGGTAACATGGGCGCTGCACTGGGAAAACTCTGGGCGCAAGCTGGGCATCAGGTCATTTTTTCTTATTCTAGAGACGCGAACAAATTGCAAGATTTGGCAATGGCGGCAGGGAGCAATGCTAAAGTTGGGACACCAGAAGAAGCTGTTACTCAAAGTGACACTGTGATGCTAGCAGTCGGGTTTCCTTCTTTGGAAGCGATCCTTCGTATGATATGCTCCCTAGAGGGCAAAATCATCATCACTTGTATTAGTGCTTTACATCCAGACTTTACAGGGCAGACGATTGGGATTGTGACCGATCTCAAACTGTCGATCGCAGAAGCCATTCAACAGGTTGCGCCCAAAGCCAAAGTTGTAGAAGCTTTCAACATGACCTTTGCAGAAATTTTGGCTTCAAATACCCGACAATTTGGGGTTGAGTATCCCAGTATTTTTTATTGTGGAGATGACGAAGAGGCAAAGAAAACGGTTGCAGGATTGATTGTAGATTGTGGCTATGAAGCAATAGACGCAGGTGATCTAATCGTTGCTCGATCCTTAGAAACCTTGGCAACTGCCTGGGTACAATTTGCCGTTTCCAGTCAATTATTTCCGAATCTCGGACTCAAAGCATTACGGCGATGACTACCAGCCGTTAAATTTCAGCCAGAAATGTTGTTTTCAGGCGTAAGCTAACAGCCCCAATGCACACCCACCGCTGATAGTCCATCGGTTAGTAGTTCTAGTCCATCAGCGGTGAGTGATTGGGAACGTTAGAAGTTTTCGGAAGGGTGATAGTGAAGGCAGCGATCGCATGGCCCACTCGGATTGACCGCACAGCGCAGCAGTTCCGATCGCGCATTATAGGTACAGGTCGTGTCGCCAATCACCCAACGACCATCCACCAAACTTTTTTCAACTGGCGTATGCGTCTTCTGAACGTGGAGGGCAATTTTGTGTATCTGATAGCGACCCGATTTTAGCAAATAGCGGTGTTTACGCTCTAACACCAGATAGGTTTGCCCTTCTACTTCCAGGTATGCACCGGGTTGAGGGTTCCAGTCCAGGTAGAGATGCCCCAAAGTCGAGCGGGTGTTGCTCAGAATGATCTCGGTGGGCAGCAGCAAATTTGACTCCATAGCAATTGAGCGCAATCAGCGAGTGGCCAGATATTCTACCAAATTAAATAAAAGGGAAGGGGAACGGGCAACGCTTTCCCTTCCCCTACCCTTTCACTCAGAATTTGAGGGAGGGGTGATAGGCGATCGCCCCTCCCTCCCTGCCTACGCCAGTGCAGCCTGACGCTCTTTAGCTTCCTTGATCACCTCTTCTGCCACGTTGCTGGGCAAGGCGCGTAATGAGAGAACTCCATCGAGAACTGTCCGCGTCCAGAGGTCATCGTCCGCAGGTCGCCGATGTAGCCAAACATTTCGCTCAGCGGTACATCTGCCTTAATCCGTGCGCCCATTGGGTTTGTGTCTTGCGACTTGATCATGCCCCGACGACGGTTGAGATCGCCAATCACGTCACCCATGTGGCTATCTGGTGTAAACACGTCTACCTTCATAATCGGCTCAAGCAGTTGAGGTCCCGCCTTTGGCAAAGACTGACGGTATGCAGCCCGTGCCGCAATTTCAAACGCCATTGCCGATGAGTCAACCGGGTGATAGGCTCCATCGGTTAGCGTGATCTTCAAGTCTACGCAAGGGAAGCCAGCCAGCGGGCCTCGGTCAACGCTAGTTTCAAAGCCCTTTTGGACGGCAGGCCAGTATTCTCTGGGCACGTTTCCACCCGTCACCTTTGACTCAAATACGAAGCCAGTACCCGCTTCACCCGGCTCAACCACGTAGTCGATCTTGCCGTACTGACCCGAACCACCCGACTGCTTCTTGTGGGTGTAGCTATCTTCCAGGCGCTTAGTAATAGATTCGCGATAGGCCACCTGGGGCTTACCGACTTCCACTTCCACGCCGTGCGTCCGCTTGAGAATGTCAACCTTGATGTCGAGGTGCAGTTCACCCATGCCTTTAAGAATGGTTTCACCGCTTTCTTCATCGGTTTCGACGTGGAAGGAGGGGTCTTCCTGCACCATTTTGCTCAGTGCCATGCCCATCTTCTCGTCGCCCCCTTTCTTCTTCGGCTTCACCGAAACGGAAATCACGGGTTCAGGGAAAACCATTGGCTCCAGCGTTGCTGGCTTTTTGGGATCGCAAAGTGTGTGTCCCGTCTGGACGTTCTTCATGCCGACGATCGCCACAATGTCACCCGCCTGAGCCGAGTCAATCTCTTCACGAGAATTGGCGTGCATTTCCACCAGACGACCAATCCGCTCGGTTTTGCCCGTAGCAGTGTTGAGTACTGTGTCACCCTTAGACAAAGTACCGGAGTAGAGGCGGGTGAAGGTGAGAGCGCCGAAGCGATCGTCCATAATCTTGAAGGCTAGCGCCCGCAGCGGACGGCTTGGATCAACGATCGCAAATTCACCCGTCTCATGCCCTTCCAGATCAACCTCTGGTTGAGGCTTGACTTCGGTGGGGTCAGGCAAGTAATCCACAACCGCATCCAGCACCAACTGCACCCCTTTATTCTTGAAGGAAGAACCGCAGTAGGTGGGGAAGAAAGCGAGGTCGCGGGTGCCTTTGCGAATACAGCGTTTGAGCGTGTCAATGTCTGGCTCATTGCCTTCCAGATATTGCTCCATCACGTCGTCGTCGTGCTCAACCGCTAGCTCAATCAGCGCTTCACGGTACGACTCAACCTGGTCAACCATGTCAGCCGGAACTTCCTTGATCTGGTAGTTGAGCGGATCGCTAGAATCATCCCAGATCCAAGCTTTACGAGTGAGCAGGTCAACCATACCCGTGAACTGATCCTCAACACCAATCGGCAGCACCATCACTAGGGGCTTGGCTGCAAGCACAGATTCGACTTGCTTGACAACTCGGTAGAAGTCAGCACCCGTGCGGTCGAGCTTATTAATGTAGATGATCCGGGCGACTTTGGAATCATTGGCGTAGCGCCAGTTGGTTTCAGACTGGGGTTCAACACCACCCGACCCGCAGAACACACCGATGCCACCGTCAAGAACCTTGAGCGAACGATAGACCTCAATGGTGAAATCGACGTGACCAGGGGTGTCGATGATATTAAGCTGGTAGTCTTTCCAAAAGCAGCTTGTCGCAGCAGACTGAATCGTGATGCCGCGCTCTTGCTCCTGCTCCATGAAGTCTGTGGTCGCCGCACCTTCATGAACTTCACCAATTTTGTGAATTTTCCCAGTCAATTTGAGAATTCTTTCGGTGGTGGTTGTCTTGCCCGCATCCACGTGAGCGAAGATGCCAATGTTGCGATAACGAGTCAGGTCTTTCATAATTGCTCTACAGATAGGTTCTACAAACCAGTGACAATCACTCGCAAGTGGCACTCAAGGGGAACGGCGTTGCTTTCACAGCAGCACGGGCAGATCCCACCACCTGGAGTTTGAGAATCGCTAGATTCTCGTGGCGACTATACTAATTGTTAATAATTTTAAAATACTTTTGCGACGTATAGGGAATTTGATTAGGTTGTAAGTGCCACACTTTTGAAGGGCGGTCGTTATGGGGCGATCGCCCTACCAGCTTTGCCCAGCATTTCGCGCCCGTGCGGTTCTGAAATATTGGTCAGATCAGGTCCAGAGGGAATGATCCCGCCCGGATTTAGCGGAAACAAGTTGCCATAGTAGTCTCGCTTGACGCTTTCCTGGTCGCAGGTGCTAGCTACACCAGGGAGTTGATAAAGGTCACTCAGATAAGCACCCAGATTTTTGTAATCCTGGATTCTACGACGGTTGCATTTAAACAGTCCGTAGTATGCTACATCAAAGCGAAACAGCGTGGTAAACAGGCGAACATCAGCTAGGGTGGGGTAATCGCCACACAGGTAGCGATTCTTCTCTAGAATAGCGTCAATTTCATCGAGTGTGTTAAACAGTTGCTTACAGGCAACGTCATATGCCTCCTGGGTTTGAGCAAAACCGCAGCGATAAACGCCGTTATTTACGGAGTGATAAATTTTCTCGTTCCACTCGTCAATTTTTGGCTTGAGCGCTTCGGGGTAGAGGTCGAGGGTGGGGTGGGTGCGATCGCATTAAACTCTGAGTTCAGCATCACGATAACTTCTGCGCTCTCGTTGTTCACAATCGTCTGCGTCTGGGTATCCCACAGCACAGGAACAGTACTACGACCGCTGTAGCCCGGTTCCCCTAGCTGGTACAGGTCAGCCAGGGTGCGAATTTCGGCTTCGGGCTGATCGAGTGCCCAGCCGCTATCGAGGGGCGAGACGATAGAGAGCGCGATCGCGTCCTCCAGTCCTTTCAAAGCGCGAACAACTAGAGTACGGTGTGCCCAGGGGCAACTCATACCGACGTAGAGGCGATAGCGACCTGCTTCGGGCAGATAGAGATTACCCTCCTCAGTGCTAATAAAATTGCGGAATTGGCTGCTAGGACGAATGTACTCCCCCGATTTGCTGCGCGGGGCAAGGTTAGACATCATTACTTGCCACATTGTCGTCCAAATCAACTTACCTAACCAAATAATTAACTTCGGCGGCAGAGGTTTTCCCGTTCGCTTAGCTTTAGGTTTTTCAGCATCAGAAGGTGTTTGAGAAGTCATATCTTGATCTCCTGGAAGAAATGTGTCGTGTCGTAGAATCCAACACTTCAGGTACGCGATGTGTAACTTTTTAAGCTTCTTAGTAGGATGGGCATCTTGCTCATTCCAATTAATCAGTCAGGATGTCCGCCCTACAGAAATCGAAGTTTCCGGCACTTTGTTGATTGCACAGGAAAC
The DNA here is from genome assembly GCA_012031415.1 of Leptolyngbyaceae cyanobacterium SM1_4_3. Taxonomy (GTDB): domain Bacteria; phylum Cyanobacteriota; class Cyanobacteriia; order Elainellales; family Elainellaceae; genus JAAUTN01. The sequence continues at coordinate 24,708 of JAAUTN010000037.1, read as the reverse complement.
TTTTATCATTAAGGTTTCATTCTAGAGACACATCAAGTTTTGGAACTAAGATATCGCTCTTTGAGCTTAGCGAAGATGCGCTGTGTGCGTAATTTTGTCAGCCGTAGTGAAGTTAGTGACTGAATATGAGACGAATGTTGATCTTTGTGATCCAAGAAATAATTGATATCAGTCAGAATTTGCTCAAGCCGTTGGATGATATTTTTGGTGCGATATTCTGCAAAAAACTCTTCAGGTAAGGCAATTGGGGGTAAATTGTGAACTACCCTCAGAATACGCTGAACATCAAATTCTTTAGAATATGCGGCAATTTTGTAACAGTTAAATCCCGGATCGAGATAATCTGACAAACCGCCATTGACGCTAGAGAAAACCTGACAACCGCAGGCGATCGCCTCCATTGGCTGCAATCCAAATCCTTCACTCACACCCTGCATTGCCCAATATTCTGCCGAATCATAAAGGTAAACCTTAGCGCGATTAAATAACCCTGCCAGATCTTCAACGTAAGAATTGACGACAGTGACATTACACTTTTGCTGCAAAGCGGGTACTAATTCTTTAAGCAAATATTCCGATGATTTCCGCGCCTGCACCAACACATCAATATCTCGCTCCAAATTTAGATTGTGGAACTGATCTGAGATTTGGTTGGGTAGATAATAGATTAAGGAGTGGGGCGATCGCTGTCCCCAGTATCCCATTGTATTTCGGCTAACAGTAATAATTGGAACACTAGACGGTAACTTAAACCCATACTCTGCACTGTGGGCATGATAGACCACATTGTAGGACTTTAATCTGGCAGAAAGTTTAGGAACATCAAATCCCCAGCTAATCACAAAAATGACATCTTCTAACTGTGGTTTCTGAAGTACATCGTCTAAAAACAATGTTTCCTTTTCACGTTGGCGATAAGTCACAACTTTAGCTGAACAGACTTCTTGCGCTAGACGTAGTGTTTTCAACTCTGCCCACAGTCCTCCACAGGCAAACTTACCCCCTGTTCCAGGAATCAAAAAACACAGACTTCTCACACTTCCCTCCCTCTTCACCAAAACCATCACACATAAACCATCATCTGAGCAAAAAAATAGAATTCTGTAAGGAAACAGGTTTCTATCTTCGTCGCGTTCTTTCTCGTATCATGCCTCACGAACTGCACGTGCAGCTAAATTTCACTTGCATAAAACACAAATCTCTGTAAGGGCGAACGGCTGTTCGCCCCACCTGTAGTTTATGCGTTTGCAAGACGCTGTAAATCATTTATAGGATGAGCAAGGTGTGGGAAGTATACTCCTTCAAAATGCGATTCTCACAACTCATTTAGGAGCGCTATAAAGGGAGTCCAATAATTTTAGTTAGATCTAATGACAGAACAGATAACCCAAGAGCTAGCGCAAGGATGAAGCGGTTAGGTTAGCGTCGAACCCAACCATTGACAGTAAAGCGACTATCAGCAAACGCTTGAGAGGGGCAATGTACGGGCAATACTTCGTGTAAACAGCGGCTCAGGAAGAAAACAATGCTATTGTGGCGTGGGTCTACAGTTTTGAAGGTTTCTGTGCCTACAAAGAAACCGTTCTCAACCTTGCTGTCATAGATTAGCAACTCTCCACCTGTAAAGGGCTTTGGGGTTTGATAGAAGTAGTAAACGTAGGTAAGCTCTCGTGTGGCTGTGTCTGTGCTGCCGTTGTCGTTGTGGATTTTGTAGTAGTTACCATCCTTGTGAGCGGTGAGTTGAGCTTCTATCTGAGAAACTGGGAAAGAGGGGAGTCCTAGCTTGTTTGACACGTCCGGAATGACTTCTTGAATGCGATTTACTATCAGTTCAGAGAATTCTGGAAAGTCATAAAGTGCCATAGAGCGACGGTAGTTAATGTCGTTTGTTGAGGTGCTGGTAGGAACAAAGGCCTTTTCCTGACTCAAAACAAAGTTTAAGAGTCGGATAGTTTCTTCTGTATTCAAGAAGTTATCGATCTGGACATATTCAGAGGGAATGATTCCGAGTGAGGTATCTTTTGGTGCAGGATTTGCCCAAATTTGCTCAGATTGCTGTGTTTGAGGTTGGACAACCTGATTTTGCTGTACGAAGATGGGAGGTTCTGTTACTAGTCCAACTAGCTGTTTGCTGGCAAAGCAAAGCGCTGAGCGTCCCTGCTCAATGGGAATTTGAAAGAGTCCGCTGGAACTATTTTCTTGCCCGTGAGCGTGTGCTACGAGGGCTGAGATAAGGTTGTGCAGGAGTGGCGCATCCGGTGGAAGGGATACTTCATACTCATGACCACCAGCGAGCAAAATTTTGACCTGGATCTCTTTCGGTAAAGGTGACTGGGAAGGGGATTCCATGACTGGTTTGAGTTGGCTTCAGTTAGGGAGCGTGATTGTTGAAGTTAAAGATGTTAGGAGTGAGAACCTGGTGCCTCACTCCTAACTCAAAATTTATTTGCTCTGTATACCTTTAGGATCATGGATTAAAATAAAGATCCGACAATTTTTGAAGTGCGCGCGGCACTTCAAAAAATTGTTACAGGTTAATTAATTCATGATTCTTAGGAAGCAAAGGTTGCATAGTAGACGAGTTGGGCAAGCTGCTGGCGCAAGGTTTCTAGACCGAGGCGATCGCCCGCTGAGATAAACACTGCCTGAGGAAATTCTTCCCTAGCCAGAGTGAGCGTATCACTATCTACTTGATCAATCTTGTTGAACGCCAACAGGATTGGCCCGGGCGTTACGGGCATATCCGACAAAATTGCCATGACTGAGCGAATCTGACTTTGCCACGCTGGATGGGAGAGGTCTACTACGTGCAGTAAAGCGTCAGCTTCGGTGACTTCTTCTAAGGTGGCGCGGAAAGCATCCATAAGAGAAGGGGGCAATTCGTGAATGAAGCCAACGGTATCTGTCAGGACAATGGAGAGAGTTGTGTGAGTGAGGGGGTCAGCGATCGCCAGCCGTCGAGTAGTCGGGTCAAGTGTTGCAAATAGTTGATCAGCCGTGTAGACCTCAGCATTCGTTAGCGCATTCAACAGGGTAGACTTTCCGGCATTGGTATAGCCAACAATTGCGACGGAAGGAACTTCCTGGTGTTGGCGCTGTCCCCGCAGGCGTGAGCGATGAGCCTGTAGCTGGTTAACTTCCTGCTGCAAGCGGGTAATCCGCCGCTGAATTGCCCGTCGTTCTGTCTCTAACTTAGTTTCACCTGGGCCTCTGGTGCCAATGCCACCGCCTAATCGGGACATTGCCCGCCCGCGTCCTGCCAGTCGCGGCATCATGTACTCTAGCTGCGCTAATTCAACCTGAAGTTTACCTGCACCAGACTGGGCCCGTTGAGCAAAGATATCCAGAATGACTTCGGTGCGATCGACAACCCGTACCCCAATTTGCATTTCCAGGTTTCTGACTTGAGCGGGAGACAGGTCGCGATCAAACACAATTAGATTTGCGCCGACGGTTTGGGCGGACAGAGCAATTTCCTGAACTTTACCTTCACCGACAACGGTTTGAGGATGAGGGCGCGATCGCCGCTGTTGCAAAATCTGTAAAACTTCGCCGCCGGCCGTCTCAACCAGCCTTGATAGCTCTGCCAAACCATCCTGAAAGCGCTGTGGTGCGAGTCCACTGGTTGCTACGCCGACCAGCAGAACCCGATCCTGGTCGGGGCTAACCTGCTGGGCAACATATTCCCGTCGAAACTCCTCTTCCAGGCTCTCGGTCAACTCTAAAAAGTCTTGCTGAGATAGCAAATCGAGGCTTAAAGACGGGGAGACAGTCCAGTTAACTTCGGGATGAGGCACTAGATGAGCTAAATACGTTTCCTGAACATACCCCGCTGCACCTCCACCTCTGCGTTCAAAGCCGCTACCGGAAAGCGTTAGAATCACCAGTGCATCCAGCCGCTGAAGCGCCATCGCGGTTAGGGTCGCTTCACTGGGAACTTCAGACTTTAGTTGAGTAGCGATACAGCGAATTCCAGAGAGCCGCTCAGCCCCGTAACGCGGCAGTTCCATCGGTGGAATCTGGGTTTTGCCCACTGTGCCCACTCCCACACGAATTACCTGCCCTCGGCGATTGATGTAAGCACAAATTGGCTGATCGATGTCAGTACTAATTGCAGCAAGGCGCTGAGCAAACTCAGGCGTAGTGAAGCGATCGCCCGGTAGCCGCTGATGATAAAGCCGCTGAAGCTGCTTAAGCTGGCTCGACTTTAAACCTTGAAGATTGCCGTAAATAGTTTCGATAGGCGTAACCGACCACTGATTGCTGAACCCAACGCATCTATTCTATCGATCTACGTGAAGCTTGAGGCATCACCGGGACATAAACCAGACGCAAACTTTTCTTAAGGCTGTCATAAATCTTTGCCACAGCGATCGCCGCTCAACTCCAAGCGCTCTGCGGTAACAAGCATAGGCTTCCTGATAGCGATCGAGACGGTGCAACGCTGCACCTCGAAAAATCCAGGCTTCTGAATGGGCTGGCTGAATTTCTAAAGCTTTGTCACAACTTAACAGAGCTTCCTGATAGCGCTCTAAATGAATCAACACCACTCCACGAAACACCCAGGCTGCACAATCGTTTGGAGCAACTTTTAGGGCTTCATCAAAACTGACAAGCGCCTCTGTATAGCGACCTAAACGAGCCAGGGCATCGCCTCTAGCGACCCAAACAGCACTGCTCTCTGTCGGAGTTGCCAAGACTTTATTGAAATTAAAAGGAGGGTAATCCATGCCGATCCCGACGCTGTGGATTCTAGAAAAATTGAGCCTGTTTTAGCCTATAGCTTAGTATTAATCCTCTATCTTCGCTTAAAATCAGTGATCGCACTCACCTCTTTACCTAAATCAATGAAGTTTTTTGTAGCTAACTAGTAGATTACACAAACGTTTGTTCAACGGAGAAAGTACCTTGCAATAGAAAATCAAGAATTTAGTTTCAGAGGTTTCATAAAAACCAATTTTGTGGAATTGTCTTCATTAAAAATTTATCTGCATAGAGGTGACGAATAGCCAGCAAGGGTTCTCACCCCCTTTTACAAGAGTTAATCTGTTCGCTATCTTCTCTTCTAGACGGTCATCATAGTGACATGAAATTCTTTTTCGAGATGATTTAAATCACTAAGAAACCTAACTGTTTGTCCCTGGTTCAGATGAACTTTGCCATCTACTTTCAGAAGTTTGGGTTCACCCAATTTAACAATTGGTCTCAGAAACCCTAAATAGCCCAACCTGAAAGTTTTTGACAAAGCGTTTTGGCTGCGCCTTGTTGTGATGCAGGTAAGGCACGAGAAAGATCTCTGGAAATAGCAGAGTACTGAGTTCGCGATTATCCTCTGCTGAACGGGTATTCTTGCCTGTAAGCAATGAGGTCTCGTAAAAACTGCCCCATCAACGTTAGGGCATTCCAGAAGCTACAGAAATATCACGCCGCTTTATAAGGAACTGAATTAATGTCACGGGATGCACTTGTTGTCGGAGTTAATACATACCAGTATTTGTCTGGCTTACAAGCTCCGGCCCACGATGCTGAGGCGATCGCCCAAAAGTTACACAGTCAAGGCGAGTTTCGCGTCCATCGGCTGCCAGAAATCATCAATTCAGGTCAACCCCAGATTGGATTAAAAACCCCGGTGACGCTGCGCGATTTAGAAACTGCGCTGATCAGCTTATTTAAGCCAAAGGGCGCTAACGTTCCGCACACAGCACTATTCTACTTTTCAGGACATGGCATTCAGCGGGAAGTCGGAATTCAGGAAGGCTACCTGGCTCCCAGTGATTCCAATCCTGATGTCGGATTTTACGGCTTATCTTTGTTTTGGTTGCGACGACTGCTGCAAGAAAGCCCAGTGCGCCAGCGGATCATTTTGCTAGATTGCTGTCACAGCGGCGAATTTCTCAACTTTCTGGAAGCTGACCCAGGGGCGCGTCCTGGTACGGATAGGCTATTTATGGCAGCATCACGGGAGTATGAAGCTGCCTATGAGTCTCTAGACGGAACTTACAGTGTTTTTACCCAAGCCCTGCTAACAGGCTTAGACCCACAACACAGCGAAACCGGAATTGTCACCAACCACTCCCTGACTAGCTCGGTCAATAATGCTTTGAAGGGAGAATTGCAGCAGCCCTTATTTGAAAATTCGGGCAGTGAGATTATTCTGACGCGGGGCGCAAGTTCGACAACAGCCAAGAAGTTGCCACAACCGACAGACATTTGCCCCTATCGAGGGTTGGAATTTTTTGACGAAGCCCATGCTGAGTATTTTTTTGGGCGAGAGGATTTGACCGATCAGCTTCTCGATGAGCTAAGAAAGGGGCGCTTTGTTGCTGTCGTTGGTGCTTCGGGCAGCGGTAAGTCTTCTCTAGTCAGAGCCGGGTTGATTTGGGAACTGCGGCAGGGACAAAAGTTTTCGGGGAGCGATCGCTGGCGAATTAAGCTGCTCACCCCAACCCATCGTCCGCTTAAGAGTTTGGCATCTGCTTTTGTAGACCTGAACGTTTCTGATCTGGAGCGAGCAGAGCAGCTTCGACGGGCAGAGGTGTTCTTGCAGGACGGTGGAGCGGGGTTAGCGCAGTTAGTGCAGGCCAGTTTATTAACTGAAAAGGGAAAAATGAGGCGATCGCCCCTCTTCCCTTAAAGCTGAAAAACGTCCCCATCTGCTGCTCGTTATCGATCAGTTTGAAGAAGTCTTCACCCTGAGTCATGGAACGCAGTCAGAGCAGGAACGCCACCAGTTTTTTCGATGTCTTACTGAAGTGCTACAAGCAGCAGGTGACTGTCTCAGCATTGTGATTGTGCTGCGGGCAGATTTCTTTGGCAAATGTTCTCTGTATGAGAAGTTAGCCCAGCAGATTGAGCAAAACATGGTGATTGTCACACCGCTGAGCTACGAGCAAATCAAAGCGACCATCGTGCAGCCCGCCCAGAAGGTAGGGTTAACCTGCGAGCCAAATTTGGTCTACACAATGCTGCTAGATGTCATCGGTGCGCCCGGTGAATTACCGCTGCTGCAATATACGCTGCTAGAGCTATGGCAGCGACGGCAAATCGCAGCAAACAGCGATGCTGCCTACCTTACCCTGGATGCTTACACAGAACTGGGCGGTGTCAGGGGAACGCTGCAAAAACGCGCAACTGAAATTTTTTACAGCCTATCGTTAGAAGAACAGAGCGTCGCCAAACGCATCTTTCTGGCACTCACGCAACTGGGAGAAGGAACTGAAGACACCCGACGGCGCGTATTCAAGGCAGAGTTGGTAAACTCTGCTTTTTCACGGGAATTAGTCGAACAAACCCTAGAAAAGCTGGTTGCTGCCAAACTGGTCGTGACTAACCAAAGTGAGATCTGGCTGTCGGAAGGGGAAAATCTTGCAAATATTTCTTCAGCCGAGAAAGCACTGGCTGTCGCTAGCTTTGCCCAAGCTTGGCTTTGCCAGGAAACAATTGATGTCGCCCACGAAGCCCTGATTCGGAACTGGTCACTGCTGCGGGGTTGGCTGGACGAAAATCGGGAAGTCTTACGCCGACAACGGCGCATTGAGCAGGTTGCTCAGGAGTGGAACAATGTCGGACAGCCCAAAGGCGTGGAGTATTTGCTGCGCGGCGGACGACTGATTGATGCGGAAGACTTTCTCAGTCACTATTCCGATGATCTGTCGGCTCTAGCACAGCGCTACATTACTGTTAGTCAAGAGGAAAGCTACCGCGCCAGGAAGGAATTAAGGTCGCTGCAAATTGCGGTGCCTTCGGTATTACTGGTTGCCCTGTTGGTGACGTTCAATCAATACCGCACAGCAGTACAGACTCAGGCAGAAAAAGACTATCAGCTTCAGGTTTCAACCTCCCGAGAGCGGGCGGCGATCGCCCAGTCAATTCTTCAAGAACCAGACGGCGACCCAATGGCAGCGCTGCTGATTAGCCGTCTGGCCGCAGAACAGGGGGGTCAAACCTTTGAAGCGCAATCCAGTTTACGGGCTGCCCTACAAGATCTGCGGCTGCAATTGGAACTGCACGGACACCAGGCTGCGGTTCACCAGGTTGAGTTCAGTCCCGATCAAAACTATTTAGCGACCGCTAGCGCTGACGGCACCGTGCGCCTCTGGGCAGTCGATTCTCACACCATTCAAACTGACAACCTTCAGCCACTCAAGATTTTGTCCTGGACTGATTCTTCACCGGATGCGGCTGCAACAAGTGAAATTCAACGGACAGAAACGCCGAACCTGACGACTGTTGCCTTTAGCCCAGACAGTAAACAGGTGATGGCGATCGCCCAAGATTCTCCCCACGTCAAAATCTGGTCAACTGAATCTGGCACCCTATCCTTGCAGATTGAAGCTGCTCAAGCCATTACTCAAGTTAGTTTTAGCCCTGACGGAAAATGGATTGCCACAGCTAGCATCGACCAAAGCATCTCGATTTGGCAAGCCAAAACAGGTCAGCTCCAGATTCGCCTGACTCAGCCAGGAACCATCAACAGCCTACAGTTTAGTGCAGATGGGAAACGTTTGCTTACCTCTGGAGCTAATACTGTCCATCTCTGGCAATTAACGGCTACATCTCCAACGGCTCCTTTGACTGCAAAGCTCATCAAATCTCTACAGCATCCAAATGTGGTCAACAGTGCCAGCTTTAGCCCCAAAGGACGCTGGATTGCTACTGCTTGCGATGATGGCAAGGTCAGGCTGTGGGAAATTAACACCGGACAACTGCGCCACACCCTGACTCAAAATGCTCCCGTAGATAGAGCCAGCAACATTCAGTCTGGGTCGAATTCATCCCTTCAAACTATTAATCCAATTGACCCCGTTATGGAGGTGCTGTTCAGCCCAGATGAGCAACTGTTGGCAACAACGGACACTCAACACCAAACCTGGCTCTGGGAAGTCGGCTCAGGTCGGCTTCGAGCTAGACTTGCTGGGCAAGGATCTGCAACTCAGACGGAGCAGGATGAAGGGATAGGGGCGATCGCATTTAGCCCTGACAGCCGCCAAATCATCACCACAAGTCGAGGTCAGGTTAACCAAGAAGCTTCCTACAGCGTTTACCTGTGGAACGCGCAAACCGGACACCAAACAGGTGTTTTACGCGGAAATCATGCTGCTATTACCACCGCCCAATTTAGCCCTAACGGGGCTTATCTCGTCACAGCTAACCAAGAAGGTACTGTGCGCCTGTGGTCAGCGATGGCGGGTGGCGAGTTGCCCACACTTCAAATCCCTCATGGGTTAGTGCAGTGGACAGCCTTTGTCCAACCAGCAGCACCCCTAGAAGCAGCCTCCGATAGCGTCTCCAGCGTAGACCTGACTCCATCCTCTATGTTGATAGAATCCAATCCTGACTTTAAGGCACAGGCAGGTGTCGCTCCAGCGCTTCCAGCAGGTCTTGTAACGGTGACGGCAGACGGATTACTGCGACGCTGGGATATTGTTCCTAACTCCGTTGCTAACCCCAATCTGGCAATAGACCTGAATCATGGCTTACCCTCTGCGAGTACCGCTCAGATCGACGCGCCAATTCAGCCGCGATTTTGGCAGCGACTGACTCCTTCAGGGTGGCGATCGCTATTAGATTCTCAGGCTAACTTGCCCCCTGCGAAATCACCTGCCGTCTCAGAGGCCCCAATTGCAGCGGTTGGAATGAGAATGGGGCAGCTACAGCCAGCAGGTGCAGTGGCGGCAGATGGGAGAGCAACGCTTACCAGCGTTGCTTTTAGCCAGAATGGACAGATGATTGCAACCGCGACCAGCGATGGATGGGTTGAAATTCGTCGCAATCAGCCTAACAAACTTGCAGAACCGCTACGCCGGATTCAAAGCGTACAGGTTTCAGAAATTCGCGATGACTCTACTTCGAGCCTGCGTCATTCAAATGTTCCCGCAGTTTTTCATCAATTAGTTTTTAGTGCTGACGGGCGGCGGCTACTAGGCTTAGGAGATGATTTTGCGGCCCGCCTTTGGGATGTGCAGTCCGGGCAACTGTTGCAGACTTTGCATGGGCATGAGGCCATGATTCAGCAAGCGCAGTTTAGCCCGGATGGGCAACAGATCATTACTGCAAGCCTGGATCGGACAGCGCGAATTTGGCAGGTCGTTTCTGGGCAAGCGGTTAAAGTATTGATCCACCAGGATGCAGTCAGCAGCGCTGCTTTTAGCCCTAATGGGCAGCAGGTAGTAACGACCAGTTGGGATGGTACGGCTAGAGTTTCGGAGATAGAAACGGGAGAACTCAAGGTAATTCTGTCGGGGCATCGGGGGCTAGTTTTAGATGCCCAATTTAGTCCTGATGGGCGATCGCTTGTCACGGCTGGGGCAGACGGCTCAGCCCGCATTTGGGATGCAGAAACAGGTGTAGAAAAAGCGCAACTTCATCCCACTTATACCGGACTTGAGCCAAAGCTGATTCGTCGTGCGTTCTTTAGCCCCGATGGTCAGTACATAGCAACGCTGAGTGAAGAAGGAGAGGTAAATTTGTGGGCTGCAACGTGGGAAATGCTGCTTGAGCTTGCCCGCGATCGCAGTTTCCGTCAACTAACTGCTGAGGAGTGCCTTCGCTATCTGCGTTTGGCTCCTGATGACTGTCCAGCGCTGGAGATTAATCAGGATTAGCTGTTGAAACTAGCGTCGTAGTTTTTCGGATCAGACTCTTAAACCGATGTAGTTACTGTCTACTCCAAGTTCACACAATTTAAGTTTGCTGGCTAAAATAGGGATGCAAATCGCTACGGTGCTTTATCTTAGGGAACTTTGCTGCTGCACGTAGCGATCGTGCTAACAGAGGAATTTCCTAGTCAAAGAATTTTCTTGCGCTCCAGCGTAAAGATTAAGGTTCGCAGTCAAAAAATTAAGTTAAACGTGCGATCGCGAATTAGGGTGCAGCCAAAAGCATAAGAAGGTATTAATCTCCAACGATCAACCTTAGATAAACTTCAATTTGTGAATGCTCAGACCACCCTACAGGTCATTCCGGTGATTCCTTTCGAGTTCATCGTCATTGGCAAACCGATTTCCCACCAAACCAAGGATCGGAAGCGCCTGCAAGCTTGGAAAACTGAAGTCCGTCGTACCGCTGAGTTGTGTTGGAAGGCAGGTACGGCAGTGGGCGATCCTTTGCGGGTCACAATTACCCATTACTACGACGCACTGCCGGGTGACGAGAGTGGCGTACCCGATAGCGATAATATCGTTAAACCTGTGCGAGACGCTTTGAATGGGTTAATCTATGTAGATGACTATCAAATTACTGACTTCGTGAGTCGTCGTCGCAGTTTGAATGGTTCCTTTCGCGTCAAGGGTATGTCTGCTGTGCTTGCGGAGGGCTTTTGCAAGGGTGAGGAGTTCCTCCATATTTTTGTCGAAGCTGCTCCCGACCCTACGGAGCTAAGGTAGGGGTTTTAGCCAAAGAATCAATATGACTTATTCAATTCCAGAAAATTTATTAGAACGTCGGCGCTTGCTAAGATTAGCTAGAGAGTATCGCCAGAAAGGATATAGCGTGACGCTGCATCCTACTTCTGGAGATCTGCCGCCTGCGCTGGCTAAATGCTCATTTGACCTGATAGCAGTTAACAGAACCGGGGCGATCGCCGCTGAGATTCGCACTCGTGAGAGCCTAACTCTAAACGGTGCCGCAGACCTGCGCCGCATAACTAGTCTGGTCAAGCAAGTCCCCGGTTGGGAGTTTGAGCTTGTTGTAACAAATCCTCGTAAAAAAGCTAGCTAAAAGTCATGACTTAATTAGCCTGCGGCACTTCTAAAGGTATCGCAGGCTAATTAACCACGTCAATACAAATCCCGGTAGGGGCGAACGGCCGTTCGCCCCTGTCTTTGGTTTACCCGTTTGAGAGACGCTGTAAGAAGTTGTTTGAAAAGTAGCTGATATCCCCTGTAAGGGCGTAGCATTCGGCAGATAAACTCTGGAATAGACCCAAAATCCTTGCCCGAATGCCACGCCCCTACAGACTTTTGGGTTACAGATTAGACATCTCAAACATCCTCTAAGCCTCTTGCCTATGGCTGATTGGCGATCGCCTGACTTTACGTTCTACTTGCGTAAGTCCTGTTAACGCTGTCTACTTCCATTGGGAGTGCGTCCGGTTTCGTCATTGCTGCCACCGCGAGGACGGGAGTTGCCAGGATCGCATCCTTCAGTTCCGTTGCCGATGCCCTGGTTGCAATTGCGACGGCGAGAGCGACGATCATCGTCGTCGTCGTACTCATCATCATCGTCACTGTCGTCATCATCATCGTCGTCGCCACTGTCACTTTCACTGTCGTCATCGCCATTGTCATCGTCGTCATCATCGTAGTCATCGATGCTGATGATGGTGCCTTCTGTAAAGCCGACTTCTTGATAGACCAGGATCAGTTGGCTGACCTCATAGGTAGAGATGCTGCTACTGCTGATGTTAGTAATTTCGACGACTTCACCAGGAGCGGCAGTCAGGGCGGGAGCCAGTCCAGAAATAAAGCAGGGAATGGTACGACCGATCAGAGAGAAAGTACCGCTTTCAAAGGAACTGCTGTAGACAGCACTGCTAGAAGTAGAGATGCTCTGGGTTTGAAACAGGCTCGTGTTGATGTTTCGAGTATCGCTGAGGAAAGTGACGCGGCTATCGCGGTAGCTTGAACCACTCACTTGAGTGAAATAGCTGTAGGTATTGCGGTTTGTGTCAATGACCCCGTTTTCATCACTGTCAACGCCGTAAACGGTGCGAACAACGCCGTAGGAACTGCTCTGGCTAGGCAAAATCAGATTGACAGCAGCGTTGTCATCCAGTAGCTCAAACTCGCTGTAGCCAATAAGGACGTTTTGAGGGGTGAACAGGCGAACAACAACGCGATCGCCCGGATTGAGTCCGCGAATAAACCGTGCCCGCTGATTGACCCGATAGCGAAAGTCGCCCACAAATCGCTCTTGCAGGAATGCATTGGGGCGCTGAGCCTTGAGCGAAACGCGAACGATGACGTTATCCAGGGTTGGCTGGGATTGCAACACTGCTAGGCTAAAGTGTCCTCGCAGTGGATTTAACGTGTTGTTTGGCTGTCCTACACCCTGTACAGTAACGGGAACTGAGGGCTGAGTGGTGCTGGACTGAGTGCTGGACTGAGTGCTGGACTGAGTGCTGACTTGAGTAGTGGTTTGAGCAGTTGTCTGGCTGCTCGTTACCTGGGTGCTGCTGGTTTGGCTGCTGGCGATTTGGGTGGTGGTGGTTTGAGCGATCGCCCGATAATTTTGCACCTGTTCCCAGGTCACCTGCCGATTGCGCTGTCCACCGCGCACGTCATAGCGCAGTTGAGCTACTGCCCGCAGTTCTAAGTCATCCAGGTCATCATCGTCTAGCGCGTCTCTCAAGTCATTCAGCGAAATCACCTCTGGCTCTAGCATTACCCGTCCTCGGTTGTTGGTAATGAGGCGGGCACCCGTGCTGCTATAGATCAGTCTCCAGCGCCCGTCTTGACGAGCAAAAATTTGGTAAACAGCATTTGCGTAGCTCGTTTCAGGCTTTTCTAGGACATCTAGCTGCATCACCAGCGACGTAACTTCCTGACGAGCATTCACCAGCCGTGCAAATCTTAGAACGCTATCCCATTCTTGCTGACGCTGACTAACTTGCAGCGGTGCGGGGTCTGCCAAAACTTGAGAATAGCTGCCCAAGATTAACGTTGAAGCCATTAAAGCGATCGCACCCTTTTTCCAGAAGAAAGCTAATTTCCTGCTGGCTACATCTTTTTTGTTGGTATTCATGAAAGTTGAGGTAATTACGGTGAATGGACAAGAACTGATGACCGACGATCGGCTCAACTGCCTCGCTCCAATCAGTTCCCGGTTTTGCTAAGTTGACCTGGCAGGTGAGGCACGAGTTCCCTTTAGTACAAGTTTTTACGATTTGGGTACGCAATTTTTATCAAATCTACATAGATAAGTCACCATCATTTGCTATCCACAATATCCATGTCCGAAAACGGCTAGATTTTCCCGTGAGGCAGATCTATGCTGTGCCCATGAAACTTGATCATGAAACCTGCTATCGAGCAGTACAAGCCCGCGATCGCCGTTTTGATGGGCGGTTTTTTACCGCAGTTCTGACGACTAAAATCTATTGCCGACCGATTTGTCCGGCTCCAACGCCAAAGCGAGAAAACTGTATCTTTTTGCCCTGTGCGGCGGCGGCTCATGAAAAGGGGTTTCGCCCTTGTTTGCGCTGTCGTCCAGAAATTTCTCCCGGTCTGTTTGCCCAATTTGAGGGAGCGGCTGTTGTTTCACGGACGCTTAATCTGATTGCGGAAGGCGCATTAGATAATGGCAAAGTGGCGGATTTAGCGGAGCAAGTGGGAGTGGGCGATCGCCATCTCAGGCGCTTGTTCACGGAGCATTTGGGCGCATCCCCTCTGGCTGTGGCGCAGACCCGCCGAATCCTATTTGCCAAACAGTTGATTGACGAAACTTCCCTATCGATGACCGATGTGGCAATGGCAGCAGGGTTTATGAGCATTCGACGGTTTAACGAAGTGATGCAAAAAACTTACCAGCGATCGCCCCGCGAACTGCGACGAATTCATGTTGTGGAAAATCCAGAAAACACACCTACACCCGCCGAAATTACGCTGAAGCTACCCTTTAGTCCGCCCTATCACTGGTCGGCACTGGTGCGTTTCCTCTTGCCTAGAGCTATTCCTGGAGTGGAGGCAGTCGCGTCTGATTTTTATTGCCGCACGATTTGTCTAGATGGGCTGCACGGCATGGTTGAAGTGCGTCCGGTTGAAGGGCAGAATCATTTGCTTGCCAAGATCCGATTCCCAAAAGTGGGGGCGATCGCCCCCATCGTTGAGCGGTTGCGCCGCCTCTTTGACCTGAACGCTAATGTAACCGAAATTGCGGCTCATTTAGAACGCGATCCCCAACTTCGGGGTCGGGTTGCTGCCTTGCCGGGGCTGCGCGTTCCGGGTACGTGGGATCGCTTTGAACTGGCGGTACGGGCAATTCTCGGACAGCAAATTAGCGTTGCGGCGGCCACTACACTGGCGGGGCGACTGGTAGAAGCCTACGGTGAGCCATTGAACCTGGGAACCCCGACCGAAAACTCACTGAAACTGCTGTTTCCTCGCCCGGAGGTGTTGGCGATCGCTGACCTGACCCCACTGGGGCTGACCCGCGCCCGCGCCAACGCCATTTCATCTCTGGCAACTGCCGTTGCGGAAGGGCAGTTGCACCACTTTCCCAGCTTGGAGAGTGCAGTTCAGACGCTGTGTAAGCTGCCCGGAATTGGAGAATGGACGGCTCATTACATTGCAATGCGGGCGTTACGGGAACCGGATGCTTTCCCTGCAACAGATTTGGGATTGCGGCGATCGCTATCCCCAGACAACCCTCTGACAAAAGCGCAATTGTTAGAAATGGCGCAATCCTGGCGACCCTGGCGGGCTTACGCGGCTATGTATTTGTGGTTGTCAGAAGGGTTAGCTGAGATCTTGCACCAGTAGCAGAAGGCATTGCACTAGAGCCTTGAGATCAATCTCAGGCTCAAAGCTAAAACTCGTTAAAACGAGTTGAAATGGTCTTTTCAGGGATATCGGAGTCCGTTGAAACGGACTTCAGCTTTTAGCCCGGAATTGATTCCAGGACGGGTCGTCTGGTACATCTTACTTCAGGAGAAAACAGCATGGAACTCTTTATCGACAAGCTCAATTCCCCATTAGGAATCATTTTGCTAGTTTCAGATGGAGAAAATTTGTGTGCATTAGACTTCGCGGATTATGAACACCGCATGACCCAACTGCTTCAGGTGCGGTACGGACACTTTCACCTACAGGAAAGGATAAATCCGGTAGGGGTGAGCAGCAAAATTCAAGCTTACTTGGAAGGGGACTACAGCAGTCTCGATCAAATCCCGGTTAGCGCGGGTGGAACGGCTTTTCAGCAGCAGGTTTGGGCCGCGTTGCGAACGATTCCGCCTGGAACGGCTGTCACTTATGGGGAACTGGCTGCAAAGTTAGGTAAACCCACGGCTTATCGGGCAGTTGGCATGGCAAATTCGCTCAATCCGGTGGCGATCGTGGTACCCTGTCACCGTGTGATTGGCGCAAAAGCAAACCTCACGGGCTATGCAGGTGGACTTGAACGTAAACGCTGGCTATTGCAGCATGAAGGCGTTGAAGTTGGCTAGAAGTCTAAGCTAATCAACTGAATCAAGGCGCTAAGCGAGCTTTCTTAAGGCGATTGGTTTCATACCAGTCGGCGATCGCCGGAGTCCATTCCCGAAACGGCACCCAGATCAATTCACACAGTTTTTGCGCCTCAAGCTGAGCGTCGGCTTTCCAGCGCAGGTCTAAGAGGTGAAGGAGCGATCGCACGTTTGCTGACAAGACCCAATGCTGCCGCACATCAAAGGGAATTAGCCCCCGTGCGTGTTCTTCTGAAAAGCCCTGGTTGATGCGCTCCTGGTAGCGCTTGCAGGCTGCCAAACACCAGTCCAAATCTTGCTGCCGCTGCTCCAGGGTGTATTCGTAGCGCTTGCCCTGGCGATCGCTGTAAGCCCCCACCGGACGCAAGTAGAACACATCTTCAACTTCCCGCTTGCCCTCAATGACATCTACAATCCGCTGCCCAGTGTAACGAAAGGAGTTGTGAACCACAATGCCATTCGCAACAAAATTGTGCCAATCTCCAGCAACTTCTAGGTCATAGGTTCTCTGCATCCCCAAGTAGCGAACTTGAACAACCTTCACAGGATGAGCTTTGAGCTTGTTTCCTCTCGGCTTCGGCTTCTGAGGAAGAGATGCAATTGGAACAAACTGTTGAGCAAATTCAAGTTCCAAACTCTGGTGGTGAATGTCCTGATGGCAGGGTTTGCAGACTGATACAAGATTCGCCAGATCATACGCTTTCTCAGGGTGAGAATAAACAGGAAGTAGATGATGGGCATGAAGTCTGCCCCCACGCTTACCGCATTTCTGGCAGGTGTAATCAAACTGCTCATGAATCTGAGGAGCAACTGTTCGTGTCCAGGCACCGATGGCAACGCGCTCTTCTGTAACCCCTCCTTTCCAAAAATTACTCTCTGAGCCTCGACGAGTAATCTGGTGCGATCGCACTCTCCTTGCTTGCCGTTGTTCAGCATTCAAGTTGAGTCGATAAGCTCCCTTGAGTCCTCGATTCCAGGGATTTGGTGTTCCAGGCTTGCATCTGTTTAGCTCAAGACCGTGAATGTAAACCCATTTTTTAATGGCTTCGACTGAGCAACCCGCTGCTTTAGCCATTTCTTTTGCAGTTAGACCATCGGCTAACTTTGTCTGCAACCAATCTTTATCTCGATATAATCCTTCACCCACAATTGTTCCATTAGTCATCAAATGACAATCCTGTTTGTGGGAAAGCACTTCTCCTTCAGCAGTGGTGACAGGTGCCAATGCTTGCTTCATCGTCTGCCAACCTTCAGTGGTCATCAAACGGTGATTTTCAGTGCAATCCAGCGTTTTGCCATCTTCCAGGGTCAAACGGTAAACGGGCTGAATACCCTGGTCAAAGACTGACTGAATATGACCGATTTCAAATATTCCAGTTGCTTCATTCAAAACTCTTAGCTTCATCTTTTGAAGACGAGCTTTGCAATCTCTCCGGTAGCTCCCCGGAGCTTCGCCCTTGCGCCCTCGAATTTGTCTCTCTCGAATTGCTTGCTCTCCGTTTGCCCATAGGTCATGAAGCGCAGAGATTTTTACTCTTCTGAGTGCGCCTGAAGCATGAACAAAGGTGACTTCTGTATCTCCTGCCAGACATTGAACATCAAAGCTAATTCCAACGCGATGAGTCCGAATTTGCTGCATGGTGCTGTGGGGAAACCAGCCGCAGTTGAGGACGATTTGCGGATGCTCTAAGGGGCCGTAGTGTCCCCGGTTGCCTGCTAGAAGCTGCTTAACGATGATTTCTCCGGCTTTTTCTTCGTCGGGCCAGCGATCGCGCTCATCACAGACAAACCCCTCCGCGTAGTCTTGGTGCATCGCGGCATAAATCACCTGCTGCGGGTTTGGGGTTTGGGAAATCACGGCGACGGTAAAGCGATCCATAGGACTTGGGAGAATTTAGAGATGAGCGGCGGAATGTATCAAGCTCTCTAGAATAAGCCCTGATTGTCTCAATGCGATAAATCCTTAAGTTTTTTACACAGGTTGGCAAGAAGTATTGCACTAGAGCCTTATCAATCTCAGGCTCAAGGCGTTGCTGGTTGAAGGGATGAATTTTCGTAAGGGCGAACGGCCGTTCGCCCTTACAGGAGACACCGGAACAGGTAAATCATCGCTGTATTCAGCAACGCCTTTAATTTTCATTCCTCAGGAATGGGAATTGAATAAGATCGAATTTGTAGCACTTGTAGATACTGTTTTGGATGTGTTAAGCGTTAGCCGTAACGCATCGTCTTTGAAGATTAATGGGTTACGCTGCGCTAACACAGCCTACTCAAGAATTCGGAGTTATTAAATCCACGCTCCTCAGCGGCACGGAGGAATCATTCAGCAGCACGGAGGAATCACTCAGCGGCAGTTAGCAATGAAGAAAATAGTTTTCTCTGGCTCCTAACTCAACCTTGACACAAACTACTTTACAAACCCTTCAAAGGTTCAAGCAATCAAACAACTTCGAGAAGATATTGAAGAAGGAACTGCGGCCCTACTTCCTTCTATTCTTGACAAAGCCTTCAAAGGCGAACGGTAGCTAGCTCACGCTCAGGGAAGTCGTTCCACATCCTCATACAGCAGCGACAGCGGAAACGTTAGCCCAACGCTAGTTAACTCCACTTCATAAGTTTCTGCCTCCGGCTCAGAATCTTCGATCGCAAACTGAAATAGCTCCCAATTGCCCCGTTCGTTCAGGCGATAACATTCCACACTAGAGCGATCGGGGTCATCAGCAAATATTCTCGTAGCGTCTCAATCCGTCGATATTGGCGAAACTTCTCTCCCCGGTCTACCGCTTCAGTGCTGGGCGATAACACTTCTGCCACCAGGCAAGGATAGCGAATAAATTGACGGGCAGCGCGATCGCGCTCATCGCAAGTCACCGACACGTCTGCATTGTGAAACGGGCCTTGCTCTGAAACCGCAACCTTTGCATCGCTGGTTAACACTTTACATCCCTTTCCCCGCAAATGCGCCTTCAGCACCGATGCCAAATTCACCGCTACCTGGTTGTGAGGAATGGTGCCTCCAGTCATGGCAGCCACTTCCCCATGCAGGTATTCATAGCGCAGCAGTTGAGATTCTTCCCACACCAAGTATTCCTGCGGAGACATTTGAGGAAACCCTGAATTCGCAATCATCGTGCCCTTGCCCTCATTGGTTGCCTGTTTTGACTTTAGCCAACCTTTCGATACGAGTAAACATCCTTGATGCCTTCATTCTCAACAATAGGGAAAAGACGAGTGGCTCTAAGGGGTCAAGTCAGATGAAATTGCCGAGTCATTACTGTTGGCGATCGCCTCCCATAAGCAGCACCTACAATCCAGAGAAGTTATTCAGACTTCGAGAGAACTTGTTTTGCCAGTTGAATTTGGTTGGGGCTGAAGGCAGCTCGTTTTAGGTCAAGGTCGAGGAAGGTGCGATCGCCAAATCGACTATCCAATCTCAACACTTGCTGATAGGTTTGTTCTGCTTGAGACTCGTTGCCTTTGCTGTGGTGGGCGATCGCCAACGCAACCAAAGGATGGGGGTTGGTTGGCTCTAGCTCGGCGGCACGAGTAGCAGTGGCGATCGCCCAGTCATGTTGCTGCATTCGCTGGTAGGTGAGGCTGAGATTATAGTAAGCAATTTCGTTGTCGGGCTGAAGGGCGGCGGCCCAGGTGTGAGTGACAGCGGCGGCGGGCAGATCGCCACTGACCAGATAAACGATTCCCAGAGCGTTGAGGGCGGGAACATCCTGCGGGTTCAGGTAAAACGCCATTAGTAGCGCGTTGGCGGCTTCGGCTTCTTGCCTTGCCAAGTGTAGCGTCCAGCCTAACAGCACTCGTCCGGAGACGTTGTGTGGCTCCAGTTCGACGGCTTTTTGGAGGGAGGCGATCGCCTCTGGAAACTGTTCCTGCTGCCGATACGCCAACCCCTGCTGCCGATATTCGCCTGCTGAGGTTGCCCAAATGGGCGGAGCTACAAACCAACTCATAGATGCCAAAAGTATGAGCAGATATTTGGGGCGTTGAAGTTTTGGAGTGAAGCTCCCGTTTGTTTTGCCTGGATGGGCTACTGGATAGAAGGGAATTGCTTGTAACTTAGTAAATAACTTAATGAAATTATTCATCTTTTAGAGCAATTCTCCTTGAGTGGATTTTGAGAGGCAGAGCCTCCAAATAAACTCTGGTGGAACAAGGGGCTTAAGCCCTTTGTTCAGTGCAACTTCATTCAGGATCAGTATTAGTGCGATCGCGGGTTAAAAAAGGTAAATCCACAATCTCACCTGTTCCAGATCCAACAGTGACCGTTAGCCCCGCTCCGCCTGCCTTAGTGCGAACGTAGGCCAGTCCAAACAGTCCTGCTTCAGTTTCGGTGAGGCTGGTGAGCTTGCCCACTTTTTCCTCACCCACTAGCAATGGTTCACCTGGAGGTGCGGGTTGACTTAGACGCACCCCCCAAAGCTGCTGTTTTACGCCTTTGTAGGTGTCGAGGCGGGCGATCGTTTCTTGCCCGATGTAGCAACCCTTGCTGAACGAAATAGTGTGCCACAGTCCGGCTTCTAGCGGGTTGTAGTCTTCTGTCAGTTCAGCGTCGGGCATGGGGCGGCCTTGCTCAATTCGCAGACGTTCCCAAAGCTGTTCGCCTAGCGGCAGTGCGCCTGCCGTAGTGAGTTGTTGCCACAGATTAGCTGCCTGCTCACGGTTCACGATTAGCGTATACCCTGGTGTCGCTAAGCCGCTGCCAGTAGCAATTCGGGTTTCAATTCCAGCAAGATTGACTAAATGATGAGTTGCGTGGGGGTGGGCGATGCGAGACGGCTCACTTGGGGCGATCGCCTCATCCAGTCCAAGTTTCTGCAACAGTGCATCACTTTCAGTTCCCAGGAGGCTAAGGGTGGTGGTGGAGTCAGTTATGTCCTTGAGATCTACCTGGTCGGCAAAAAAGATAAACCGATCCATCCACTGCATCAAGTGCTGGCGACGGTTAGGGGAAACCAGCAGCAGAACGGCATCTTCTAGCGCGTAGGCGGTTACAAGGTCAACGGTACGTCCGGTAGAGGTGACAAATACCGTATCGCAGCCTTGCCCAGGCTGGAGGCAATTGAAGTCGTTGGTGGTTTGGTTATGTAAAAAGCGGATTCGGTCTGCACCAGAAATCAGAATGCGCCCCCAGTGAGAGCGATCGCATACTGCCACACCTGCCCGTACTGCCTGAAGCGCTGCGGACTCATCGCTAAAGTGACTGGGCACTGAAGTCCCTGCGATTTCAGTCAATACTGCACCCGCTGCCGCCTGGAGGTTCTGTAATTCCTGATTCATGCTTTCTTGCGCTTGCGACTACCTGTTTGGATCTTACCGAGTTCCGCACTCCATAGCGCAAACGGCAGAGTAGACAGCGCTTGTTCCTACGGCTAAGGGGCGACAGGTAATTCATCAAAAATCTGACCGACAAACTGTTGCGCTTTTGCGTCTAGTCGCTGCCAGTCTACGTTGCCCGTTTCGTCGAGCAGGCTGGTGTCAATTTCGACCGTTTCGGTCTCACCCAAGTCAAGCTGAGTGTAGTTGCAAAAACAGATCTGGTAACACAGTTGCCACAAATCGATATTGATTTGATGGTTGTGCTTTTGCAGACACAGTTCGTAGCCCGGATAAGGCTGAGGCAATCGAGCTAATTGTTCTTCAATATCAATAGCCTGTTCTGGTGTAGCGCTGGCTAATTGCTGTTGCAGGTGAAGGGCGATCGCCTTTGTCTCTTCTGGAACTCCCTCAGCCCAAACCTGCACGTCTCGATAGGTGCCCTTCCAGGAAGACTGCTCTAGCTGTTTACGAATATTATCAATCACTCGAATAAAAGCAGGCTGCATCAATAGCTCAGCCTGTTGCCACGTTTCAGGGTTGGCAAATTTTGGCATTACTTTAGCAAAACAACAAGCGGTTAAAAATTTCCTTTACAGGGATAATCTCATAATCCAGGTTTGTTCACAAAGCTAGCTTTACATTAGGAACAAGAATTCAACAACATACAAGGTTAGCCTCGTTACCAGGCTCTTGCTTAGTAACGGCATCAAGAACTAACGGCAAAAAATCAACCCTAATCGAATGGCACTGAAATAAGCAAAAATGCAGCGCTCAGATCTGCGACTTCTCGAAGAAGTCGCAGATCTTGCCCCTTGAGTCAGTGCCATTGAACCCTAATCAACCTTACCGACTGCCTTATTCACATCTGCTGGAGTCTCAAACTCTTTGTCGGGCAGTTGATCTAGCACTGAAATAACGTTTTCATCGGCTCCATGTTTCTTAGCATGTTTGATCAAGTTCTCTTTGTTAACGGGATAGTCGATGCCTTTAAGATGTTTTTGTAATTGAATTGGATTGACAGAAGCCATTGTTTTCTCCCTATGTGCTGAAGCGGATAAAGATAACCAGATATGGATTGTACGGTTATGGAGAGAATGTAACCTCAGGCTCAAGATTCAGCTTGGGTGAGAGCTTTTTCTGCCTGAGGATGGAGGCTTTGCTGTCATCTACTGATGAGTTTACAAACTCTCTAATGGAGCTAGTGGAGTTGGATGAAACTCTCCCAATGCTAGAGGCTAACTTGCTAATCAATTTCTAGCGTGGAAGCATGAGCTTGTGATGAATCAATTTATGAATCCATCTGTGTTGATGATCTTGATATTGGCGCTGGTATTGATTAGCGTGTTATCTCCTTTCTCAGCCCTGGCGCTGTTAATGCTTGCCCTGTTTGTGCCGACGCTGATTTGGGCGGTGTGGACGGTTGTACAAAGCTTCCTTCGAGGAGAAGCTGAGCATTAGAAACTTGGTGAAAATCTGGGTTGGGAGGGGGTGGGGGGGATTGCCACCCATTGCAAATTTAAAGTTTTATGATGGGGATGCCTGAAAGAGCTTGAGTTTTGAATGGTCAAGTCTATCTTGGATGGGCGCTACCTTATCAGAAGGAAACCATATCACCCGTGATTAGCCGAGTAATTCGAGGAATCGTTCTGCTGTTGGCGAGCCTTCCAATCGCAGGATTTGTTAGCTCCAGTCGAGTTCTGGCCCAAGTTACACCTGCCCAAGATGGTGCAGGAACACGGGTTAACCAGAATGGCGATCGCTATACCATCGACGGAGGCGCACTTTCCCGTGATGGAGCCAATTTGTTTCACAGCTTCGAGCAGTTCGGGCTAGACGCAAATCAAACCGCTAACTTCCTCACGAATTCTCAAATTCAAAACATTTTGGGACGGGTTACTGGAGGGGATGCGTCCATTATTCACGGTTTGATTCAGGTGACGGGGGGTGACTCTAACCTGTATCTGCTCAATCCTGCCGGAATTATTTTTGGTGCAGATGCCCGTTTGGATGTGTCCGGTTCCTTTACTGCTACGACAGCAGACGGAGTAGGGTTTGGCAATCGCTGGATGAGTGCGATCGCCGACAACAACTACGCTTCCCTGGTGGGCAATCCTGGCTCCTTTGCCTTCACTAGCGTCCAGCCCGGTTCTATTCTCAATTCTGGAAGCCTCAGAGTGAGCGAAGGGCAGCAGCTTACTTTGCTGGGCGGCACTGTAATCAACACAGGCACCCTGACTGCACCGGGCGGACAAATTACCGTTGCGGCGGTGCCCGGAGAAAACCTGGTGCGAATCAGTCAGTCAGGGCAGTTGCTGAGTTTGGAGTTAGAAACGATTGGGGAAGCGGGAATTGGGGGGTTGGGTTTGCCGTTTACGCCGCTGTCTCTGCCGGAATTGTTGACGGCAGGAGCGGTTGATCATGCAACGGGGGTAACGGTTAACCGCGACGGTAGCGTTAGCCTGACGGGTTCTGGGATTGCTCTCTCTACCGAACCGGGAACGGCGATCGCCTCTGGCACCCTCAACGCCTCCTCCCGCACCGCCCGATCATCTTCTGAAATCAACATTTTGGGCGATCGCGTGGCCCTTCTTGATGCCACTCTGAATGCTTCTGGGCAGGGCAACGGTGGCACCATTCGCGTAGGCGGCGACTACCAGGGAGCGGGCAGCGTTCCCAATGCTAGCGTTACATTTGTGGACGAAAATTCTGTCCTGAGTGCAGATGCGCTGAGCCGAGGAAATGGCGGTCGCATCATTGTTTGGTCAGATGAAACCACGCGGGTCTATGGCAGCTTGAGCGCCAGGGGCGGGGCCCAAATCGGAAACGGTGGACTGGTGGAAACTAGCAGTCACGGTTTTCTAGACGTGGAAGGCGCACCGGATGTCTCTGCCCGCTATGGCTTGGCGGGAACCTGGCTGATTGACCCCTACAACATCACGATTGCTGATGCGCCAACCAACCGAATTGACGCGACGGATGATCCGTTTTTGGCGATCGCCAACGATGCTGTTCTAGACGTAAATGATCTGATTGCCGCCTTAACCGGAGGCGCGAATGTGATTGTCTCTACTGGAACGGCGGGACGCAAGCTGGCAACATTACCCTTCAAACAGCGCTGGATTCGACGGGACGGGGCAGCAACACGCTGACGCTGCAAGCCGCGAACGATATTAACATCAACGCAGAGATCTTTGATG
>JAAUTN010000247.1 GCA_012031415.1 Leptolyngbyaceae cyanobacterium SM1_4_3 | reverse complement strand
AGATTCCAGGGATGCAACCCCGCTAAGTGGAGTTGCATCCTGATCTTTTAATACCTGATCGTCAACTGGGAAGGGAGTAAACTAGTCATTGGTTTGCAGACAGCAATCAAAATTGCTGCTCTGATAGGTTCACCTGCGCTTGCTGCTGACTAGTTTTCTATTGTTGCTTGAGCATGAGGCGAACCTTGCTGAGAATATAGCTGTTGCTCGTACAGGTTAAGGCAGAAGAGGCGGTGCTGAATGTAGGGATATTTGCCTGTTCCGGTGCCTCCTGTAGGGGCGAACGGCCGTTCGCCCCTACAAGAATTCATCCCTTCAATAGCAACGCCCTTTTTCCCACCTCTTCTGTCTTAACCTGAGTGATTAGCACTGTAGCGCTGTCTAAGCAGATCGAGGAATGCAAAGGCGGCGGGAGTTAACAGAGCGTCTACTAAGACGGCTACGCAGATGATTCGGTGTGTTGGAACAGGTAGCTGATAAACCTGCACTCCTGCTGGAACGGGTTCGGTGGCTAGCTTTGGGCTAAGAGCAGCCCCCAATCCCTTCGCAACCATATTTGTGATGGTAGCATCAGAGCGGATTTGATAGGTTGGACGCAGCTTCACTCCATATTTCTCACAGTGAGCGTACATCATCGCATCACAACTATCTCCGTCGGGAGCCATAATCAAGGGATAAGTCGTTAATTCTTCCCAGGCGAGGTGAGTTCCTTGAAGCTTAAAGCTAGGAGGAAATAGGGCAACTATTTCATCTCTCATGAGTTCCCATGTTTTAAATTCATGGCTCTGAGGAAAGTATGTGATTCCGATATCTGCTCTTCCTTTACGCAGGTCTTCTTCAACATCAGGGCGGTCGTCGTAGTCGGAAATGCTGATGGCGATCGCCGGATATAATCGACAAAATTCAGCAATTATGTCAGGCAAAATGTGAGTAGCGGCGCTGCGAAAGGAGGATATTCGCACATGACCACCGCTCAGACCTCGCGCCAGATTTGCCTGCTTAAATATGTCATCCAGCAAATATTTGACCTGGCGGGCGCGGTCTACAATTTGTTCTCCAACGGGCGTGAGTTGTGCCCCATAGCGGCCGCGTGAAAGCAAGATTACGCCTAACTCCTGTTCTAAGGTGGCGATCGCATAGCTGACTGCTGACTGCGACATCTGTAGCTGCAAAGCCGCCTCACTAAAGCTGCCGCAATCAGCGATCGCAATTAAAACTTGCAGTTGAAACAGCTTAAGCTGATTTTGACGGTCGTATCCCATAGAAATTACCCAACCATTGCTCAAATTGTCGCAGAGATGAGCATTAGAAAAAACCTAACCTATCTAATTCACTGATGGATAGGATTCAATTTACATTTTGCTGATACTAAAAGCAGGAAGTAAGGTATCTCAAGCAACTGGTTTTAGCTCAGGAGAACTAGCAAATGAAACCTCTGGTTCTTCGGCTGGATGTCAGTAGCTAAAACTCATTATTCCTGAGTTCCCAAAACGATCAATTGATGATGACAGCATCTAAAGCATTGCACAGCAGAGGTGTCCTACTGCTTTTAATTACAACATTAGTTTGGGGAACATCTTTTCCGTTGCTCAAACAAATGATGGGCAGCCTTTCTCCTTCGGTGATTCTTGCTGCCCGTTTTGGAGTAGCAGCGATCGCCTTTCTTCCCTGGCTGCGTCAATTGAACATGGGTTTAATTCGAGATGGGGCATTGTTAGGACTCATTTATTTTACTGAATGTACCTTTGCCCTGATTGGGTTGGAAACTATTTCTGCTAGCCGTTCTGCTTTTGTGGTGAGTTTAAATGTGATTCTAGTGCCGATTCTTGCCTCGCTGTTGGGGCGACGGTTGCCGAGTCGAATTTTGGTTTCGGCTGGAGTGGCGATCGCAGGCATTGGCATTTTGTCTTGGGAAGGCGGTAGTTTAAATCGGGGAGATTTTCTCACTTTTGGCTGTGCCGTTGGAATTGCTGTTTACATTTTGCTGCTGGAGTGGATTACGCCACGCCATCCTACTCCACCTCTAGTAGCCGTTCAGCTTTCAGTCATGGCGCTGTTAAGCGGAGCATGGGCATTGCCGCAGTTAGCTACACAGGCAGGGGAAATTGCAAATCACTTTGGTGTGTTGTTCTACCTCGGACTGGTGGTGACAGCTACCCCAATTTGGACTCAGACCTTAGCTCAGCGGTGGATTTCATCCCATGAAGCAGCTCTACTTTACACCTTTGAACCTGTGTTTGCTGCTGTCTTTTCTTTTTGGCTACTGGGAGAATCGTTAGGAGTGAGAGGATTTCTGGGGGCAGGGTTTATCCTGATTGCCACTATTCTTAGCCAAAGCCAGCCCAAGTTGCGCTAAGTTGGGAGCGTGCAGATTTGCGATGTGCTATGAAACTACCCGCCGGACCGCGAACCCCTCAATCGCTCAGGATGCTTCGCTCTATTTTCTACCCTTCAGAAACGCTAGAAGCTTACGCTCAAGCTTACGGCGATATGTTTACTTTGGGTTCGCCCAGCGGTTCGCCGATGGTAGTGTGCAGTAATCCAAAGTGCATTCAGAAAATATTTTCTAATCCAGGACAGTTTGATTCTGGCGGTGGTAATTTGCTGCTGCGGTTTTTGTTAGGAAACCAGTCACTCATTCTGCTGGATGGCGATCGCCACCAGCAGCAGCGGCAGCTTCTCACTCCTCCGTTTCATGGGGAAAGGATGCGGGCTTACGGGGAACTCATTTGGGAGATTACAGAACAAGTCATTGCTCAATGGAAACTTGACCAGCCTTTTGTTATTCGGATGCCCATGCAGGCTATCACGCTACAGGTGATTTTGCGAGCGGTGTTTGGGCTGGCGGAAGGAGAGCGATTTGAACGGCTCAAGCTACTTTTAACAGAATTGCTAGAATCCATCAGTTCACCCCTGAGTGCCAGCCTGCTGTTTTTTCCACTGTTGCGGCAAGACCTGGGTGCGTGGAGTCCCTGGGGCAGATTCTTGCGGCTCAAACAGCAGGTAACAAAACTGCTCTACGCCGAAATTCGAGAGCGGCGAGAACAGCTTGACTCCTCACGCACAGATATTCTCTCCCTGCTGCTGTCAGCACGGGATGAGGACGGTCAACCGATGAGTGATGAGGAACTACATGATGAGTTAATGACCCTGTTGGTTGCAGGACATGAGACAACCGCTTCGGCGTTAAGTTGGGCGCTGTACTGGGTGTTTACTCAACCGGAGGTGCGAAATAAACTGCGGCAAGAGTTAGATACTTTAGGGAATGAGAATAATCCAGCGGCGATCGCTCAACTCCCCTACTTAAATGCAGTTTGCCAGGAAACATTACGGCTCTACCCGATCGCCATGTTTGCTTTTCCGCGTATTGTCAAAACCCCATTAGCCTGGGAAGAGTATGAGTTTGAGCCAGGAATTTGGCTAGTTCCCTGCATATACTTACTGCATCAGCGCCCTGATATCTATCCAGAACCCAAGCAGTTCAAGCCAGAGCGGTTTCTAGAGCGGCAGTTTTCTCCTTTTGAATATTTACCTTTTGGTGGCAGCAACCGTCGCTGTATTGGGCTGGCGTTTGCACAGTTTGAGATGAAACTGGTGTTGGCGGCGATCGCTCAACAGTATGAGATGGCGATCGCCAATCAGCGCCCCATTCGCCCTGTGCGTCGCGGGCTTACCCTGGCACCACCCGCAAACCTAAAAATGGTAGTGACTCATCAACGGCAACAGGTACAAAACCTGACGACAGTTTCATAAAATAACTAATAGCCATCTACAGAAGTTAGATCTGCAACTTCTTCAAGAAGTCGCAGATCTGAACGCTTGTTTTCACCAATTTGAGTGCTATTTTACTTAACTCATCAATACTATGAAAAAGCTGTTAATCACTGGTGCCAGCGGCTTTTTAGGATGGCATTTGTGCCAACTCGCTCAGCAAACCTGGCAGGTATACGGCACTTATCATCAGCACCCTGTTGAGATTCCTGGTGTCACCTTGCTGACCCTTAATCTGACGGATTTTCAGGCACTCAGGCAGCTTTTTCAACAGATCCAGCCTGATGCAGTGATTCACACTGCGGCTGCGTCTAGCCCTAATTTTTGTCAAACTCATCCTGAAACTTCTCACTCAATTAACGTGAGTGCTTCCTGTAATCTGGCTGGGCTGAGTGCAGATGCCGGAATTCCGTGTGTGTTTACCTCCAGTGAAATGGTGTTTGACGGGCGAAATCCACCCTACCGAGAATCTGCTTCGGTGTGTCCTGTCAATCTTTATGGTGAGCAAAAGGTGGCGGCTGAAGTGGGAATGTTAGAGCGCTATCCACAAACAGCTATTTGCCGAATGCCATTGATGTTTGGTGCGGCTCCCTATGCTTCAAGTTTTGTCCAGCCTTTCCTGGAAAAGATGCGATCGGGACAGGAATTAAATCTGTTTATCGATGAGTTTCGCACGCCGATTAGCGGTACGTCCGCTGCTCAGGGTCTTTTGTTAGCACTGGAACAGGTTCACGGTTACATT
Source organism: Leptolyngbyaceae cyanobacterium SM1_4_3 (assembly GCA_012031415.1). Taxonomy (GTDB): domain Bacteria; phylum Cyanobacteriota; class Cyanobacteriia; order Elainellales; family Elainellaceae; genus JAAUTN01. The sequence continues at coordinate 6,279 of JAAUTN010000247.1, read as the reverse complement.
CACCTGGGCGGCAAGGAACGGTTGTCTCGCTATCAGTTTGGCTGCTTAATGGTAAAAGTTTTAGATCTGCCAATGGCTAAACTCACTGCCTGCCGTCAAGCCGACGTGAAAATGGCTGCACCCAGACCTGCTGACCTTTCTATGGATAGCTCACTGGCGTTTAGCTTAGGGTTTAATCCAGCTTCGGTTGAAAAAGAGCTACAGACTTTGAAGGAACTGCTGTGAGGAAGGCGATCGCCGTGCTAAAAGGGGCTTAAACCCGTTGTTCTACAGAGGAATGCGTAAGTCCTGTTTAAGCCCCTGTTCCATCGGAGGTACATACAGCCTGTAGTTCTCAAATCTGAGACTCATCCCGCTGCACAAGTTCCAGGGTGGATTTTCCGGAGAATATTGCATTCATACTTCTCATGGAAGTGATGAGAGGCACTTTTTGTAGCTTTTGTAACATTTTTGTAAATTAGGAGTATCCAAAGCGATGTAAGGAGGGAACGGAATGAAGCCGTCCATTAAGTCATCTATGACTTGGCAGGAATACCAAGATGTAGAATTAATTTCTCGTCAGTCACCCAACGGCAAACGACCCAAGTTTGGCGAGAAACTGAATAGTCTTTGGCAGACAATCCTAGCGCATCTTAAAGTTTCGTCTGAACCACAGGTTTGGCAGACTCGCAACGCAGCCGGAGAAATGGTTTGGAATGCCTATAATCCTACAACGGGGCAATCTATTGAGCAGGTTTCTGAGCATGAAGTGCGAGTTTGGCTGGAGGAGCGTCACTACCAATACAGCCTCACTGCAAATGAAAACCTCCAGCAGCTAAAGATGCAGCAGCTTTGTCAGATGCCATAGAAGGGTGTTAATTCGCCTCTCGACCAGAAGGTACGGTTATTCTACCGCTCCAAGCGCTTTTAGGGTTGCTCTTTGGGCTTCTGTTGTGCCGAGTGCATCCGTAATGATCATGCCTTCATAGGGTCGAGCGGCTCTCAGGGTTTGCAGGCACTGGGTTGTTTTGACATTCCACAGTTTAATTCGTTCATCAAAACTGCCGCTGATCAGAATAGTCTCTGTAAGTTCAGAGCTTTCATCAGGACTCTCTTTCTCCAAAATTGCTTTGACAAGAGACGAAGGGGGGGCAAACACCAGTGAAGAAATCAGACTAGTGTGCCCTTGTAAGGTTTGTGTGCAGGATTTGGTGGAGACATCCCACAGTTTGATGGTCTGGTCAAAACTGCCGCTGGCCAGTTCACCTGTGGCGCTAAACGCAACGGAAATGACGGGTGCCGTGTGTCCCTGAAATGTGGAGATACAGTTCCAGGTGGAGGTATCCCAAATTTTAATAGTCAGGTCATAGCTACAGCTTGCAAACTGCTGTCCGTCAGGGCTAAAGTCTCCTGACCAAACTGTGTTTGTATGCTCTCGCAGGATGTGAACACATTGCCCTGTTTCGATGTCCCAGATTCGCAGGGTGCGATCGAAACCAGAACTCACTAACCAGCGTAAATCGGGACTGATATTTACAGATGTGACAGGGGCAACGTGACCTTGCATAACGCTGATGCATTTGCCTGTCTGCACTTCCCAAAGGCGGACGGTTTGATCATAGCTGCCGCTGGCTATCAGTTGTCCGTTGGGGCTAAAGGCGATCGCCCATACCCAGCTTGTGTGTCCCTTCAAGGTTTGCAAACACTGCCCAGTTTGCCAGTTCCAGAACTTAATCGTGCGATCGGCGCTGCCGCTAGCCAGGATGATTTTGGGGTCCTGCTCTAAGTTTGGGTAGAGGTTAATTGGCACAGGGGAAAAGGCAACTGACCAGACGCGATTGGTGTGCCCCTGTAAAATTTTGTGAATTTGTCCTGTCTTCAGATTCCACAGCTTAACAGTCTGGTCTTCGTGACCAGCCGCTGCAACAGACTGGGCTGCATTCAGGCTCAAAGACAGAATGGCATTGGTATGTCCTTTCCAGGTTTTGGTACATTGCCCGGTTTCAACATCCCACAGTTTCGCCGCGTGGTCATCACCGCCACTGGCAAGCAATCGTCCATTGGGGCTAAAGGCAACTGACCAAACGCGGTTGCTGTGACCCTGGAGCGTTCTAATGCACCGCCCCGTTGGGATATCCCACAGTTTGATGGTCTGGTCATAGCTGCTGCTGACTAGCTTTTGACCATCAGGACTAAAGGCGATCGCAGTGACGGTGCTGGAGTGGGCTTGCAGTGTAGTGAGACAGTTGCCCGTTTCAGCATCCCACAGTTTTACTGTTTGGTCGAAACTGCCGCTGGCAACCAAGCGTCCGTCTGGGCTAATAGCGATAGATTTAATCCAGTTGGTGTGCCCCTGGAGAGTTTGCTGACATTCTCCGGTTCTGGCGTTCCACAGCCTGATCGTTTTATCTTCAGAGCCGCTGACCAGCGTTTCTCCGTCTGGGCTGAACGCAATTGACCAGACCCGACTTTTGTGGTCGGTCAGAATCCGAACGCACTCATCGACAACGCCCAGCAAGCTTTTGTCGGTGTCAACCTGAAGGCGATTGACGGGGGCATTTACGTCCCAAATGCGAATGGTTGCATCCTGGCTGGAGGTGGCGATTTGCTGTCCGTTGGGGCTAAAGGCGATCGCATTTACCGAGTAGGTGTGTCCCCGAAAGGTCTTGAGGCATTCCCCAGTTTTAACCTCCCACAGCTTTACCAGATAGTCATCACTGGCACTCGCCAAAAACTCACCATCAGGGCTAAAAGCAAGTGCCCACGTCCAGTGAGCATGACCGCTGCAAATGAGTAGCTGTTTGCCCGTAGCAATTTGCCAGAGATGAATTTCGCCACTGGTGTCACTGGTGGCAAGTTGCTGTCCATCTGGGCTAAAGGCGACAGAAATCACGCCGCCAAAGGTTTCTGCAAACACAGATTTGGATAAATCCGATCGGGCGAAGTTAACCTGGCTGAGGTTGGTGGCAGGCAGATAGGCTTGCCAAATGCTGAGATCAGAGAAATCCGTTCCCGTTAAGCTCACCTGAAGCTGGCTCAACAGGTTAAGCACGTTGCCACCGAGATATCCGACGGGCGAACCGTGCTGCCGCAGCGTTAGCACCATTTGCTGCAATTGGTCTGCCACATCTTGCCTGCTGCCGTAGTGGGCAACCAGACGGTCAATCAGCGGCTGCAAAATCATTCGGGTCTGGCTATGGCGGACGTAATCTTTGGACTGTGCTTTGATCAGGGCGTAGCGGTTCAGTAGATTGACTTCGGTTCTGGCGATCGCCCGATTCACTTGCTCAATCAATTCGTCGGTCATATACTCCATCACGACGGGCTGCTGGGTAAAGCTAGACCGTCCCGGCTCAGCAAAGGTGGGTGAAGTTTCGATGAGCGATCGCTGCTGCAACAGTTCTAAAACTGCCGCCAGTCTCGCCTGCGGAATTTGAGGCACGAGGTCTGCCTGAAGCTCTCCCAGCGAGGTGGGTTCTCGGTTAATCGCCAGCCAGTACATCACCTGAAGCTCCAGGGCAGACAGCCTGTTGATCTGGTGGGCTAGCAGGTCGCGAATGCCATCAAAAACGATGTTGCCCTGAGTCAAAAATTCGGCAATGTTGCCCGATAGAGAATCTTTGATCGAGGTGGCGGCGATTTTCAGAGCAAGCGGATTGCCGCGATAGCACTCCACCAACCTGCTCGTGTCATCTAGTGACCCTGTTAGCCCTTTTGCCTGAAGAATTTTTTGTCCTGCGGCTTCGTCTAGTCCGCCCAACTGAAGCACCCGCACAGGCAGAATGTCACCTTCGAGGTAGGCAATTTCGGGCGGCTTTTCGCGACTGGTAATCACTAGACAGCTTTGATGAGCAACTTCACCCACTCGCTGCAACAGTTCGCCATAGTCTTCATAGCCAACCCGATAGCGGCTTGGACGCTGGCGCAAATCGCTGTCAGTTTCTCCACGCAAAACGGTATCGAGGTTGTCTAGCACGACAAGACAGCGATGCTGTTGGAGATAGGGAAGCAATTGTGAAAGCTGTCCCTCAGCGGTATCTGCTAAGTTGACTTCTTGATGGTCAGAAAAAAATTGGATGAGCGCTTGCAGCAGTTCGCGCAGGGGCGGAGCATTGCGGAGCGATCGCCAAATCACATACTCAAACCCATCTGTCTGTGCGGCTGCTAGCTGTTGCGCCAGCTTCACTGACAGAGCGGTTTTGCCGACACCCCCCAATCCTAAAATGGCGACGAGGCTAGAGCGCTGTCCTTCTGTGGCTGCGTCCCCTAAGATCCAGTTTTCTAGCCGCCGCAATTCGGCCTCACGACCATAAAACACGGAGATGTTGAGCGCTTCGCCCCAATCGGTTTTCGGTGAAGCAGGTAAGTTAGGTTCTAGTGCAGCCAGGTTGGGAAAGGTTTGACCTACCCCGTTTTTCAGTTCGGGGTCTTCATCCTGACGCTGCGATCGCTTCAGCGCACTCTGAAAGTTGTGTTTTGTAACTTTTTGCCCCAGGGCATCCGAAAGCATCTGCCACAGCCTGGAGCCTGTATCTTTGATGTAGCCAAAATCATACCCAGAGGCTTTAGCAATCTCCATGTAGGACTGACCAACCCAGGACTGTCGAAATACCAGTTCTTGAACTCTTGTTAAGCGTTCTTGCTCTAAAAGCCGCTCAACTTGGGCTAATGCTTCGTCAACTGTCATCAAACTTCAGTGTTTAAGGGCAAGGTTCGATTTAACGTGAATTAAAAACAAACCAGGGCTAAGAGAGAATTTGACTTTTAGTAGGTGGTCGGAGAAGCGCTTTGAAGCAATATCTTCTCGAAGTCAAGCCGCCACAAAAGTTACAGGATGCTTTGCTGAGAGAGACAGGATAGAAGGAAAGGGGGCGTTCCAGTACAAAACCTAGAAACTCCTCTCAATCTTGAGCGATGTCGGTAATTTCCGCACCACCCAAAATCAGGGTTTTTTACCAATACTTTAAGTTTTGCCTGACCTTGAACGAGAGCTACTTGGTAGGTATTTATGTATACTATCGTACTTTTACCTGGACTCTGCTAGACCTCCACCAGACATTTATCAGACCTTTTACCGACCGACAACCGTAATCCTCAGTAGTTAAATTTGGGAACAATAAAGGCAAGGTTTGTGTCGCTCTGGGGGCATTTAGCTCCTGCCGCAGTCCCTCACTCACTGAGGGATGCATCAACCTCAGTTCTTTATTAGAAACCTGTGGCGATCGCCACAATTTCTTCTGGCGATCGCAGTTCTCATCCTATGACACCCGACATGAACAGGAAACACGCTGGTACTCAAGGTCATAACTCTCAGCAAGGCGATCGCTCAGCCGCCAAGCCCAAAGCCCTGGTTGTCATTGATTCAACCATCCAAGACCATCAGACACTGGCATCACAAGCGCTTCCAGAGGCAGAGATTCTTTTGCTCGATCCTCTGCAAGACGGGGTGCAGCAGATCACTGAAGCGCTACAGCAGCGTCACAATTTGACCCATGTTCACATCTTTTCGCACGGCTCCTGCGAAAGCTTGAGCCTGGGCAATGCCTGCCTTAACCTAGATACCCTGGAATATTACGCCTGGGATCTGCAAGCCTGGTTCCCTGCCCACGCTTTTGTTGTTCCCTCAGTGCAGCTACACGGCTGTGGTGCTGCCGTTTGTAGAACTGAAGTCGAATTCCTCGAACGCTTGCACCAGCTTACCGGAGCTAGTATTGATACCTCGGACTTAGCAAAGTGCTGCGTGGGGGTTGGGGGCTAGGAGCTAAGGGGGCTAGGTTTGAGGAGCTTTGCTCTGCGAACGTTCTTTAATTGGTTCCCAAACCCCTATTCTGCTGTCCGTTATGCCAATTCCGATTTAGGGCTACAGATGGAAGGTCTCCCGCTTCGCGAAGAGCTTTTCTATCTGTAGCCCGTTTTTATAGAAACGGTATCAGGCAAAAGTTGCTCGAACTGTCCATTCTCGATTTAGGGTAAGGGCGGTTCAGCAAAGCTGTGCGTTACCCTTAGTTCCCAATTTCTAACAAAATTCGCCGTAGCGGAATCTCTACCCAATCAGGGCGACTGTTGAGTTCACAACTGAGGCTGTAGAGCATTTTCTCAAGCAGGTAGCTATCGAGCAAAACCTGTAGCTCTTGCTGGGATTTGGGTAGGAAGTTGGCGTGGTCGGCCGCCTTCAGGTAAGCGTGAAGGAAGGCCGCACTGACCCAACGCTCCCAAAACTGTGCCACTGCTCCATCACAGGCAGCATCTCAGGGCGAATGATGCCGCTCTCGATTTCATTTCGCAGGGCAACGTTAGCCG
>JAAUTN010000036.1 GCA_012031415.1 Leptolyngbyaceae cyanobacterium SM1_4_3 | reverse complement strand
GTATTCCCTGGAAACGTATTTGTGATGCCGCAATGGAACACTCAGTAGAATCGCCCTATTTGGAGTTAGTTCGACAAATGTTGCCTCAGAGTAAAGATATTGCGAAAACGGTTTTTCGCGGTATGGTACAGCTTAATCCTAATCACCAAAGTCGGCGTGGAGGACTGAATGAACCAGGCGTTACTGCGTCCACGATTAGAGATATTCAGATGTTTCAAGGATATCTCTTGCTCTGCATTCTTGAGGGCAGTGTAGCATCGATAGAAGAAGAATTAGTTCCCCTATGTGTCATGGTTTTTCCAGCTATTGACGTAACCTGGGAGCTAGTCAACCAGGGTACTCAACTGTTGATTGAAGAACTCATAGCTCGGATGCAACCAGAACAGATTCAAATTCTATATCCCTATGCTCGGTCAATGCGATACTTCTTTGCAGAGCTTTGTGGCTAGAACTGCTTAAAACACAAAAACTTTTAATAGTGGTAAGCAATGCTCCTAACTCTTGTTTATAACTGAGCGTAAAACTTCTTTTTAGCTAAGAAAGTCGAATTGCACTACGATGAAAACCCCTTCCAAACGTAAGCGTGGCGTTATTATTTCAGGTCAAGGGTGGCAGCGCTTACAGCAAGCTAAGCGAAAGATGGAGATGCAGGGGAATGCAGGGGAACTTTACACTTTGGAAGAACTGAGTAAGATTACTCATTTAAGCTCGAATACAATTACTAAAGTACAGCGACGTAAGTTTCCTGTTGATAAGCAAACTCTAGAGTCCTTCTTTAAGTCTTTCAATTTAACCCTAATCGATAGCGATTATGCAGAGACAATCGATTCTTTACCCCTTGTCAATCGGGAAAGGATTGTACTCGGCGGGCAAATTCCTTTGGATTCTCTGCTGTATGTGGAGCGACCGCCCGTAGAGTCACTTTGCTATGAGGCAATTGTGCAACCAGGAGCGCTGATTCGGATTAAAGCACCTAAGCAAATGGGCAAAACTTCTCTGATGGCTAGAGTGTTGCAACAGGCAAGGGAGCAAAATATCCGTACTGTGACGCTGAGTTTTCAGCTTGCTGATACTCAAGTTTTTCTAGAGCTAGATCGGCTTCTTCGGTGGCTTTGCGCGATCGCCTCTTCTCAACTCGGTTTACCCAAACGCATATCAGAATATTGGGACGATATTTTTGGCAGCAACTACAATGCAACTCATTATTTTGAGAATTATCTCCTCAAAGAAATTGATAGCGATCTTGTCTTGGCGCTAGACGAGGTTGATGAAGTGTTCCATTATCCTGAGATTACCGCTGACTTCCTGGGGTTGCTGAGAGCCTGGTATGAAAAGAGCAGGTATGGGGACGGTGGCAGTGTCCTCTGGCAAAAGCTGCGAATTATCATTGTGCATTCTACAGAGGTTTGCATTTCGCTCCCGGTAAATCAGTCTCCTTTTAACGTTGGGCTATCGGTTGAGTTGCCAGAATTTACGCCTAAGCAGGTGCAAGATTTGTCCGAGCGGCACGGTCTGAGATGGAAGGCGGGTGAGATTGAACAATTGATGGCGCTGGTAGGTGGCAATCCTTATCTGATTCAGCTGGCGCTATATCATTTGAGCAATGAAGAAGTTACGCTAGATGAGTTAATTAAGACCGCGATCGCCGAAGACGGCATTTATGGAAGTCACTTGCAACAGCAGCTATGGCGGCTTAAGCGATATCCAGAACTCTTAGCAGACTTGCAGCGTGTTGTCCTATCTCCTTCACCGCTTGAGGTAGAGCCGATCCAGGCATTGAAGCTACAGAACTTAGGGGTGGTGCGGGTGCAAAATCAAAGGGTTTCGCCCAGATGTGAACTGTATGCTCGATATTTTAAGCTAGCTTTAGCGATTACCTGATGCAGCGCTGCACACACTATGTCTACTGTGCGTCCAACTTTTCAATTCCAAGTAGGAGGAGCGCTTTCCCCAAATGCACCCAGCTATATCTGGCGGGCTGCTGATAGAGAGCTATATCAAGCGCTACTTGAAGGTGAGTTTTGCTACATCCTCAACGCTCGACAGATGGGCAAATCTTCCCTGCGAGTGCAAACCATTCGTCGCCTGCGGGCTGTGGGCGTTTGCTGTGGAGCGGTTGACCTGACGGCGATTGGCATTCAACAGGTGACACTAGATCAGTGGTACGCATCCATTGTGGGTTCTCTAGTCAGCAGTTTTCAGCTTCAAATAGATTTGCGTATTTGGTGGCGCGATCGCACTCACCTTTCTCCCGTTCAACGCCTCAGTGAGTTTGTTGAAACCGTTCTGTTGCAGGCGATCGATCTTAATATTGTGATTTTCATTGATGAAATAGACAGTGTTTTAAGCTTGAAGTTTCCAACTGACGATTTTTTTGCATTCATCCGGGCTTGCTATAACAAACGAGCCGAACAGCCTGCCTTTAAGCGGCTCAGCTTTGCGCTGTTGGGTGTAGCAACCCCTTCAGACTTGATTACCGACAAAACACGAACACCATTTAATATTGGTCGCGCCATTGAGCTAAAAGGATTTCAACTGCAAGAAGCAATGCGGCTTGTTGTCGGGCTAAACAGAGTGGTTAGCACTCCTCGATCAGTTTTGAAGCAAATTTTATATTGGACTGGAGGGCAACCTTTTCTCACCCAAAAACTCTGTCAGTCGGCTTTAATGGCTCACCATAAGCATGACAATGGACTGCTTTTCCTTTCCCCCGGTGATGAGGTTCTTTGGGTAAAAGACCTGGTTTATGCTCACATCATTGATAACTGGGAAGCACAGGACGAGCCAGAACATCTGCGAACGATTCGCGATCGCCTGCTAAAAGACAGGCCCCAAGCCCGTCGAGTGTTGGGGCTGTACTGGCAAATTTTGAACGCCTCTAACCTGGAGCAAGAGAAACAAAAAACCAAAACGGATCAACTTGATGCAGAAACTGCTGCTCTCATTCCTTCAACCAAAGACTTATGTAGTCTGAGTCCTCTTCCGATTGATAACAACCCCGAAGAAAGTGAACTGTTGCTATCGGGACTGGTCGAAAAGCAGCAAAACTACTTACGGATAAAAAATCGAATTTACCAGGAGGTTTTTAACCTGGACTGGCTTTACCAGCAGTTCAATGCCCTTCGTCCCTATTCGCAAGCATTAGAAGACTGGATTAGTTCGGCGCAACAAGACGCTTCTCGACTGCTGCGCGGGCAGGCTCTTCTAGAGGCGCTGGAGTGGTCACACCACAAAAACTTGAGCAACCAGGACTATCAGTTTTTGACGGCTAGTCAGGAGCAAGATCGACGTGAAGTAGAAGCAAAACTGGAAGCCGAACGATTGCAAGAAGTGCAGCGACGACTGGCAGACGCAACAAGAAACACTGCGCGACAGCGGTTGTTGCTCATCTTGGTTAGTGCTGCGCTGGCGATCGCCATCTGCCTGGGGCTAACTGCCTATCATCAATATCAGCAAACGGCACTGAGTCGGGTCAGGGCGATCGCCACTTCCGCCGCTGCCCTATTTGCTTCCGATCAAAACCTGGATGCGCTCGTGACGGCCGTTAGAGCAAAACGCGCACTGGATCGTTCAGGTCAATTTAGCCCATTGTTGCAATCTCAGGTTGAAGGAGAATTGCAGCAAGCAATCTACGGAACCGCAGAGTTTAACCGTCTATCAGGGCATCAGGGTTGGGTGTTGGCGGTTGAAACTAGCCCCGATGGACAAATGATTGCCACAGGCAGCAACGACCAAACCGTTAAACTTTGGCGACCAGATGGCACCCTGCTACACACCCTCAGCCACAGTACGACGGTTCACGCACTCACTTTTAGCCCAGATAGTCAGTGGCTCATTTCATCCAGCTTAGACGGTCAAATTTATCTCTGGAGCCGTGAAGGGCGGCTACTCAATCGCTTTCAAGCTCACAGAACCGCCATTTGGGGTCTTGTCCCTAGCCCTGACGGTCAAAAGTTTGCTTCGGCTGGCGAAGACGGCAAAATTTGCCTTTGGAGTCTTCAGGGAGCGCTACTCCAAACGTTTGAGGGACATCGTGGCGGTGTTTGGGGCGTTGCGTTTAGCCCCGATGGTCGTTTGCTAGCCTCTAGCAGCCAGGATCAGACGATCAAACTGTGGAAGACTTTAGATGGCACCCTGCTCAACACGCTCAAGGGGCATTTAGCTGCGGTTTGGGATGTTAAATTTGCTCTATTTCGGTCTACTGACGGGACTCAGCAGCCTATGCTCGTCTCAGCGAGTAGCGATCAAACCGTCAAACTGTGGGATCTCGACGGCACCCTGCTTAAGACATTAGAAGGGCACCGGGGGGAGGTGTTTGAGGTGGCAGTGCGTGACGATGGGGGGGCGATCGCCTCGGTCAGCGGCGACCAAACCATCAAGCTGTGGAACCTGGAAGGTACCCTGCTTAACACATTTAGGGGACATTTATCGGCGGTTCGCAGCGTCGCCTTTCTACCCAATAGCTCAACTATTGTTTCAGCAAGCGATGACAATACAGCCCGCTTATGGAATTCGACCAGCCATTTTGTTCAAGTTTTGCGGGGGCATCGTGGCGCAATCTGGGATCTAGATTTCAGCCCTGATAGTCAAATGCTTGCCTCAGCCAGCACGGACGGTAGTTTCAAACTTTGGGCAAGGGACGGTACGTGGGTCAGGTCTTTTGACGGTCATCGGGCTGGGGTTCGCGGAATCTCGTTTATTTCTGGAATGAATTGGGGCACCGATGAACCCGTTTTAGCCTCTGCCAGTGCAGACAAGACGATCAAAATTTGGCGGCTAGACGGCACTCTGCTCGATACTCTGACAGGTCACACTGCCGGAATTTGGGACGTTACATTTAACCCAGAGAGGCAAATTTTTGCGTCTGCCAGCGATGACAAAACGGTAAAACTATGGAAGCCAGACGGCAGTTTGCTAAGAACTTTAGAAGGGCATCAGGCGAGGGTTTACGACGTAGATTTTAGCCCCGATGGGCAATCTCTAGTCTCTTCTAGTGAAGACGGCACGGCTAGACAATGGAGTTTAACAGGTCAACCTTTAAGAGTCTTTCGCAGAAATCGCAGCGGAATTTGGGAAGTCGCCATCAGCCCCAATGGAAAAAGGCTAGCAACAGCCAGTTTGGATGACACCATTCAATTATGGCGACAAAACGGGACAGTGCTGGCAACTCTGCACGGAGGCAGTTTGGGAATGACTTCAGTGCATTTCAGCCCAGACGGTAAAATGTTGGCTGCGGGTGGCGCAACAGGCAACCTCGAACTCTGGTATGACAGCAGCAGGATCACCATAATCAAAGGGCACAAAGGCGGAATTTGGGATGTCAGATTTAGCCCAGATGGTCGGTGGATCGCTTCCAGCGGAGAAGATCAAACCGTTAAAATTTGGGATGTCGAGCAAATTCTTGAATTAGACGAACTTCCCTATGCCTGCGACTGGATACGCGACTACTTGCGGACGAACGCTAAAGTTGAGCCGGAAGATCGGCATTTGTGCGATCGCCCAGGAGCAAGAAGCAGGAGAAATGCAGGCTAACCATTCTCTGCCGTTCTCTCAAAACGGAATATCGTCATAATCTGCTGTCTCAGCGGGGGCAGAGTAAGACGTAGCCTTACTGGTTTCTGATGCAGTAGAGCCAGAGGCAGCGCGACTTGCCGTTTTAGCGGGCGGCTGACTGCGAGGGGCGGCAGGGGCGGCGGCAGCGGTTGAGGAACTGGCGGCGGGGCTGGCAGGCGTACTGGTGACGACATCTCCGCTAACGCTGTGAATTTTTGGGCAGTCAGTTCGGCTCGCTTTTCTTTGAATCCTTCGGGGCGATCGAGCGTATTCATGCTCAGGCGACCTTCGATAATGACGCGATCGCCCTCATGAAAGCGCTCCTGAATTTCCTGCGCCAAATTGCCCCAGCCTACTACCTTCATTGTCGCCAGGGGGTCCTCATCCCGCAGTCCGGAAAACTGAACGATCATTTCGGTAATTGGCGTTTGATTGTCTGAGGTGTAGCGAAGCTGGGGTTCTTGAATAATTTCCGCCATCAAAATACAGCTATTCATCTCCAACACTCCTGAACTCAAATAATAGTTTTAATCTAAAAATCCCCAACTTTGCATCTTTTGGGGTAATTTTTTCGCGTTGGTTTTGTAGAAATGCGATTTATTGCATCTTTGAAAGCGATCGCACGCTCTAATCTTGGATAGTACATTTGGTCTATTGTTCTATAAGTATAAGATCTGACAGGTGAAGTTAGCAGCGTTAACGCTCTCAATATTCAATATATTCAAACACCTACCTTGTCCCAATCGATCCGGGGTTCCTCGGTGCCCTGCTCATGATCAACAAACTCTTGCACCTGGGCCCGATATTCTCTTAAGGTTTCATCGACCCAGCCGCGATCGCTGCTATCCACAAACAGATGCACCAGCGGCTCACCCGCATCCGGCAACACCAGCACCCAACTGTCATGTTGCGGGTTGAGAATTTTCACTCCATCAGTCAGGTCTAAATCCTCAGATGGATGAGTCTCAACTAGATGCCGCATTAAAGCCCCTTTCGCCGTCCAGGGACACCGCACCGTGATCGTTTTGTGGCAAACGCGAGGCAACTCCGCCCGAATTTGTCCTAACGTGCGCGGCGTGTTCCCAAACATTTCCTGCTCACGCAGCGTCAGCATTTCGATCAGCTTGGCAATGCAGAACATCGCATCAAATCCGGGATGTAGCTGCGGGAAGATAAAGCCCATTTCCCCGCTGCCGCCCAAAACTACATTGCTATTGGTATGGCAAGCTTCCATTAGCGACGTTGGGTTTGCCTTCGTGCGAATCACCTTCCCGTCATGGCGACGGGCAATTTGCTCAACGGTGCTGGAGGCATTCACAGGCACAACCACCGTGCCTCTGGGATGCTCTGTCAAAATCATGTGAACCATCAGCGCCGTTAGCGGTTCACCTCGAATAGCACTGCCTGACTCGTCCACCAAAATCAACTGCTCACCATTCGCAGCCACTTGTACGCCCAGGTTGGCTTTTAGCGCTTCTACCACGTGCCCCAGTTGGCTTAACAGCACTTCCCGATCTGCCACCGAGGGAACGTTAGGGCTGAGGCTAGCATTCAGCACGACCGCATCGCAGCCAAACTTGCCTAGCAGAATGGGCAAAACCGCACCCGATACCGCATACACGTAATCGATCACTACTTTGGAGTTGCTGTTGCGAATGGCTTCCACATTCAGGTGGCGCTCAAAACTAGTGCTGTAGATGTCGATTACTTGACCGGGATAGACGACGTTGCCAATTTCTTGAATCTGCGCTCGGCGAAAATCTTCTTTGAAGTAAGCGCCTTCGATTTTCTTCTCTCGCCCTTTGGATAGGTTGATCCCTTTTGCGTCAAAAAATTCGATCAGGATGTGGTCAGAGCGATCAGAGCCAACCCGCACATGAATTCCCCCGGCAACCGATAGCGTGGGCAGGACTGCACGGGCAACTGGAATTGCAGTAGCTTCCAGGTTTTGGACGTTGATGCCGACAGACATTAATCCAGCAATTAGCGATCGCGACACCATGCGAGAAATGCTGCGCTGGTCGCGGGAAACCGTTACATGAGAACCGGGCTTGAGCGTCGAGCCATAGGCCGCGCCCAACCGGACGGCAAACTCTGGTGTGATGTCTACATTCGCTAAGCCCGAAACGCCGCGCTGTCCAAAAAGATTGCGATGAGCCGCGTGCCCCCAAATCAGATTCATGTTCAGCGTTGCCCTGGTTCAATTTTTTTGCTCGGCCAGACGCGCACTGCTGGACTGATTAGCGCTTCTTCTCCTACCGTCGAGAGCGAGCCGACGACCGCCCCTTCTAATACATGAGCGCGACGATCAATGCGAACTCCTCGCGCCGCAACACAAGCTCTCAGGTGAACTTCATCTCCAATAATTGCTCCATTCCAGACAATCGGACGCTTTAGGTCAGCATCAGAGCCAACCGTCACGTTATCGCCGATCACCGTTCCTGCATCAATTTGCACCCGTTGCCCAATGCGGCAGTTGCTGCCAATCAGCGCTGGAGTTTCGATTTGAGCCGTGGGGTCAATGAAGGTGTTTTGTCCTACCCAGAGATGGGGCGATCGCTCTTCATAGCTGCTCTCTAGCTTCACCTTGCGATATAGCGCGTCATACTGCGCCTCCCGATAGGCATCGAGATGACCGACATCGCACCAGTAACCCTCCGCCACATAGCCATACATCGGCTCACCCTTCTCCAGCAGCAGCGGAAACAGTTCCTTAGAAAAGTCTGATTCCTGGTTGACGGGTAAATAATCCAGCACCTCCGGTTCCAGAATGTAGGTGCCCGTGTTTACCGTATCTGAGAAAATTTCGCTGCTGGAAGGCTTTTCTAAAAACCGTCGAATCCGCTGGTTTTCATCAATAATCACGACTCCAAACTCGATCGGGTTTGGCACATGAGTCAGCACCAGCGTAGCTTTTGAACCGCGCTGTTTGTGAAACTGAATTGCTGCACTCAGGTCAAAATCGGTAATGCTATCGCCGCTGATTACCAGAAACGTTTCATCTAGCAATTCAGCGACGTTTTTAACACAGCCCGCAGTCCCTAACGGCTGATCTTCCTCAACCGCGTAGGTCATCTGCACCCCAAAATCGCTGCCATCCTGAAAATAGTCGCGCATCACATCTGGCAGATAGTGCAGGGTTGCAATGACTTCCGTAATCCGATGCCGCTTGAGCAAGTTAACAATATGCTCGGCTATCGGACGATTTAGGATAGGCACCATCGGCTTTGGCAAGTCACAGGTTAGCGGTCTGAGCCGTGTTCCCGATCCCCCAGCCATCAGCACTGCTCGCATAAATCCTCCTTAGTTGTCGCCAACCTTTTCTCTGCAATTGTGCGGTAAAGACGGAACCGCAAGTTTGTATGACTTGTCCGTTTATGCAGTCTCGTATGGGGCAGTGACTCTGAATATCCCCATTAGAGGTGATTTGTAAAAATCTCTAAGCGGTTTACTTGACTCAAATCTTGATTTAAATATTTTTCGTTGCTCAAGAGAATAGTAGCGACATCCCACAAAATGGAACAGGGTATTAAGCATATTAAGGGGTGTAGCAGGAATTGATTCAGCTACTCTACACTTGGATTAAAGCGTCTGACTTCAAACTGGGAGTTTAAGCGATGTCTGGATTACTTGGTTTTGTGCTGTTGGCTGTATATGTTGGCGGTGTATGGAAGTTTTGGACAGGGTTTCACCGCACTAACTTTAGCCAGGGAAAGCTTTATTTAGCGGCACTTTGGCCGGTTTTGTTGATTTCAAATAAGTCCTATCGTCAGAACTTTAATCGAGCGCTGAAGGGCTAACGGAGAACGGAATGCCCCAGGAACGGAAACGCAATTCTCAAGATCTGGCTAATTTTTTGGGCGATCGCTCCAATAGCAGTCCAGATTGGCAAACCCAGCTAACCGCAGTCGCCCGTCGATTTGACCAGGAATATCGGCGTGAATCGTTCGATCTGCCGCCCGAAGTTGAGGCTATGCCAATTTTTCGAGAATGGGCTGGTGGTTCCCTGGCCGCTCGGATTGCCTCTCCGTTCTGGGAAATTGCCCAACCTCGCAAACAGCAGCGCTGCCTGGATATTGGCTGTGGGGTGAGTTTCCTGATTTACCCCTGGCGCGATTGGGATGCATTTTTTTATGGTCAAGACATTAGTGAGGTGGCGCGAGATACGCTGAATGCGCGCGGCCCTCAGTTGAATTCAAAACTGTTTAAAGGGGTGCAGCTTGGCGGTGCCCATCGGCTAAATTATGAGGAGCAGTTTGACCTAGCGATCGCCACTGGATTTAGCTGCTATTACCCCCTCGACTACTGGAGTACCGTTTTGTCAGAGGTAAAACGGGTGCTAAAGCCGGACGGACTGTTCGTGTTTGACGTAATCGATCCTGACTCAGCGATCGCTGAAAACTGGGCAATTCTGGAAACATATCTGGGCGCTGAAGTATTTCTAGAGCCGCTGACGGACTGGGAAAAAACAATTCAGGTGGCTAGTGCAAAGGTCGTGAAAAAGCAGCCCGGCGAGCTGTTTCAGCTTTACAAGGTGCGATTTACCTAAGGGTCGTGGATTAAGTAAGCTGCAATTTTCGTAGGGTGCGTTAGCGCAGCGTAACGCACCGTTCTAAAAGCCTCTGGTGCGTTACGGCTTCGCCTAACACACCCTACTTTATTAAATTCGCAATCCTAAGCTCTATGCCTGAGCAGATCTGGCTGATTGGCGGCACTCAGGAAAGTGTGCAACTGGCACGGGCGATCGCCACTCTAGCCTGCCCTGCATCGTCACGGTGACAACTGCATCGGCGCGATCGCTTTACCCCTCTGCTTCAACCTTACGAGTTTGGGTCGGTCGGCTAGATCAGCAGCAATTAGAAAATTTC
Source organism: Leptolyngbyaceae cyanobacterium SM1_4_3 (assembly GCA_012031415.1). GTDB lineage: Bacteria > Cyanobacteriota > Cyanobacteriia > Elainellales > Elainellaceae > JAAUTN01. Next base: position 22,796 of record JAAUTN010000036.1, on the reverse strand, counting down.
TTGCAAGTTCACCAGATTCGCTGCATCTTGGATGCGTCTCATCCGTTTGCAGTAGCAGTGTCTGAGTTGGCGATCGCCGCCGCTTCTCGCTACCAGCTTCCTTACCTGCGCTACGAGCGACCGAAACTGGAGAAAAGCACCCCAAACGAAATCGTCCTGGACAGCTTTAAAGCACTCCTATCGGGGGATTACCTCAAGGGACAGCGGGTGCTGCTCATCGTAGGCTACAGACCTCTAGAGCAGTTTTGCTCCTGGCAGTCCAGTGCGGTTTTGTTTGCCCGGATTTTACCTTCTGTCCCAGCGCTAGAAGCAGCCCTGGCAGCAGGCTTTGCGCCCGATCGCCTGATTGCCCTGCGTCCACCCGTCTCACTTGACCTGGAACGGGCACTCTGGCAGCAGTGGCAAATTTCAATGGTCGTTTCTAAGGCTTCTGGGGTTGCTGGAGGGGAAGATGTAAAGCGGCAGGTGGCGGCTGAGTTAGGGGTGAAGTGGGTGGCGATCGCTCGTCCTCCGGTTTCCTACCCGCACCAAACTGGGGAGATGGCGATCGCCCTAGAGTTTTGCAAACAGCACTACGCCTCTGGCTCTACGCCCAACTGACGCAACCGTTCAGCTAGAGCCTCTGCCCGTTGGCGTTCCTGCTCTGCCCGCTGATGTTCCTGCTCTGCCCGCTGGCGTTCCTGCTCAGTGCGCTCTTCTGACCAGAGCAACAGTTCTCCGTCCGCATTCCACCAGCGCAGCCAGTAGCCAGTTCGCCCCTCATGGACACCTTCCCACACCCCTAAAAACAGTCCCAGTCCTGCAATCCAGTAGCGTTCTGAGGCATCTGCTGCTTGGATCTGGTAGCGCCCCTCGGTCAGGGCATAAACCTCTACGTGCCCTGTGTCAGGTCGAAAGATGATGTAATGGGGAACCTGAATCACCTGTTCATAGAAAAACCATTTGCCCACCGACTGCTTAAACTCAACCGAGTACTCTTCGCGGTAGGTTGCCGATAGAAACTCCATCACCACTTGAGGGACGACCCCCTCTGTGTGCGGCGTATAGCTGCGGCGGGTCTCAGAACGCTGCCAGGGCTGCACCGGACGGACATACATCCAGTCTGGCGCTTTACAAATAGTTCGGTCTTGAATGGCAGCACAAAGTGCAAAATTGGAAACCACCAGGGCATCCTGCATTAGTTCAGGAAAAGCCGTAAGTGGCTGTCTCAAGGCGGCTGCAAGTAGGGGTTGATCAGTATTTTCCACAGGGTCATCCGGCAGAATGAAATCTTCTGGCAGGAGCGGCCAGGCAATTTTGAGATTGGCGACAGGAGCTTTAGTCGCAGGAGACGTAGCAGTTGCAGTAGGCGTAGCAGTAGACATAAGCGCAATGTCCTCTCAAAAAGCCTGAATCCACTCTTTCACTTCATATTCTGTCCAGATGCCGTTTTGCCAGTAGGGGTCTTCCTCTACTAGCTGCCGCACAGCAGGCTCATTGTCTGCCTCATACACCCCAAACACCTGAGTCAAATCTTGAGTTGGGCCAATCGTAATGAGTGCCCCAGATTCCTTTAGCTTAGCAAGCCGATCTAGATGTGCCTGACGATAGAGAGAACGCTTTTCCAGCACGTGATCACAGTAGCTCCCCCACATCACATATTTAGTCATAAACCAGATCTCAATGAAATTTTCTACGGCAACCTTTGGCAGCACGGGCAAAATCCGCACTGCCAAAAATCATTACAGATTTGGGACTTCCTGAGAAGCCAACCTCTAGCCCCCAGCCCCAACTCCTAGTCCCTAGTTCCTAACTTCTTGCCTCAACCCCAAACTTTTCAATCAAGGCATCTCGAACTTTGCGGTGAACAGGTTCGACTTCTTCATCGGTGAGGGTGCGATCGCCTGCCCGATAAATCAACCGCAACGCCAGACTGCGCTTTCCTTCAGGGACATTCTCCCCTCGGTATTCATCAAATAGCTCCACCGATTCCAAAAGCGTCCCTGCCGACTTTTTGATCACTCGCTCAATTTCAGCAACGGATACCTGCGTTGGAGCAAAGAAGGCAATGTCTCGATCGGACGCTGGGTAGGTTGAGTAGGGTTTAAAGACGGGCGCGATGTTTTCTTCCTGATCCATCTGGGCAAACATTACGTCCAGGTCTAGCTCAAAAACGTAAACTTCATCGGGCAAGCCCCTCTCTTGCCGAAGCTGTGGGTGCAGTTGCCCAAATGTGCCCAGACGATTTCCCTGTACCCAGAGGGAAGCCGTTCTACCAGGGTGCAAGAGAGCGTTGCGGCGATCGGGCTGATACTCAACCACCAACCCCAGCCGTTGAAAGGCGCTCTCTAAGGTGCCTTTTGCCTCAAACCAGGTAATTGGCTTTTCCTTGCCGCCTCGCATCCATCGCCCCTGGCTAGGGTCGCCGCCTAAAATGCCAGCAACCATGTCTGTTTCATTTAGACCTTCTTCTTCTCGCCAGAAAACTCGCCCAATTTCAAACCCGTTTAGTGCCCCATTCCCCTGCTCCAGGTTGTATTGAAAGGCATCAATCAGCCCAGACAAAAGCTCAGTGCGAAGGGCTGAATATTCGGCTAACAGAGGATTGGCTAGCTGAATCTGGTTTTCCTTCTCTGGCTTCACCAGAGAATAGTGAATCAGTTCGGTCAGTCCAACGGCTCGAAATGCCTGCTGGATTTTTTGCGTAAGTGCCTGTTCGACCGAAAGATATCCTGGCTCAGTCTTAGCAGGCAGGGTGTCACAAAAATTGTTGTAACCGTAGAGGCGGGCAATCTCCTCGATCAGGTCAATCTCGCGCTCTAAGTCGCGGTAGCGATAGGGTGGAACGGTGACGCTCCAAACCTGCTCTTGCACTGAAGTCAGCGTACAGCCTAAGGCGGTCAAAATGCGCTCAATGTCTTCGGACTGGAGTTCACCGACTTCTTCATCGGTGTCTCTGGCTTCGGCTGTAGCGGTAGGCGAGACTTCTAGATCCAGGTCAATTGGCCCTAATACTTGATTAACGCGCTCAAGACGTAGCTCAATGGTGCGGGTGGCTGTGGCTTGACTGGGGCGCAAATCAGCGATCGCCTGCACCTTCACTACGCCCCCTGCTAGCTCCGAAATTAGGTGAATGGCTCGACGACAGGCGATCGCCAGTTCTGTCTGGTTTACGCCCCGCTCATAGCGAGCAGAAGCCTCTGTCCGCAGCCCTTGAGAACGAGCCGAACGGCGAACTGCCACCGAATCAAACAGAGCCGCCTCCAGCATCAGATTTTGCGTCTCAGCAAATACTTCGGTTTCCTCGCCGCCCATTACACCAGCCAGCGCCACAGGTTTATCGTTTGCTGTAATCAGCAGCGTTTGCTCCTGTAAGGTTCGCTTTTGACTGTCTAGAGTGGTCAAAGACTCACCAGGGTTAGCAAAGCGCACCCCAATCGTCAGGGTATCGGTGCCTACGACAGAGAGTAGGCGATCGCAATCAAACGCATGAAGCGGCTGCCCCCATTCCAGCAAAACGTAATTGGTAATGTCTACAACGTTATTGATTGGGCGCGTCCCTGCGGCTTGAAGCCGCCGCTGAAGCCAATCAGGAGAAGCTGCAATCTTCACCTGCTCAATGATTGTGCCAATATAAATGGGGCAAGCCTCTGGCTCAGAAACTTTTACAGTCAGACTAGAGTCAGTCTCTATTGAGATTTCGGGCACGTCAGGCAGTTTCAGTTGAGTGCCCGTCAGGGCTGCAACTTCCCTGGCAACCCCGACCATACTGAGCGCATCTGCCCGATTTGCCGTAGAAGTCAGATCTAGCACTACGTCATCCAAGCCTAGAAGCGGACGAACATCACTCCCAATCTTTAAGGAATCTTGCTCAAAGTGATGAATACCTGACGACTCTTTCGTCAGCCCAAGCTCCGCCAAAGAGCAAATCATGCCCTCCGAAGGCACATCCCGCAGCTTGCGAGGGCGAATCTTTAGGTCTACGATCGGTAAGTAGGTTCCTACTGTGGCAACAGGAACATACAAATCTGCCTTGACGTTAGACGCGCCACAGACGATGGTAGAGGGGGAGCCTCTGCCAATATCTACCTGACAGATGTTGAGTTTGTCTGCATTGGGGTGCGGTTCGCAGCTCAACACCTTCCCGACTACGACACCATCTGCCCACGTGCGACGGTCTTCAATCTCTTCGACCTCAAATCCAGCCATCGTTAGCATTTCTGCTAGCTCCTCCGGACTTATCGTCAGGTCTACTAATTCCCGCAGCCAGTTTAGTGAGATACGCATTGCCTAACTTGCTCTTTAACTCTAGGTCGGTCTACAATGGTGCCCCACCATTCTACCGCTCAACCGTGGGAAGCCTCTGAAATGGTAGAAGCTTGATATGAGTCTATGGTGCATTGCCATAACCGGGTGCAACCCCTCCACTGTGACATCTTCTCCTCCCCTAAACTATGGGAAATTGGGTATTCACGAGGATTTTAAGGAATATAGGGTGAGCTTTAGCAACTCTTCAAGAGATTTCCCGCAAACTTGGCGCTTTATCTCGTCTTTCTTGGAAAGATAATAGAGGTTAAGGTGTCTACGTCTAGAAGTGGATGAAGTGATGCCCCCGGCGACCGACATAGCGAGTGATGCCGCATGAGCTACTGCTTAAATCCAGCCTGTCCTAACCCAGAAAATTTAGTACACACTGAGCTTTGTCAGGCTTGCGGCTCCAAGTTGCTGCTGCGCGATCGCTACCGAGTCCTTCAAACTTTGGGTCATGGCGGCTTCGGAGCAACGTATCTCGCTAAAGATGAATCCCTCCCCGGTAGCCCACACTGCGTTATCAAGCAGCTTCGCCCAGCCGCATCTTCCCCTCATGTATTGCAGATGGCGCGAGAGCTGTTTAAGCGCGAAGCTAAAACCCTCGGCAGGATTGGGAATCATCCCCAGGTGCCTCGCCTACTGGACTACTTTGAAGCAAACCAGGAATTTTACCTGGTACAGGAGTACATCAGCGGCTCTACTCTTCAGCAGGAGGTAAAACGCTCTGGCCCGTTCAGCGAAGCAGGTGTCAAGCAATTCCTGAGCGAAGTCCTGCCGATGTTGCAATATATCCACAGTCAGCAGGTGATTCATCGCGACATCAAGCCCGCTAACCTGATTCGTCGCTCTCAGGATAAGAAGCTGGTGTTGATTGACTTTGGCGCAGTAAAAGACCAGGTGACTCCAACTCGGGCAGGCGCTTCTGAGCAAACGGCCTTGACTGCCTATGCGATCGGCACTCCAGGGTATGCTCCACCTGAGCAAATGGCTATGCGCCCAGTTTACGCCAGCGACATCTACGCTCTTGGTGTAACCTGCATCTATCTGTTAACCGGAAAATCACCCAAAGATTTAGACTACGACCCCGCCACTGGCGAAATGCTCTGGCGAGAAAAAGTTCACATTAGCGATCACTTTGCCGATGTTTTGCGGAAGATGCTGGAGGTGTCTGTCCGCCATCGCTATCAGACTTCCAATGAGGTTTTAAGAGCGCTTGACCTTGAGCCTTACCTTGATAGTCTGGCCCAGAGCATGGTAGCGAAACCCAATCGTCCCCTCTACCAGTCTGAGCCAGAACATCCTCCTTCCGTTGACCTGAACGATACCACTCCGTCTACCCCCTCCTCTCGAATGGCGGCTGCAATCCGTGCGCGGCAGCAGGCAAAAGCAGCATCGTCTGAAGCAACCAGTCTGCAACCTGGTTCTCCGCGACGCAGGCTGATGCCCCAAAAAGCTTCTCTATCTACCGCTGTAAGGTCTAAAGGAACAACTGGAAAGCCTGCTGAGGCCCCTAAAATGGCTGCTACGGACTTGCTTACTGCTTATGCCAAAGGCAGAAGAGATTTTACGTCTCACGATCTCAGCTTGTTGAACTTACAGCGGGCTAATCTGGCTGAGGCAAATTTTCACCAGGCGAAGCTAGAGAAGGTCAACCTTCAGGGCGCTAATTTATTTAGTGCTGACTTTGGCAAGGCCAGTTTGAGTCACGCTATTTTGCGAAATGCAAATATGGCAAGAGTTTACCTGAGTCATGCAGATTTAGAAGGGGCCGATCTGCGAGGTGCAGACTTAAGCTTTGCTTACTTGAGCAATGCTAATTTGCGAGGAGCCAATCTGTGTGGGGCTGACCTGACGGGGGCAAAAGTTTCTGATGAACAGCTTGCAACAGCCCGAACGAATTGGACAACCGTTCACCCCAACGGTAAACGGGGCGTTTGGTAGCAATGCGACCAAATTGCTTTATTCCATAGGTTTTGAATCTGCTATCGTATCTAGGCACTTATGCTCTAGTGGAAAAGGAAGCTCCTGATCATGGCTGATTCAAATCCTGAACGTCCCAGCAATGCAAAGCCTGCTCGCAATCTCAGCCCCGAAAAGTATGCTCGTTTGCGAGCGGAGGCGAAAGCGCCCTATCGAGGCTTGAGGCAGTTCATTTATGTGACTTTTGGCGCATCTGGGCTGATTGGAGCTTTTATTTTTTTCACACAACTGCTTGCGGGTCGAGGGGTTGGGGCTACTTTCCCCAATTTTGCGCTCCAGGTTGGAGTGGTAGGGCTGATGGTTTGGCTGTATCGACTGGAACAGCGGGCGGGGCGTAGGGAAAGGATGAAGGATGAGGGATGAAGAGATGTGAGGATATTTGAAGTTTGGGGAACAAAAGTTTGAGAATCCTAAGGAAGAGAAATACAAAGAAAAGATTACGGACTTGAGGTTTTTTGAAAATCCCCGGCAACATAGGGGAACTTCAATCGGGGTCAGATGATATAAAGATCCTGAACATAAATCTCTGTGAATAACTAAATGCTGAGTGCCAGTTCCTTGTGGGCTGGCACTCAGCATTTGTGTGATTTGGGGCGATCCCGCCCCAGATCCCATCGCAGCTATTGCAGAGGACTAGGGCTAGAACTCAACACCAGATAAGGTGAGGGAATTGCCTCAGCTTGACCTGCATTCACTAAAGCCTGGTAGATGAAAGCAGCTACGTCGGCGCGGGTTGCGACCTGATTGGGGTTTAGCTGCTGCACATTGGGATAGTTGACCACAATGCCCCGCTGAGTGGTGGCGGCGATCGCTCCGACTGCATAAGCCGGAATTTGAGTAGCATCCTGGTAGCGCGTCAGAGCAGTCGTGTCACCTGCGGGTAGCTTTAAGCCCGACGCAAGGGAAACCAGAGCCTGAACTCTAGGAATTTGTTGATTGGGGCGGAAGGTTGCATCAGGATAGCCGCTCAGGAAATTCCCTCGGTAGGCGGATTGAATGGCGGCGTTTCCCCAGAAATCTGAGCGAACATCAGGGAAAGTAATGCCGGAGCGCTCTGGGGTAGGGGAAAAGGCAGCATTGACAATTGCGGCAAACTGAACACGAGTGACAGGTTCGTTAGGGCGGTAGGTGCCATCGGGGAAACCGCCAATTACGTTCCTTTCGGCCAGTGCTTCAATGTATGCAGCAGCCCAATGTCCTGTTACGTCTGGAAATCTAGATGCGCCTGCAACCGTAGTTGCGACAAAATCAACGGGGCCAGAAATCTGTGCGGGGTCGATCTGATTGCCGACTGCCAGGATGGTATTGCTGCGAGTGGCGTTGTAGAGGTCGTAGCGGCCGTTGTTGCGGATCAGGTTTTCTCCGGAACTTTCGGCGTTACCCAAATCGGGCTGAGCGTTGGCGATCGCCACCACACCATCGCGGGTATTGCTCTCGATCACGTTATTTCGCAGCACAGGACGAGCATTGTTGGAGACTACGATGCCGTCTACATTTTGGACAACCTGATTCCCTTCTACCCTGGGAGATGAATCGCCGCCAATCGCAATTCCAAACCCGGTGTTTTGGAAAATGTTGCCGCGAATCTCACCCTGAGCAGTACGGGCAATCGAAACGCCATTTCCCTGATTGCCTGTGAAGACATTGCCTTCAATCGTGGGAGCCGCCGTGCCTGTGACAAAGATGCCATCTCGCAGGCTATTGGAAAGGGTGCTGTCGCGAATGCTGGGATTTGTGGACTCCACCCAGATTGCGGTGCCGCGACTGTTGGGGTTAGTCACGGTCACACCCCGGATAGAGCTATCTGATTCTGCTCGAATCGTTACGTTCTGGACGGCAAAACTGGGACTGGCATAACTGCCGCTGCCAATAATGAGTACGGTTTGTCCCTTAGTGGATTCATCACCACGCAGAATGACATTTGGCCGGACAACAATAGGAAACACTTCGCCCGTATCACGGGTGTAGCTGCCAGGTGCAAGCTGTATGACTGTGTTGGGCTGCGCTTGCTGCATAGCGTAGCTAATGGTGCGAAAGGGAGCCGACTCGCTGCCCGAACTGGGGCCATCTGTCCCCAGGGTAGGGTTGACGTAGACGACTCTGGCGTTTGCCGGAATTTGGGCAGTGACGGTAGAGCCTGAGGTGGCTGGTGGAGGGGAGGCGGCGATCGCCCCATTTGCTAGAAGTAAAACAGCCATTCCCACTGGAATAGACAGCTTGATAGAGAGGGAATGTCTTCGTCGAAGCATTACCTTACTGAATAGAAGGGGGGTGTGCAGAAATGAACTGATGAATCGATTCAAAATTAAACTCTGACTCATGACCGTTTTGCTGAACGACGGGCACTCCGGGGAAAGGGTTAGTAACTGTTGTGACTAAAGTTGAGGACAATTTTTGAAGACCATCGGTTCCGCACAGCTTAATTTACGGAAAATGCCTGGAGTTTACGTAAATAGAACACCGATTAAGCAGTTCTCTCGTTGAATAAGGGGCTTAAGCCTCTTGTCCGACGGGCGAGTGCGTAAGTTCTCATGCTGCTGGGCCAAATCTTCTAAGGTAATCGCCACAATTCCCAGCTTTCCACCTACTGTCTTTAGCCTATACTGAAAGCCCTCTTAGTCTGGGGCAAGCAGTAGACAGTTCCTAGCCTGTCCTACAAACTAACTATGAATACTGCCGTCGGGCATTACTGTCCCTCGAAGGTTGGTTCGGGTTAGGTCAGCGTAACTGAGATCTGTGTCACTCAGGTTTGCATAGCTGAGATTCGCTCTGCTCAAATTGGTGCCTTTGAGTTTGGCTGCTCTTAAGTCAACGCTCTCCAGGTTTGCTTTGCTCAGGTTTGCCCATCGCAAATCGGTTCCCCGCAGAGAAGCTCCCTGGAGATTGGCGCTGAAGAGGTAAGTACGGCTGAGGTAGGACTCCCCCAGGTCAGCCTGCGTCAGGTCAGCCCAATACAAAGAAGCTCCAACAAATTGCGCCTGGTAGAGGGTTGCGTGACTGAGGTTTGCCTTGCTGAGGTTTGCCTGGTAGAAATCGGCTTGGCTAAGATTTGCCTTTGCCAATTTTGCCCCGGTCAGGTCAGCCCAGCGGAGGCGAGTGTTGCTCAGGTTGGTGCCAATCAGGTTGGCGCTGGTTAGATCTGCTCGGTTGAGGGTTGCTCCGCGTAAGTCAGCCCCAATCAGGTTAGCTCCGCTCAGGTCAGCATTCTTGAGCATGGCTCCCCTCAGATCGACGACGACCAGTTCAGCCAGACAGAGATTTGTTTCACTTAGTTCTGCTGCTTGCAGGTCAGCGTTGCTGAGGTTTGCCCTGCTGAGGTCGGCGGCGGTTAGTTGAGCGCCACTGAGAATGGCTCGACTTAGACTGGCATTGCTCAGGTTGACCCCTTCCAGATTTGCACCCTTTAAGTCTGCTTCGCTCAGATCGGGTTGAATCTGGGGGTTCTGACTTCTCCATTGCGTCCATTTGGCACTCTGAAGGAGCGATAAATGTTCAAGCTTTGCCATTGGGAAGCCTCATTCCTTGCGCCCACCAACTGAGTTTTCTCGCCCAAAAACATTTTCCATTGCGGCGATCGCTGCCTGAGAGCCTGCCAAAATATCCCGCTCTTCGCCGCCCAGGTAAAGCCGCCCAAAGCTGCCGACTGCCTGCACCTGAAGGATATTAATTAGCGCTGCTTTTTCTGCCTCATTTGCGGCTAATGCTGCATAGGCGGCAGGCTGAACTTCTAGCACATACAGCGTTTGCCCCGCCAGGAGCATTTGTCCCCGGCGGTTGCGATTGATCAACTGTGCCTGGTGAGCGTCAATGTTGCGAATAATTTGGCTGGAAACGACAGACGGTTTGAGGCGATCGCGCTCCTGCACGCCCAATGCCTCCAGGATTGCCTTACCTGCGGCGCGGGTTTCACCCTGACGGTTGGAATGTACCTCTAGCAATCCATACAGTCGTTCGACAAACTGCACTGCTGGGCGCACAACGGCAGCTTTCAAGGCTACGTCTGTGATCCGGTTAATTTCAACGCCAGGGGAAATTTCGACCCAGAGGGAAGCGTCTCCCGGTAAGGGCAAAAATCCTAGTGCGACTGTCCCGATGTAGGCAGCGTGCTGCGGCTGCAAACTGTCCAAATATACGTAACTGCGAAGTTCTACGCCCAAGCTGCAATCTCCGTGTGCTGAGGTTCCCCCCCAACGTGTAACGATTTGAGTTTACCGTGCTATCTGGCTCTTGAGAGGGTGAATTCAATTTTGCCCTAAACAACTTCGTCCTCGTTGGCTTACCCATCTTCTGACTTGTGACTTGCTCAAAATAATGACTGAAATAATGATTGTCAGGCAGCACAGAAACAATGTGACGCGATGCAGAAGCATTGTCGCTCTTTACAATGTCAATGTTCAGGTCTACAAAAGCATTGTGATGCGATACAAAAGCATTGTGATGCGATACAAAAGCATTGTTAGCTATTACAATACCAATGTCAGACCTAACAGAAGCATTGTAACGAGTGCAGAAGCATTGCATCGTGTGCAGAAGCATTGTAACGAGTGCAGAAGCATGGTGACAGGCGTGAGGAATTACTCAACAGGTTTGTGGAAACGGGCGATGAAGAACCCGTCCATGTCGTGCTGATGACACCAAACTTTGAGCCATCCTTCGGGTGTAACGAAAGTATTGCCGGGAGGGTGGGACGGGGGCTGAATGATCCAATCTGAATGGCGTGATAGAAAAGACTGGGCGATCGCCTCATTTTCTGCCGGATGTAGTGTGCAGGTGGAATAAACTAAAACCCCTCCGGGCTTCACCCAGGTTGATGCCTGATCGAGTAGTTCGGTTTGCAGTTGAGCTAACTCTTGCACCGTTTCTGGGGTTTGTCGCCAGCGGGCATCGGCGTGGCGGTGCAAAGTTCCCAACCCTGAGCAGGGAACATCAAGCAGTACGCGATCTGCCTGTTGAGTAAATTGGGTGAACTGGCGGCTGTCTCCAGCGCAGGTTTGAATGCAGGTCAGGTTAAGCCGTTCTGCATTTTGGCGCAGTTTTTTTAGACGCGAAGCGTAGCGATCGCACCCCCAAACGATGCCGCGATCGCCCATCAGTTCTGCAATGTGGGTCGTCTTGCCGCCTGGAGCCGCACAGCCATCAATAATGGTTTCCCCCGGCTGCGGGTCGAGCAAATGACCGACGAGTTGGGCGCTGCTGTCTTGCACTGTCCACCAGCCTTCCCAAAAGCCAGGTAGCTTTTGAATCGAACCGGGATTGTCGAGCAGCCTCAAGGATTGTGGCAGGGTGGCGATCGCCCCAGTCCTAATTCCTACTGCTTGCAATGCTGTTTCAACCTGCGCGAGAGAAGATTGGAGCGGATTGATTCTCAAGTCAATGTGGGGCGATCGGTTCAACCATTCGCACAGCCGCTCTGTCTCCTCAAGCCCCAACTGCTCCAGCCAAACCTGCACAATCCAATCAGGGTAACTATGCTGCACTGCTATTTGGCTTGTTGGCTCATTGGGCAATTTCAGCGGATCGCTTACCTCTGCCAGCCGCAAGTACTGCCGCAACAGCCCATTGACAAACCCTGCTAGCTTCTCAAAGCCGTTTTGCTTTGCCAAGTCAACCGTTGTGTTGACTGCCGCCGCTGCCGGAATCTGATCGAGGTAGCGCAGTTGGTACAAACCCAAATGTAAAATGGCGCGCAAATCAGGAGGCTGCTGATAGGCTCGTCGTTTTGCCAGTTGGTCGATTAAAGCATCCAATGTTCTTTGTCGTCTGACGCTACCGTAAACCAACTCAGTGACCAGGCGGCGATCTGGAGGAGATGGTTCTAAATGCTGCAAAGCTCGGTCTAGCGCTATATCTGCATATGCACCCCGATGGACTGACCGGAGCGCAAGAAAGGCCGCTTGGCGAGGGTTCTGAATCACGGAAACCGTTCGGACTAAAGCAAACACCACACACAACAGCCCAACAGGTATATGTAGGCTATTGCCTTGAGATTTTAGCGAATTTAGCTTCGTTCAATCGGGTGATCTGCCCAGATAGAGAGAAATCCCCCAATAGTAGGAGATTTGCGGCATTGCTTAATCCGGGTATGAAATGGCGATCGCTTCACTGTAACCGCGACGGATGTTTTGAAGTAAGTAGGTAAACCCAATCAGATCGAAGAGGAGTAGGTTGGGCTGAAGCAGGAAACCCAACGCCCGCATGGGTTACGCTGCGTTAACCTGCCCTACAACTAATTAAGGCTACCTACTTAATTGAACGGCCTTTGCCTTCAACGCAGGGAAGTTACATTCCTCCAAACCTGCGGCGTGAAGAGGTCTGGTTGTCTAAGCTCAATGGCCCTGAGCCAAAGGCTGTCACCATCAGCAAACCTCCCAAAATCGCCAGGTTCTTGAAAAACTGCGTCACCTGCATTGCTTCTGCAAAGTTGGTATGAAAGACGAGCGTGGCTGGAATCAAAAAAAGAATGAGCAGCAGTGCGCCCCACTTAGCTTTGTAGCCCAGCAGCACCAGAGCCGCCCCGACTAGCTCAAACACAATTGCACCCGCTGTTAGCAGTGCCGCCAGGGGCAATCCGGCACTGGCGATTTGCTCTTGCGTGCCGCTAAAATCTAGTGCTTTTCCTACACCCGACCGGATGAAGATGACAGCCAAACAGGTACGGGCAATGAGTGGAATAATTTTTTGAAAATCCATTGGCTTACCTCTAAGCGCTTTGTCTATCGTGAACTTGATGAACTGAGCCTGATTCCGATAAGGGCGTTGGGCTTTCAGCGATCGCTCCTTGCGGCAACACAAACCGAGCGGGGCGATCGCGCAAAAAATAGTCCCACAGCCAATCGATCAAAACCTGTAAACGGTTGCGGAAACCCGGCAAATAAACCAGGTGAACGCCCAACCACAGCAGCCATGCCGGAAATCCGGTGAAGGTCAGTTTACTGATTTGAGCCGCTGCCGCGTTTCGCCCAATCAGGGCGATCGTTCCCTTATTCCAATACTTAAACGGAACAGGTTGCTTTCCTTTCAGTTGCCGCTGAACATTTTTTGCCGCTGCCCTTCCCTGCTGAATCGCGGCAGGAGCTACCATTGGCAATGGCTGTCCGCTTTCTTTTAACAGGGCGAGATCCCCAACTCCATAAACTTCTGGATAGTCTGGCACCTGAAGCGTCGGCAAAACCGTCACCTTGCCCTTATCGGCGGTCGGTAACCCCCACTGCTCTAAAAGAGAATGAGCCTGTACGCCGACCGTCCAGACTGGGCTTGCAGTGAGAATTGTCCATCCATCCTGCAAATGCACAGCACCGGGAGTAATGCGATTGACCCTTGCATCCAGCAACACCTTCACGCCCATCTTGTGAAGCTGGCGCTGGGTGTAGCGCTGCGATCGCACTGGCATATCAGCCAACAAACGGTTGCCTGACTGCACCAGCAGCACTTTCACCTGACGAAAATCTAAACCGGGATAGTCTCGCTTTAAGGAACTGTGAATCAATTCCACTAAAGCGCCTGCCAGCTCAATGCCCGTTGGCCCGCCGCCGATGATGGCAAAGGTCAATAGCTGTCGTCTGCGCTCTGGGTTTGGCTCACAGGCGGCTTGCTCAAAGCAGCGCAAGACATGGTTGCGAAGGGCGATCGCTTGCCTCAAATTGTCTAGCCGAAATGCATATTCCGCCGCCCCTGGCACCTTCAAAAGCTGGGTGATGCTCCCTGTTGCCAAAATTAAAAAGTCGTAAGCAATCGCGGTGCGATCGGTTACTACCACTCGCTGATCAAAATTGATTTGCTCGACCTCAGCCTGCAAAAACCGAGCGTTTGGCAATTTACGTAGAACATTGCGAATCGGGTAAGCAATCTGCTCTGCTCCCAGTTCAGCCGTCGCAACCTGATAGAGCATAGGACTGAAGGTATGGTAATTGTTTCGATCAATTAGCAATACATCAACCGCTGGACTGGCAAGACTTTGCACCGCCGACAGCCCACCAAACCCCGCTCCAATGATCACGATTTGAGGGCGCTTTTGCTTACTCATGGTCAATTCCTCAAGGGATGACCGCCTGCTAAGTATTTTTGCCTGACGGTCGTGATCTACACGTATCTTTACATAATTTTTAAAGGGTGGGCTGCTAGCTAAGTCACAGATGGCAAATTCTCGCAGATGCACCACTCGCGTTAGAGGAAAGGCGATCGCAAGTTTCCTTAAGATAAAGACAGTGAAGTGGGTGACGCTATGAGCCAACAAAATTCTTCTAGCTGGGATTTGGGGCGATTTATCAAAACGCTGTCTTACTTTGGAGCGATTCCTCTTTTGAGCAGCATCGACTGGTTTCAGCAGTGGTTGGGCAGCCGTTCTGACCCTAAAATCGATTGTTCCGCTATCTCCTACGGCACCTCGACGGCAAGTGCGTCTAGTTTTCTAACCGATCCCAAATTAGGAAGCATCCTGGTCGTAGGTGCATCTGGAAATCTAGGTCAGCAGTTGGTGCAGCAGTTGGTTGATCAAGGCTATCGAGTGCGATCGCTCTTCACACCGACTGAAGAAGTCCCCACCTCATCCCAAAATCAGATAGAACCCGTCCAGGCAGAACTGGATGACCCGAAAGCGATCTCCGAGATCTTGGCAGGCGTGAGCGCCATTGTCTGTGCTGATGAGGTGAATCGTTCTCTCACCCACTTGATCAACGCTGCTGATTCGCTCAATCGTCCGGGGCAACTAATTTTTGATTTCACGAACCCCAGCAGTGATCTTAAAGAAGTTTGGGGCGCACTCGATGATGTAGTCATGGGCGGTGTCAGTCAAAGCAGCATCCGGTTAGGCGTTGACGGCGCGGCGTTTTCGGGCACCGTTTCCACGGCAAACTCTGGCGGCTTTGTCTCCATTCGCACTCGCAACTTTGAGCCGCCGCTTGACCTATCTCAAGCTGAAGGAATTGATCTGTGCGTCAAGGGAGATGGGAACCGCTACAAGCTCCTGCTGCGAAGCGAATCGGGCTGGGACAGCCTCGCCTACAGCTATTCATTCGATACGGTGCCAAACGCTCAAACGCTCATCCGGGTTCCTTTTGCGGCGCTGGTTCCGGTGTTTCGAGCTAAGACGGTGCAAGGCGCTCAGCCGTTTGACTCTAGCCGGGTTTATGCCTTTCAGCTAATGCTCAGCAAGTTTGAGTATGACGGTGCGCTCAACCCGCACTTTTCACCCGGTACGTTTCAGCTTCAGGTGAAATTTATCAAAACCTACCGAGCGGCGGATCTGCCGCAGTTTGTCCTGGTTAGTCCGGCGGAGGCTCCCCATGCTGATGAGGAAAGCCTCCGCCAGAGCGGAATTGCCTATGCGATTGTGCGGACTGCAACGTTGACCGATGAACCGGGGGGGCGATCGCTCCTCTTCACGCCCAACATCCCCGACCAAGACAGCAAAATCAGCCGTGAAGATGTCGCCTCTGTCTGCGTCCAGGCACTCTCTCACCCCCAGGCTCGTAACGTCACATTCTCCGTCACAGAAGCTCAAGGAAATTGCGCTCCGCACGACTGGAATTGCTTGTTCTCGCAGTTATTAACCTGGCAATGAAAGAGATGACATTCTCGTAGGGTGCCGTTAGCGATAGCGTAACGCACCGAGATCATGGCAACGGTGCGTTACGGCGTTGCCTAATGTACCCTACACGATTCTTATAGGTACACAGCAGCCTCAAAAGCTACGCTACTTGCCGCCAAAGTGTTTGACGATCGCCTCTGCAAACTCTGAACATTTCAGCGGAGGGTCTACCGGAGGCTCCATGAGACGAGCCAGATCGTAGGTGACTTCACGGTGAGAAATTGCCGCTCCGATTCCTTGTTTGATCAGGTCAGCCGCCTCCTGCCAGCCCATAAACTCCAGCATCATTACGCCCGACAAAATCACAGAACCGGGATTGATGCGATCCAGCCCTGCGTGTTTAGGAGCCGTGCCGTGAGTCGCTTCAAAAATGGCGCAGTTGTCACCAATATTTGCACCGGGTCCCATTCCTAGCCCACCCACGATCGCCGCCGCCGCATCGGAGAGGTAATCTCCATTCAGGTTCATGGTCGCTAAAATGGAATATTCATCAGGGCGCGTCTGAATCTGCTGAAAGATGCTGTCCGCAATTCGGTCATTCACCATAATTTTTTCTTTCCACTGCCCGTTCCCGTGAGTTGCCCAAATCGCATCCAGCACCGCCTGCACTTCCTTGCAGATGTCGGCTCTCTTTTCGGCAGTCAAGGCATCATAGCCCGGTTCAATTTGACGAGCGTTGTCCTCCACGCTCAAATCCGGGTTGCGCTCTTTGTTGCCCAAAATCCACGATTCTCGCTCAGTCACGCAGTCCGCTCGAAATTCAGTCGTCACCAGTTCATAGCCCCAGTCTCGAAACGCCCCTTCGGTGTATTTCATAATGTTGCCCTTATGCACCAGCGTCACCATTTGTTTAGCTTTGGGCAACCGCAGAGCGTGTTTTATGGCGCGACGCACCAATCGCTGAGACCCCGTTTTGCTGATGGGCTTGATGCCAATGCCAGAGTCTAAGGGAATTCTCTTTTTGCCGTGTTCGGGAGTCGCCGGAATCAGGTCTTCATTGAGCAGCTTGATCAGGCGATCGCCCCCTTCACTCCCTTGCCGCCACTCAATTCCCAGATAAATATCTTCCGTATTTTCTCGATAAACGATTACATCTAGCTTTTCTGGGCTTTTGTGCGGAGAAGGCGTACCCGCGTAGTAAGTGCAAGGACGAACACAGGCATAGAGATCGTGAATCTGCCGTAACGCTACGTTGAGCGATCGAATACCGCCGCCAATCGGCGTAGTCAACGGACCTTTTATCGCCACTCCATACTCTCGAATGGCGTTTAGCGTGTCTTCGGGCAAATACTGGTAAGTGCCGTAAACCTCACAGGCTTCATCCCCAGCGTAGACCTTAAACCAAGCAATCTGCCGCTGATCGCCATATGCCTGCCTCACCGCCGCATCAAACACCCGTTGAGCAGCGGGCCAGATGTCTATCCCTGTACCGTCTCCTCGAATGAAAGGAACAATTGGATGATCTGGCACAATGGGTTCGCCGTTCTCAAAGGTAATCCGCGATCCGACATTGGGTGCAGCAATTTTTTCGTACATGGGTGCAGCAACTCCTGCTTGCTAGCAATTCAGTCTTTTCCCTGGAAGATTAGCAAACTTCCTGCACCGCAACGGTGTTAAGCTTAATTTTTTATTTCTTTCCACCACGCTGATTGGGGTATGCCGTTTCTACATGAAGCTACAAGTTTTCGGAATGTGCCCCGCTCGAAACTTTGCATTCGCATTACAAAAAAAAGAGTTCTGTCTGGGTTCGTGATTCTAAGATAGGGAAGGATGAGACTGGTTTCGCCCACTTTGTGCTGTAATGGCTCTGTGAATCTGGATGAAGAAAATTCTAATTGTTGATGATGACATCACGTTAAGAACTGCCTTGATCCGTTACCTGGAAAACCGGGGATATTCGGTTCAAAATGCTAGTTCTGGTGTTGAGGCGATGGATCTGTTTGAGCAAAATCCACCTGATCTAGTTGTCTCTGATGTGATGATGCCAGAAATGGACGGGCTGGAATTTTGTCGCCGTTTGCGAAATACCCGCTCTGGACAGTTGGTGCCGTTCATCTTCCTGTCAAGTCGAAAGGACGTAGACGATCGCATTCAGGGTCACAAAATGGGAGCAGACGACTACCTGGTAAAGCCCTTTGAACCGCGTGAGCTAGTCGCCAAAATTGAAGCTCAGTTAGAGCGATCGCGCCGAATTCATTCAGAAATCGTGCGGCTGATGCAGCATTCAGAAGCTGCGGCTGAACCGTCTAACACGGTAACCCCTATCCCCCTGCCGCTAACGCCAGCCGAAGAAAAAGTTTTTGGGAAGTCATCCAGGGCTTTACCAATAAGCAAATTGGCGATCGCCTGTTCGTCAGCCCCCGTACCGTCCAAACCCACCTCAGCAACATCCTCAGCAAACTTCACCTGGAAAACCGCTCTCAACTCATCCGCTTTGCCTTTGAGCGAGGCTACCGTTCACCCATCGAGCAGGTTGAAGAGTAAGAAAACGTAAGAGAGGAGGATGAAGGATGAGGGATAAAGTCGAACGCTGTTTATCAAAGCTGAGCCACGCCACCATCGCCCGTCTTGAACTACCTTCATCCTTCATCCCTCATCCCTTCTAAGGCAGCTTATAGCTCGCAACCCGCAGCACTAGCTCCCCCTCCTGCGGGTCACGGCTAAAGACAAAAGCTCCCTCCTCCGTTTCGCCCCCAGAGAGAAAGTCAATTTGCTGTTCGCCCGATTCTTCAACCTTGCCGTTAATGCGAAGTTCAGCAATCACTTGGACGGACTCGGCTGTGCCGCCGCCAATGTTTTCAACTTCAAATGGCACATAAAATTGACCTGAAGCTTCCCGCATTGTTCCTTGATTGGAAACCGTGATATCAGGGGGCAGATCCGTCTGCTCATCAAGCCAGACATAACACACTAACCCAACAATTCCAGCCAAAATTAGAGAAGCAATGCCAAATGTAACCTGTTCTGCCAGCGATCGCGGAGATCGCTGCTGCACTTCAGACGGCGGCTGTTCAGGTGAATGGGTCGATTGATCAGTTTGAGTCACACTGCCAACCTCCCAGCAGCGCCGCCGATGGTTGCAGGCAATCCTAAAATTAGTGTGTATTGTAGCCATAGTGTCCAGGGGTCATCAAAGCTAAGCTGCTGAAAGAACCACAGCATAAACGCTGCTGCTGCCAGCGACACCAAATAGGATGCTAACGTTTCGCTCATCGGACGCTGAAAAATTCCCTGCTGCTGCATTCGCCTTTGCTGGTTGGCAAACCCTGACTGAAACACAATGCTGTAAGAGATCACCAGCGAAGCCACAATGATCGCAAGTAACCTTCCTCCTGAGGCAGCGCTCGCTAACATCACCACCTCGTCCGTAGGGGCAATATTCAGCGCAATTACAGTCGCCCCAATCAAAGTTGCTCCAATGTCGCTGAGCGTGGCGTTGATTTCGCTTTTGTGCTGCTGCTGGTTACTGTGACCACCCCGCTCTCCACTGAGAACCTGATTCGCTAGCGCCACTCCTAGCGTGAATGGCAAGCTTTCAAACAGTACTTTACCCAGCGTTTCATCTAAAGGAATGCTAAAGCTAATTTCGTGCAGTAGAAGCAGCATTACTGTGGCACAAATAATGCCCACAGAGATGGCTTCGATGCTATCCCTAGCAGCATCAACCGCTCGATCTTTCTCGATTTTACGAAACCCAGCCGTGCGGTTGAGCAGAAATACAACAATGTAGGTAATGGCGATCGCACCAGCATCAGCGGCGGGTCAACAACTGAGCCAATCCACCAAACTTCCATTGTGTAAAGCAGCGGAATGCCAAACAAAAAGCCGCCGCAGGCACCGCGAATCAAATCGTCTATTTCGGTGAGCCAGACGTGTCTGCGGCGCTTTCTCCCTGTAGTCATAATCTTTTCTTAACCAGCTTTCTTAGTCTGCCACAAATAGGAACTCATCCAATGTTCAATTACCGAACGCCGCATCCAAACAGACTACAGACTAAGCTGGTCAAGTATTTCGTGAGGAAGCAACCCTCGATTAACCTTCTCCTTCCTCTCCGTCTTCCTCTTCTTCCCCGTCTTCCTCTTCCCCGTCTTCCTCTTCCTCAATTTCCTCTTGCTCAACTTCCTCACCAGAACCGCCTAAACCACCGCCTTCCTCAGCTTCAGGAGACCCAGGTCCGCAACCCGTTGCAATAATCAGCAAAACCGTTGCTGATAGCAAACCTACTACTGCCTTAAAAGGAGTACGGGTAAAAGTGTTAATCATAGTTCTTTACCATCTATTAGTTAGAGTGATGCAATTCAATGACATAGAGTATTTTGGAGCTTAAGCTACCGATTCGTCCATCTGTCGCGAGTTTTAACTTGAGTTACAGGGGTCAAAAGTGGGTTGCAGCAAGGAATAACTTGAACTTTCGGCAGTTTTCACTTGCGTGAAATACGACCCTGGGGGCGATCGGTCGTTCGCCCTTACCTTTGGATTAATCAGTTGAGAGACTTTATGAACAGAATCAATTTTTGGAGAACAAGGGGATGAACGGCCTTGTTTGAGGATGACCTCATTAAGGATTGGTGCTAGCGCTTTTCAAATGTCCACTCCAGAGTCTCAACGGGTGCATCTTGAAGTGCTTTAGCTAGCTCAGCGCTGTTGTCAAACTTCACTTGGGAGAGTTTACAAACTTCTACATTAACTGTAAATTCCTCATCCTCAAATGGCCACGGTCTTACAGTGACTCTATCATCGCGAAACTGAACCACGTCATATCGCTTGCCGTCTGGCCCTTTGCTCACCTCCAGTGCCCGCTCATCTTCGGGGAGCTTTCGTTGACAGAGGATGAGTGAGAGGCGATCGCACCACTGCATAAACGCATAAGCTGCATCTATATCCTCTTGAGGAATTTCTAGCTCCTGCTGATACCGCTGCTGTAGCTCAAGCTGCTCATCCAAGAACTTATCTAGCTCTTTTGATGTCCCCCGGCTAGGTTCTGTCAGGCGGCTAATGTGCATAGAAGTCATCAGCGTCACCCAACGCCCTCGATAGCATGCACTGGCGATTTGCTCAGCCAACTTCTTGACCGAGGTTCCCTGTTCAAGCGTAAAGTCCAGCGGCATACCTGCTTCGGTTAGCTCATTTCCTTCCCATTCACGCTCCAAATCATCATGGTGAGAAATTGCCGCCACAGTCTCGTACAAGCGGGGAGGTGCATCCTTTCGCCGCCACTGTCCTGCTAGTTGAGCCGCTAACAGCGCATGGGCACGGTGGTAAATCACCCGCCATCCATCCTGCTCCAGATTCACAATCATAGCTTCATCCTTAGAACGAAAAGAAGGCTTGAAAAGCAATCAAAGCTGCCTTTCAAAAATATCAAGAGATATAAAGCAATGCTTAGGATAGCTTTCGTGCTTCAGTTCCTTACTCCATCGTTTGACTGAGATCTCAGACCGACGCAGAAAATGCCAGACAATACAAACCTTCCCATGCTCCTAAGTAAAACTTCAGTGTTAGTCCGCTTAGGTATAAATTTATACCAATTTTTGTAGGTAAAGTTTGTCTTGAAGGAGCAAGAAATAGAAACTCTAGTGTTTTTCGGGTTATTGAAACATGGTCAACCTCATTTGTCGTTGATAACTTCAAAGATCGAGTTGTAGAAGCAGCAAATCAAGGAATTGACACCGTTCGCTCCTCAATCAGCTACACATTGCGTAACCATACAGAAAATTTAGTCTTGACAGGCACCCAAAACCTCGACGACACTGGAAACAGCCTTGCCAACATCATCACTGGAAATAGCGGACATAACGTATTAAACGGCGGTGCAGGCGCAGACACATTAATTGGCAAAACAGGTGATGATACCTACCTGGTCGATGACATCGCAGACGTTACGATTGAACTCGCAAACGGGGGAATTGACCGAGTTAGAACAGCTTTAGCCAATTACACACTCACTGGTCATATTGAGTATTTAGAATTTATAGGGACTCAAAACTCCAATGGCACTGGAAATAACCTGTCTAACACTATCATCGGCAATGCGGGTAACAACATTCTAGACGGCGCAGCAGGGGTAGACAAACTCATTGGTGGGCTTGGTAATGACACCTACCTCGTCAGCGATGCAGGAGACTTAGTAGTTGAAAGCGTATCAGAGGGCATTGATCTGGTTAAGTCTAGCCTTGCTGATTACACTTTGACTGAGCAGGTGGAAAACCTACTTCTAGTCGGCAATGCCATCAAGGGGACGGGCAACGACTTGGCGAACACGATTACTGGTAACACCGCTAACAATATTCTGTTTGGTGGTGATGGAAACGATGCTCTCTTTGGTGGGGTTGGGGACGACAAACTGATTGGAGGAGTAGGAATTGACACTCTCACAGGTGGTGCTGGAGTTGATACTTTCGCTCTGTTGGAAACGGGCGGAGATATTATTACGGATTTCGATCCAAGCAAGGACATTATCGCTCTAAATCAAACTGCCTTTGGACTGCTCGATCAAATAGTTGGTTCAGTCTTAAACGCTACCAGACTGGTAGTTGTTAACAGTGACGCAATTGCACTAGGGGGTGTATTGGATCTTCTGCCCAGCCCGCTAACTCGTCTAATTTACAGCACGGAAAGCGGCAACCTTTTCCACGATGCAAACGGTACAGGTCCGCTAGGGATTACTAATGGTCTTGGTGAAAGCGGTGGGTTAATTGCCACATTTGAAAAAGTACTTGGGGCTGCACCCACTCTTACCAGCGCTAATTTCGTAGTTGATTCAATCGTTTAAGTGGCAACTATTGACATAACCTAGCTTTTCTCAAAAGAAGGGGTTACAGATAAAAAAGGCATCCTATTATTTTAAGGTGTTCCTGCATCTGTAATCCCTTCTTTGTTGAAACGGTGTTATTTATGTATGGTGCTACGTGCATACCTTAAGTTGTCTAATTTCCGTCGC
>JAAUTN010000035.1 GCA_012031415.1 Leptolyngbyaceae cyanobacterium SM1_4_3 | reverse complement strand
CCCCCCATCCCCCCATCCCCCTTCCTGCTCCGGACTCAACTCGCCCCCCTGCCTCAGTCAAATCTTTCGCGCCTTCGAGCCAATTCACCTGGGTCAAGGGATTCACACCTTCAGTGGAAATGCGATCGCCGCTGACCCTACCCCTCTTTTCGTTACAAAAATTGCTGGAGGACGTGCCTGGATTGCGCCACAGAAAAACTACTGGCAGATTTGTAATGCGATCGCCATTCTCACTCCCGATGGTCACCTGCTGGCGGACGTTTCTCGCGAGTATCCAGGACGGCTACCCGGATGTCAGAATTCTCACACTCACCATCGTGTATTTGACCTAAATGAATTTCCTTCGTTAGAGCAAATTCAAGGAAAAGTTGCGGTTTTATCGGGGCTATCAGGGCACGTTTACTTCCACTGGATGGTGGATATTTTGCCTCGGTTGCAACTGCTGCGCTGGAGCGGCATCTGGGATGAAATTGATTACTTTTTGGTGAATAGCTGTCAGCAGCCTTTTCAAAAAGAGACCCTGACTCGATTGGGAATTCCAGCAGAAAAAGTATTAGAGAGCGATCGCCATCCCTACATTCAGGCAGAGTGGTTAATGGTGCCTTCCTTTGCCGGACATTTGGGCTGGTTGCAGGGCTGGGCAGTTAAGTTTCTTAGAAATGCATTTTTGCCTCCAAATTCTGCAACAATAGCTGGTGCAAACCCTTCTCAAAATTTTTCTCAAAACCATCTTGAATATCCTGAACGGCTTTACGTTAGTCGTTCGCAGGCTCGGTATCGCAACGTCTTGAATGAGACAGAAGTCATTCACCTGTTAGAGCAATATGGGTTTGTCGTAATCACTTTAGAATCGCTCACCTTTGATCAGCAAATTGCGCTATTTGCAGCGGCAAAAGTGATTGTTGCGCCGCACGGCAGCGGCTTAACCAATCTGGTGTTTTGTAGCCCCGGCACTCAGGTTGTTGAACTGGTTTCACCGCACTATATTCGGCACTACTACTGGGTGATTAGCCAACACCTTCAGCTAGAGCATTATTATTTGCCCGGTGAAGGATTTTCCTGTCAGCCCTTGCGTGAATTGATGTATCAAAACCCTTTAACAGAAGACATCTTGGTGAAGCTTGAGGCTCTCCAAAGCTGGCTAAAACGAATGGGTTTAAATCCGATTTTGAATTTAATTTGAACCTGACTTGAACTAGACCCATGCATCGGAAAGCGAAGGACGCTCAATATGGTTTCAACTGTAGACTCAGCAACGACAGCAGCTTATTTCACCGAAAAAGCCGAAGCTCATTTGAGTGCAGGACGGCTGACTGAGGCGATCGCCACCTGTGAGCGAGCATTGTCCGTCCAGGCTGACTTTGCCCCTGCCTGCAAACTGCTGGGAAATGCCCTGCAAAGGGCAGGCAAAAATGAAGCAGCAAGAGACTGGTATCAGAAGGCGCTGACGATTCAGCCAGATTGGGCAGAGGCACACGCAAATCTGGGTAGCCTCCATGCTCAACAGCAGCAGTGGCAGCAGGCAATCGCCCGTTTCCAAAAGGCGATCGCCCTCAAGCCCAACTTTGCTGGCGCATATCGCAATTTGGCGCGAGTGCTGACCCACACGGGCAACGCTAAAACGGCGGCTGAGTGCTGGTATCAGCTCTAGCGCTGGAGCCAGACAAGGCGCAGCCCGAAGAACACGTCAACTTGGGCAATGTGCTGTTTCGTCAGGGTGACTTGCCCAGGGCGATCGCCTGCTATCGTCGAGCCATTCAGCTTAACCCTGACGTGGTAGGAGCCTACCAAAACCTGGCAGAAGCGCTGAGGCAGCAAGGCGAATTGGACCAGGCGATCGCCTGCTACCGTAAAGCGATTGAGCTGAGTGCCGCCAATCCTGAAGTTGACCCGTCTACTTCCCCCGCTACACCGCTGAATGGCAGCAATAGCAAGCCCTCCACCTCACTGAACGGAAATAGCTCCGTGAATGGAGATAGCCCCGCGAACGGAAATAGCTCCGCGAACGGAAATGTTCTTACGGATAGAAGCCAATCCTTGAACGGCAATTCTTCGTCGAATGGAAGTCATTCCTTCCATACACCGTCTGATAACGAAATCCGCTCGCTTCAAAAGGCGGCTAACTACTGCGTTGAGGGCAAATGGGATCAGCGATCGCCGTCTGTGAGCAAACCATTTCTCAGGCGCAGCGGCAAACTGCTGCGGCTCACGCCACCCTGGGCAAGGCACTGCAAGCCAAAGGCAGACTCGCCGAGGCCCAGCAGCACTACACCGAGGCGCTAGCAATTCAGCCGACCGCCGACGTGCTGACCAGCCTGGGTACGCTGCACGCGCAAAACCGCCAGTGGCAGGAGGCGCTGACCTGCTATCAGCGGGCGATCGCCCTCAAGCCCAACTTTGCCGAAGCACACCGCAGCTTAGCTCAAGTCTGGCAGCAGATCGACAAGCCAGAACTGGCGGCAGATACCTGGTTTCAGTCCTTTACCCTGGAACCCCACTGGGCAACGGCAGAGGAACACCTGACGCTGGGCAACACGCTGTTAGAGCAAGACAAACTAGAGCAGGCGATGGTCTGCTATCGTCGCGCTCTAGAGCAAAACCCCAGCTTTTCTGAGGCGTATCACAATTTGGGCGAGGCGCTGGGTCGGCAGCAAAACTGGCAAGAGGCGATCGCCGCCTACCGCAGAGCCATTCAGCTTCAGCCCAACGCAGATTCCTATCACAGCCTGGGCAAAATTTTGGCGCAGCACGAACGCTGGGAAGAAGCCGCCACCTGCTACCAAAAGGCGACAAATTTTCAAATAAATTTTCAAACAAATGGCTGGGAGCTTTACTACAACCTGGGTAATGCGCTGCTGCACCTTCAGCAGTGGGAAAATTCGGCTGCGGCTTACCGTCGAGCAATCAAGCTAAAGCCTGATTTTTCCTGGTCGCACCACAACCTGGGCAACGCGCTGCTGCAACTAGAACGCTGGCAAGAGGCGACCAATGCGTTTCAGCGGGCAAATGAGCTAAACCCCAACTATCAGTGGTCGCACGTCAACCTGGGCGATGCGCTAGCCGGACAGCAGCAGTGGGAAGGGGCGATCGCCGCCTACCGTCACGCCCTGCGAATGCAGCCCGATCTGCCCGCGCTTCAGCAAAAACTGGGCGATGCGCTCCAGCAGCGGGCTAAGGCCGATTTACAAAGCGCCTTTGACTGCTACGTTCGGGCAATTCAGCTACACCCAGATGATGTGCAGCTTTACCATCGGGCATTGGAACTCAAGCCAGATGATGCTGAACTGCACTTTAAACTAGGACTGACCCTCGGCAAGCAGGGACGCATTGATGGTGCGATCGCCTTTTGTCAGATGGCAATTCAGCTTCAGCCCGACTACCCCGAAGCGCATTTTGAACTGGGCAAAGTGCTAGAGCGACACAATCAGCTAGAGCCTGCGATCGCCTGTTACCAAACCGCGATTGACCTGAAGCCTGAGTTTGTCTGGCACCATCAGTGTTTGGGGGAAGCGCTGGCAAAACAGGGCCGCTGGGAAGAGGCGATCGCCTGCTACCGGGAAGTGATTGCCCTCAATCCAGAGATTCCCTGGTCGTATCACCACATGGGCAAAGCACTGGCGCAACAGGGACACTTGGAAGAAGCCATTGCCTCCTTCCAAAAAACGCTTGATCTTAGCCCCAACCATTCCTGGTCTTATTACTTCATGGCAGACAGTCTCACCCGCCAGCGCCAGTGGCAGGAGGCGATCGCCTGCTACAGCAAAGCCGTTGAGCTAGAACCCCATTCCTTTGTAATTCAGACTGCTCTAGCTGAAGCGCTGACCAGGCAGGGCAATCTGGAAGAGGCGACAGTTGTTTACCAGCGGGCGCTTCAGCTTAACCCTCAGGCATCCTGGGCCTATTCGCGCCTGGGTGAAGTATTAGCCAAACAGGGGCGAGTCGAAGAGGCGATCGCCGCTCAACAGCAGGCAATTCACATCGATCCAGACAATCTCCAGCCTTATCACAAGCTGATCGAATTGCAGCCTGAGCAAACGGATTGGTATCTACAATTGGGAGATGCCCTGGTTGCCCAAACGCAATTCAACCAGGCAATTATCATTTATCAAATTGCACTCGATCGACAGCCCGATTCGACTCTAATTCAGGTGAAACTGGCAGAGGTGTTGCGGCAATTAGGCGACAGCTTAATTGAACAAAACAAGCCGAAAAAAGCGCTGTCCCCCTATCGCCACGCCGTCCAGCTAAATCCCGATTTGCTAGAGTCAATTTTGCGACCTCTACAAAATAGCTACCCACAAATTTATCTAGAGCTACAGCATGAATCAACATCCCCTCAAGCTGAACTCATTGCGACCGGAGCTATTTCTGATGCCGCTATGGTTGGGCTTGCAGCAGATTCATTGGCATCGGTTGAAGCAGTCGAGGGCGTTTTAGTGCCTTGTTCTGAAGAGAGCGAAATGGCGATCGCTACCTACTCAGAAGCATCAAAAATCACCTCAGAGGAGTTAATCTTAGAATCAGCAGAATATCTATCTGCTCAAACCTGGATACCGCTCAACCGATGGGTTAAGTCACTGTTTAGACAACCCTGGAACAAAAAGCCCCAATAACTCTTGAAAATTCAACCCATTATGATGGCACCTCAACTCAACTTGACCGATATTCGTGATCAGTACATTGCGCGAGTTGTACAGGGTAAAACCTTTGCAGAAGTCGGTGGTTTGTGGGGTACGGTGAGCGAAAAAGTATCCGTTGCCAAACAGTTTGGCGCAACCGAATTGACCATGATCGATGCGGCCTCCATGACCGAACATCAGTACCTATGGCAGGCATTTCACGATCGAATGGTGAGCCTGAATATCGATAAATATCATTGTCTCAGCCTGGACATTTGCGACATTCAAATAGAAGAGATTGGTAAACCTTACGATGTAGTTCACTGTGCAGGTGTGCTTTATCACCATCCTCATCCCATGCAAATGCTCGTCGCCCTACGGAAGATTACAGGTCAATATTTAGTCCTCACCTCTGCCATTACTCAAGAAGTTATTGAAAACGAAAAAGGGCGGTATCAAATTCCACCTTCGGGGGTGATGTTTGTCCCAGCATTGAGTGAATCAGAACGGGAAATTTTGACCGTCTACTGGGAGCAATTTATGATTAAAGAACGCGGCATGGCAGTCATGGGAATTACTCAGCCTGCCGACTATAATCTAGATGATTTTGCGCCCTGGTGGTGGTTGCCAACGGCCCATGCTTTGCGCTCAATGTGTGAAGTCGCTGGCTTCAAAGTTCTAGATAATGGTTTAACCTGGCATAACAATGCACTGTCTCTTTTGCTCAGTGTTTAAGCGACATTCGTAGGGGCGCAGCATTCGGGCAAAGATCTTGGGTTGTTCCAGAGTCTACCTGCCGAATGCTACGCCCTTACAGGGGACATTAACTACTTTTCAAACATCTCAAGAAAGTGGGTGGCAATCATGACTTCATCAATTGATTTAAGTTCATCCAAGCCGCCGCTTGATAGTAACTTTCAGGCGCAACTGCCGCCGCTTGAAGAAGCGATCGCCACCTGTAAACAAGCACTCACAGAAAACCCTCGAAATGCCCAAGCCTACAGCACTCTAGCGGAGGTTTTGTATCTACACGGGCAGTTTGAAAAGGCAATTCTAGCTTGCGATCGCGCCCTCAAAATCGGGACTGATGATGCCCAAACCTACCAGACAAAAGGCAGCGCTCTACAGGCACAGGGAAATTTAGACGAAGCAAAAGCGTGTTTTGAAAAAGCGATTCAGCTTCAGCCAGACCATCAGCTTTTTCAACAACTGTTAGAAAACGTGCTGGTCGAACAACAGTATCTTCAGCAGGCAGCGATCGCTTCCTACCGTCAGGCTGTTGCCCTAGATCCAAACTCTGCGCTAACTCACTACCAGCTTGGGCAGTCCCTGGTTCAACAAGGACATCATCGCGAGGCAGCTTACTATTTCCGTAAAGCAATTCAGCTAAATTCAGGCTTTTTTGATGCTTATTATGCGCTAGGAAAAGTTCTGCTGGAGCAAAAGCAATTAGAGGAGGCGATCGCCTGCTTTCAACACGCCATTCAACTCGTACCCACCGATGTCGAATCGCACCATTCATTAGGCGAAGCCTTCGCAGTTCGAGGGCAAACAGAAGAGGCGATCGCCAGCTACCGTCAGGCGATCGAACTGAACCCTGACTCCTACTGGTCACATCAGCGGCTTGGAGAAGTATTAGCCGTCTTAAATCGGCTTAAAGAAGCAACAGAGTGTTACCGTCGAGCCGTTGAACTCAACCCAGATTTCTATTTGTCTTACTTGTATCTGGCAGACATTTTAGAACGGCAAGATCAGGTTCAAGCTGCTATTCCTTATTACAGAAAAACGATTGATTTAAACCCTAAAGATTTCACCGCTCCCTATCAGCTAGGACGCAGCTTGGCGAAGGTGGGAGAATTGGATGAGGCGATCGCGGCATACCGTCAGGCAATTGATTTAAACCCAGAATTTTGCTGGTCTTATTATTTGTTGGGTGAAGCTCTGGCGGGACAGCGACGCTGGCAAGAGTCAGTTTACTGTTATCGTCAAACTATTCGACTTAATCCAAATTTCTATGGGGGCTACGAAAGGCTAGGAGATATCTTTACCCGACGCATCGCCCATCGGTTTTATCCCTGGGTTAAAAAGGATTTTTTAGAAAGAGGGGAGCTAGATGAAGCGATTTCCTGCTATCAAACATCGATTCAACTGAACCCTAATAACTGGTGGAGTTATTTTCAGTTGGGAAATGCTTTGTCTACTAAAGACCAGCCCGATGAAGCAATTTCATATTATCAGCAGGCTTGTTATCGTCAGGCGATCGCTGCCAAACCTCACCTGGTTAACCTGTCCTGGAAGTTTGACCAGCCTCGCAATCCAGATTTTGTCATTATTGGGGTTGGGAAAGCTGGGACGACTTCACTCTACAAATACATTGCTGAACATCCTCAAGTTATCCCTCCTCTAGAAAAAGAAATTAACTTTTTTAGCCACTACTTTAACTGCGGATTACCCTGGTATCGCTCCTATTTTGCTCCTGAAATTGAGGGTCAAAGATTTGTCACTGGAGACGCTACGCCCTGCTACCTGATGTTTCCACAGGCAGACCAGCGGCTATTTACTTCCTGCCCAAGCACGAAATTAATTGTTCTTCTCAGAAATCCAGTCGATCGCACCATTTCTCACTACTACGATATTGTGAGAGCAAGTTACGAAAAACGTTCTTTAGAAGAAGCAATTCATGCAGAAATAGACATTCTCAAAGATGCAACAGAAGCAACTTTAATGGATGGAACCTATTTCAGGCGATCGTGGAACTATTTGCTCAATAGTCTCTACGTTTATGCCCTCAAGCGGTGGATATCTCTGTTCCCAAGAGAGCAACTCCTGATTATTAAGAGTGAAGACCTGTACGCTAATTCTGCAACAGTCGTACAGCAAACCTTTAAGTTTTTGAACTTGCCTGAATATCAGCTTAAAAGCTATCCAAAACATTATCCCGGCGAGTACAAATCCCAACCCAGTGATGATATTCGTCAAACCTTGAGCGAATATTTCAAACCCCACAATGAGCAGCTAGAAGAGTTTCTGGGAGTCCAGTTCAATTGGAGCTAGTTCGCGTACTAGTTCGCCTCACCAAAAAGAACAAGACCGCTCCGATCGCCATCCCGGCACTGTGCATCCAGTAGGCAAAGCTGCCTGAATTAATACTCGCTTCTACATTGAGGGTGCTAACGCCATAAAAAATCTGCTGCACAAACCACCAAAACAGGTAAAACAGCGCGGGTAGCTCAATCGGAATGAAAAGAATTACCAGCGGTACGATGGTTTCGATTTTTGCTCTTGGGTAGCTGAGTAGATAGGCGGCTAGGATGCCTGCGATCGCCCCATTTGCCCCTATCAGCGGTACATCCAGCGTTGGCTCACTCCAGACCTGAACTGCACTCGTCACCATGCCACAGGCAAAATAAAACAGGAGAAATCTCCCGTGCCCCAGAAGCTCCTCCATTCGGCGACCAAAGACAAACAAAAACAACAAATTTCCGATTAGATGAGCAAAGCCACTGTGTAAAAACAGTCCCAGCACAGTAACTATGCAAATGAGAACGGCCGCGATCCAGCTTCCGTCCAGCATATCGGTTGCTAGGTTGACGATCCGCGCGGGAACGACTGCCCAGGTGCTTAGAAAATCGCTCAATTCACCCTCGTTTGCCAGCTTTAGCTCCACTGCAAACCAAGCCACATTCACCGCAATCAGCAGATAGGTGATGGCTGGAATTTTGCGGTTAGGCAAATTGTCTGCAATAGGAATCATGGGCGGAGGGGAGGAGGAGGGCGGAAGGAGGAGGGCGGAAGGAGGAGGGCGGAAGGATGAAGGATGAAAGGTATGGCAGTACGAAGATTGCTTGTTTTCAGGCTTTGCTTTGCTCGTTTCCAGGCAAAGCCTGGAAATGCCGTTTCGGAGGCTCTGCCTCTTCTAGCTGCAACTGGAGGCAGAGCCTCCAGAACTGCATTCCTGGCTAGAAGCCAGGAACAAGAAAGGGAACGAAAAATTTCCGTTTTCATCCCTCATCCCTTATCTCTTACAAACGCTTCCAACCGCTCCATTCCCTTCTGAATGCTGTCCATGTCGGTGGCGTAGGAGAGGCGAATGTGATCATCTGCGCCGAAGGCGATGCCGGGAATAGCGGCAACCTGATGAGATTCCAGCAGGGCGCTGCAAAAGTCGAGGGATTTCATTCCGGTTTTGCTGATGTTGATGAAGACGTAGAAGGCTCCGTCTGGTTTCGGGCAGCTTAAGCCGGGAATGGTGTTGACAGCATTGAGGATGAACTGTCGCCGCTGGGCAAAGGCAGATAGCATTTGCTGAACGCAGTCCTGAGAGCCTTCGTAGGCGGCGATCGCCCCATACTGAGCGAAGGTACACACGTTTGAGGTGCTGTGTCCTTGAATGGTCGTGACTGCCTGGATAATTTGGGGTGGCCCTGCCAGGTAGCCAATTCGCCAGCCCGTCATGGCGTAGGTTTTGGCGAAACCGCTGCTAGTCATGGTGCGCTCATAGATTTCTGGGCCAGCCGCACCGATGCTGAGATGCTTGGCTCCGTCGTAGAGGATTTTTTCGTAGATTTCGTCAGAAACGACCCAGAGGTTTTTCTCAACCACAACATCGGCGATCGCCCGAATTTCGTCAGGCGTATATACCATTCCCGTTGGGTTGGACGGTGAGTTTAAAATCAGCAGCTTGGTTTTAGGCGTAACGGCTTGCCGGATCTGGTCTGCTGTGATTCTCAAACCCGTTTCGGCGGTAGTTGGCAAAATCACTGGAGTTCCTTCTGCCAGTTTCACCATTTCGGGATAGCTTAGCCAGTAAGGAGCCGGAATTAACACCTCATCGCCGGATTCGATCAGCGCCAGCATCAGGTTAAACAAAGACTGTTTGCCGCCATTGGTGACGATGATATTTTCTGCGCCATAGCACAGGCTGTTATCGGTTTGCAGCTTTTGGGCGATCGCCTCTCTCAGTTTTGGCTCCCCTGCTGCCGGGCCGTAGCGCGTCTTGCCTGCATCCAGAGCCGCCTTTGCCGCCGCCCTGATATGGTCAGGCGTATCAAAATCTGGTTCACCCGCACTAAAGCTGCACACGTCGAGGCCATCCGCTTTCATCGCCTTTGCTTTAGCAGAAATTGCCAATGTCAAAGAGGGCGTGACCTGACTGATGCGTGCGGCTAGTTTCATGGCGGATTTAAAGGCTGAGTAAGATGCTTTTTCCATCTACAACGCCAAGCTCTTTACGCAGAAAACCAGCCTTGCGAATGGATTTTGGTTTAGTTCAAGCTATCTTATCCCAATTTGAAAATAACGGGCTACGAAAAAGTAATGTTCTGATGACGCGAAGCACGGATTCCCTCAACTCCCCTCAACTTAAACGACGAATAACTTTGCCTAAGTAAAGCAAAATCGCAATTCCAACCAGGACACTTAGGGCGGAGGCAATCCAGAAGGTTTGGGCAATTCCGCGATTTTGATCCATCGCCCAGCCGCCGACTGTTGGCCCAACAAAATAGCCAACTGCCCAGCACAATGAGTTGATTGAGAGGTAAACGCCCCGCAAAGATTCGGGTGCCAGATCGACAACAAGGGCAGAAGCGGATGGGTTGTAAGCGGCGGTGGCGATCGCCATCACACTTAAACCCGACACTGCCCAAAGTAAGTGACTGGCTGGGGCAATGCCAGTCGTCCAGATGAGTAGAAACCCAACTCCCCAAAACAGCGCCGAACAGATGAGCGCCTGCACACGGCTAAACCGATTGAGGAAACGAGCAATGGGAAGCTGAGTGAGCGCCGCCAAAACAATGTGCCAGGAAAATAAGGTGCTGATGGTAGACGTAGAAAAGCCCGATGCATCGCTGCTCACGGGCACAAAGTTAGTGAAATAGAGCGGCATGGCGCTATTAATCTGCGATAGGTAAGTGGTGAACAGGATATTTACCAGAGCAAAGATGAGTAAGGTGCGATCGCGCAATGCTACTCCCCATCCTTTAAATAGGGAGCGATCGCCCTGCTCGGTGTTGACGGTTTCAGCGATCGCCCCATACACAATTCCAAAAAACACTAAAAATGAGAGTCCATCGATCACAAACAGAGCGCGATAAATTCCTGTCAGTTCAAGGAGTGCGCCACCGACTATAACGCCCAAACCTAGTCCTACCGTGTCTCCCAATCGCGTCAGCGCAAAGGCTTCATTGCGCTGGTCGGGCGTGGTTAGATCGGCGACAACGGCTTCGGTCGCGGGCCAATACAGCCCAATCCCCAGCCCCATCAGCAAGTTACCTACAAGAAAAATGGGAAAGTCGTAAGTGAGTGCCAAAAACACATCTGCCAGGGCAGAAACCGCCGCCGATAGCAGTAGGGTTTTTCTGCGCCCCCAGCGAGGCGAGTCGGCAAACGAGCCACCCAAAATCCGCCCCAGCACGCCCGAAATGGAACCGCTGCCGATGCCAATGCCGACGATTGTTGCAGATAGCCCAACCTGGTTGACAAAGAAAATCGGCGCATAGAATAAGGTAAATCCATTCCCAACTTGAGATAGAAGACGACCTGCAATCAAAATCCAAACGCGATGATCAAGTTGGGGCAGCCCGGCAAGCAGCTTTCGGCGAAAAGAGTTCATTAGCAAGCGATCTAGGAAACAGCGAAGAAGCACCCTTGCAGTGTATTGTGATCTCGTTAGCCTCAGCAGTTTTTGCGGTAGCGTGAATAGTAAGGGGGGACTGTGGCAAGATTCTTGTTTGTAACCGACCTGGATAATACTCTGGTGGGGGATGATGAGGCGCTAGAAAGACTCAATCACCAGTTGCTTCAGCATCGTGAGGAACACGGCACGGTGATTGTCTATGCGACAGGGCGATCGCTCCCTTTGTTTGAAGAACTGCGCTCTGAGAAACCGCTAATCAAACCTGACCTGCTGGTTCTGGCAGTAGGCACCGAAATTTATCGCCAGGATGGAGATACGCCCGACCCCACCTGGACAAGCCAACTCAACAGCGCTGGGATCGAGACAAGATCAGGGCGATCGCCGCTCAATTCAACGACCTGACCCCCCAACCGCAAACGGAACAGGGAGACTTTAAAGCCAGCTATTTCCTGAAAGAAACTGCGTCTAAAGAAGTATTGGCTTGCCTGGAAGCGGAACTCAAAGACCAGGGCTTAGACGCTCAGTTGGTCTACAGCAGCGGGCATGACCTGGACATTTTGCCAAAGCGGGCAAACAAAGGAGCAGCCGTTGGGTTCCTTCAGCAAGGCTTTCAGATGCCCAGGGAAAGAACCGTTGTTTGTGGCGATTCGGGCAACGATTTGTCGATGTTTCAGGCAAATCACTCACGCGGCATCATCGTCGGCAACGCTCAGCCAGAGCTGCTCAACTGGCATCACGAAAACCCATCGGGCGATCGCTACTTAGCGCAGTCTCACTGTGCAGGTGGTATTCTAGAGGGCTTACAGCATTTTGGCTTTTTCAGCTAGATTGGCTAAGAACTGCTCCGCCCACCCGGTTGAATGATCAGCTACCTCAAAGGCACTCTCGCCGCAATTCAAAAAATCAGCAGCAGTCGGGTGATTCTCACGCTCGAAGTCAACCAGATTGGCTATGAGCTACAGGTGATTCCCCGTATGACTCAGACGTTTCCGGTTGGCGAGGTGGTGCAGGTCTTCACTCATCTACAGGTGCGAGAAGATCAGATGGTGCTGTTTGGCTTTGAGTCAATGGCAGAACGCGACCTGTTTCGCCAACTCGTCAGCGTCAGCGGCGTAGGACCTCAACTGGCAGTTGCTCTATTAGATACGTTAGGGCTGCAAGACCTGGTGCAGGCAATCGTCAGCAGCAACACCCGCCTGCTGTCGCGGACTCCTGGAGTGGGCACCAAAACTGCCGAGCGAATTGCCCTGGAACTCAAGGCAAAGCTAGCAGACTGGCGGCTTCAGTCTGGCTTGACCACCCTGCCCGATGCTGCCCCGGCAACCACTGTTCAGGAAGATGTCGAAATGACTTTGCTGGCATTAGGCTACACCACCAGCGAAATCATGCAGGCGCTACGAGCCGTTGGACAGAAGACCGCATTATCTAAAAATGCAGACGCAGAAGATTGGATTCGAGAGGCGATCGCCTGGTTGAGTCGCTAACCGTTGAGGGCGATCGCTTCCAAAAGTTGACGGCAAAGAGAATAGCCTACAATTTGAGCAGGATTGAACCCGTTTGAATTAAACTTTAGCTCAAGAGGTAATCCAGATGGCTTGGAAACTCGAAGAAGCACAGCGGAATTTTCCAAAACTCCTTAACGCTGCAATTGAAGAACCTCAGCTCATTTACAAGCAAGACCAGCTTGTAGCAGCAGTCATTGAGCCTGAGACACTTCAAAAGTTTTTGGACTGGCAGCAGCAACAAAAACAATCTCTGGCTGACGCATTTGCTGAACTCTATCAGCTTTGTGAGGAAGAAAATTATTTACTTGAAGTTCCTCCTCGCCAAGATCGTTCAAATGTTTTTGCTGAAAATCTTTACGACACTTTTATGTGACACCAACATTATTAGCGAACTGGCACGGCCTCAGCCTAATCCAAGCGTGTTGAACTGGAGTGCAGGAATTTCCTCCATCGCACTAAGGTCGTTACGCTGGAAGAAATTATTTATGGCTTAGCCTCAAAACCTAACGCTAGAATTCAAGCTTGGTTTGAGGGATTTCTTACAAATTACTGTCGTATTATTCCTATCACTGTCGAAATTGCAAAATGTTCTGGTGAGTTACGCGGACATTTACGAATTCAGGGAAAAACTCGCTCTCAAGCAGATATATTAATTGCTGCAACTGCCCGGATTCATCAACTTACTTTAGTGACACGAAATACCCGTGACTTTGAGGACTGTGGCATTACACTGTTCAACCTTTTCACCTGAATCAGAGAACATTTGAAAAACCTGATTTGTCACCCAAAAGACTGTAGGAGCGTGGCATTCGGGCAAGGATTCTCGGTCTATTCCAGAGTCTACTTACCGAATGCTACGCCCTTACAAGAGACATTTAGTACAAAAGGCGATCGCCTTTTCTCAATTCAGATGAGGAGGGGCGATCGCGCCCTATTTCTGCTGCATTACACTAAGAGAGAGTCTCCTTAACGATTGCTGTGTCGAACTCATCTGGAAACTATCGAGTAGCACCAACCTCCGCTTCTGAGCCATCAAACGATTCTCCTGCTTCGTCTCAGATTGAGCCATTGCAAGGGGTGGTGGAGCGGTTGACCTATCATTCTCAGGAGTCGGGCTATACGGTGGCGCGGCTGAAGGCACCTCGTACCAGTGAGTTAATTACAGTGGTCGGCAACTTTGCCAATATTCAAGCGGGGCAAACCTTACAGCTTCACGGCACCTGGCGAGAACATCCCAAATATGGACAGCAGTTTCAGGTTGTTCAATATCGGGAAACTAAACCCGCTACCTTAACTGGAATTGAAAAGTATTTGGGCAGTGGCTTAATTAAAGGGGTCGGCCCAGTCACGTCCAAGCGGATTGTGGCGCACTTTGGGCTAGAAACGCTGGAGGTAATTGAACACCAGATTGAGCGTCTGGTAGAAGTGCCGGGGATTGCCAAAAAGCGAGTGAAGTTAATTCAAGCGGCCTGGGTGACACAGAAAGCCATTAAAGAAGTCATGCTGTTTCTGCAAGGGCACGGAGTTTCAACCACCTACGCAGTTAAGATTTATAAGCAGTATGGCGATGAGTCGATCGCCACCGTAACGCGCAATCCTTATCAATTAGCAACGGACGTGTATGGCATTGGCTTTGTCACGGCAGATGCGATCGCCCGCAACCTGGGAATCGCCCCCGATTCTGAGTTTCGCTATCGCAGCGGCACGCTTCATGTGTTAACCGAAGCCTCTGAAGAAGGGCACTGTTTTTTGCCCCAAGATGAGTTGGTGAGTCGAGTGGTGAAACGGCTTGAAATTGCTGATCACCGCCCTGAACCCACACAGGTAGCCTCGATCATGCAACAGATGGTGAGTGATGGAGAACTGGTTGAGGAAGCAATTCCCAATAGCGAAACACAGGTTTATTATGCTCCTGCTTTTTATGGGGCAGAAAAGAAACTGGCAGAGCGATCGCAACAGTTACTCAGTCAGCCCCTAAGTGCAGACCTGCCGCGTGTGCAGCGCTGGCTCGATCGCTTCACCGAAAAAACAGGATTGCAGCTTTCAGAGCAGCAGCGTTATGCGGTTGAAATGGCTGCCAGTCAGCGAGTCCTGATTCTCACGGGTGGGCCGGGTTGCGGTAAGACCTTTACGACGCGCACGATTGTGGCGCTGTGGCGAGCAATGGGGAAGGCGATCGCCCTGGCTTCCCCTACGGGACGAGCCGCCCAACGGTTAAGTGAAATGACCGGGCAACCTGCTAAAACAATTCACCGTTTATTGGAGTTTGATCCCAAAACAATGAAGTTTAAGCGCGATCAGGAGTATCCGATTCCCGCGCAGGCGATCGTGGTAGACGAAGCTTCTATGCTGGATTTATTCTTGGCAAACTCACTTTTCAAAGCGGTTCCTCTGGATGCTCAACTGTTATTGGTGGGAGATATTGACCAGTTGCCTAGCGTCGGGCCAGGAGCAGTTTTGCAGGACTTGATTGCGTCTGAAAAAATTCCAGTGGTGCGACTCACACAAGTGTTTCGTCAGGCTCAGACTAGCCAGATTGTGAGTAACGCCCACCGGATCAATCAAGGGCAGTTTCCCAAGTTAGAACCTGTTTCTGATACGCCTACATCAGACTGTTTGTGGCTGGGCGCACCAGAGCCACAGGACGGAATTCAGGCAATCCGCGATTTAATTAATGATTTGATTCCCCAACTGGGGTTTGAGGTGGCGCGAGAGGTGCAGGTGCTATGTCCGATGACGCGAGGGGAAGTTGGGACGCGCAATTTGAATGGTGTGCTGCAAGCGCTGA
The DNA here is from genome assembly GCA_012031415.1 of Leptolyngbyaceae cyanobacterium SM1_4_3. Classification (GTDB taxonomy): domain Bacteria; phylum Cyanobacteriota; class Cyanobacteriia; order Elainellales; family Elainellaceae; genus JAAUTN01. The sequence continues at coordinate 17,757 of JAAUTN010000035.1, read as the reverse complement.
TTAATCCGCCCAGTGCCACAAAAGCGCAGATTGAGCGAGGGGGAATGGTGTTGCGGGTGGGCGATCGCATCATTCAAAAAGTAAATGACTATGACCGTGAAGTGTTCAACGGAGATTTAGGCGTGATTGCAGCAGTTGACCCTGAAGAACAGGAAGTGAGTGTGCAGTTTACAGACAAGTTGGTGAGTTATGATTATGCCGACCTGAACGAAATTACCCTTGCCTGGGCAGTCACTATTCACAAAAGTCAGGGAAGTGAGTATCCGGTGGTGATTCTACCGCTCTATATGCAGCACTACTTAATGCTCAGCCGAAATCTGATCTACACCGGACTGACCCGTGCCAAAAAACTAGCGATTTTGGTGGGGCCACAAAAGGCGATCGCCCTTGCTGTTCGACAGGTTAAAGATCAGCAGCGACACACCTTACTAGAAAAGCGGCTAAATTTGCTTTAACCGATATCCTAACCCATGCACCGTTTCAATTAGATCTTCAGGGGCACCGGAGGCTCTGAGCTTTTGGCGCAAACTTTTGATATGAGTCTTAACTGTGTCTTCTTCGGGGGGTTCCTGCAAAGACCAAATATGCTCAATTACAGCAGCCCGACTGAGAACGCGGCGACCATTGCGAGCCAGCAATTCTAGAATCGAGAACTCTTTAGGAGTGAGACGGAGGGGGCGATCGCCATACTGCACCTCATACGTACTGGGGTTAAGTCGCAAACTGCCCCACTGCATTCCTGGAGACGAACCAGAACCACCGCGCCGCAACAGCGCTCGAACTCGCGCCAACAGTTCCGGCAGGTCAAACGGCTTCACCACATAGTCATCGGCTCCCGCATCCAGCCCAGCAATTTTGTCAGCACTGGTATCGCGGGCCGTCAGCATCATCAGCGGCTGGTGATAACCCTGGATACGCAGACGTTGACACAAGCTCATGCCGTCTAACTTTGGCAGCGTAACGTCCAGCAGAATTAAGTCATAGGGCAACGTTGTGACCTGCTGCCACCCTTTTTCGCCATCTCTGGCAACATCAACAACATAGCGTTGGTCAGTCAGCGCCTCCAAAAGCGCCTCGCCCAGCCTCGCATCATCTTCGACGAGTAGAATTCGCATATGCACAACCGAATCCAGGGCTATCCGTAAACAGTTTGTGGATCTCGTAAGATTCAGATTCTCTTGAGTTTTAAGTAGGCGTTGTGTTATAGGATACGTTTTGGCAAAAGGGATACAGATTCTACTGTGTCATTTTTGAATTAGCACTAGAAAATTCTCTTTGGCAGTGCAGCAATCGACTTTGAAGTTTCTCAGGTGGTCGATATCGTCAAGGGAATTCACGGTGTAATTCCTAAGGAGTTGTTTGCGCCGCTGATCTCAGGTAATTAGAGATTAGGGTTAAGGATTAGAGATTGAGAGGATACGATCGCCCCCATTCATCTATGATCGGGGCGATCGCCCCTACTCTTTCAATCCTCCTGTCCTCCGCCTTATGTTTTTAGAAGCTGACTTTACTGCTCAACTCCGATCTGCGGCCGATCGGCTCTGGCAACTTTTAGAGAATTTTGGGCGATCGCAGGTTTTAGTAGTCGGCGACCTGACTCTAGATGAATTCCTCACGGGGCAAGTAGAGCGAATTTCACGAGAAGCTCCCGTTTTAATCCTGCGGCATGAAACGACGCGACAGGTGCCAGGAGGGGGAGCCAACGCAGTTTACAATTTGGCCAAGCTAGGAGCGCAGGTCAAAGCCGTTGGGCTAGTCGGCAAAGATGACCAGGGAAGAGCGCTGAGGCAAATTTTTGAAACCGCCGGGGTTGATACGCAAGGGATTTTGGTTGACCGCGATCGCCCCACCGTCACCAAAACCCGCATCTCTGGTCATGCCCGTCAGTCGGTAACGCAGCAGATTGTGAGAATCGATCGCAAATCGGATAGCTTGCCTGCTGCTGACTTACAGCTTCGGCTAGCAGAATACATTCAGCAGCAGTCAAAGTTTGCTCAGGCGATCGTCTGCTCAGACTACGGCGATGGAGGTTTGACGCAGCCAGTCGTTGAGGCGGCCCTGTCCCATGCTCAAACCATAGTGGATGCTCAAACCGAACTGCACCGTTACACAGGAGCCTTCTTATTTACCCCAAACCTGCCAGAAGCAGAACTCGCAGTGGGATATGCGATCGCCTCTCCTTCAGCGCTTGAGCAAGCCGGACGTGACCTTCTAGCGTTAACTCAGGCGCAGCACATCCTGATTACCAGAGGCGAAGAAGGAATGAGCCTGTTTGACCGCGATGGCAATCATTCTGCAATCCCCGCCTTTAATCGCACCGAGGTATTTGACGTAACTGGGGCTGGAGACACCGTAGCCGCCGCGCTAACCATCGCCCTTACCGTCGGTGCATCTCCCTGGGAAGCAGCCGTTCTAGGCAACCTGGCCGCTAGCATCGTCGTGCGGCAGTTTGGCACCGCCACAACCACCGTTGAAGAGATGAAAGTCGCTCTGAGAGTGCTGGTGGATGGGGGATGAGGAGTAAGCAAAAAGTGAGCGCTAAGATCTGCGACTTCTCGCAGAAGTCGCAGATCTTAACCCCGTAAGTCAGTGCTATTCTGCTTAAAACGCTTGCACTTGGGGCCAGGTTGAGACGAGGAAGACTACGACAGCGGCGATCGCCAACAAACCCTGGATCAGGTTGCCGATTAGTGACCCTACCACGATGCCAACTCCGGCTTTGACTGCCAATGTCAGGTCTTGCCGATAGAGGTATTCGCCGATAATGGCTCCCGCAAGTGGGCCGATGAGAATTCCCAGCAAGGGACCGCCAAATGGCAGTGCTGGCAGCAGCCCAAAGAATCCCAGCAGCAAGCCCACAATTGCCCCAATCTGACCCCATTTGCTAGCTCCGGCTTTCTTTGCACCCCAGTAGGTTGCTAGCAAGTCAACGCCTACGCTCAGCAGCAGGACTGTAATAGCGACCGCAATTGGAATCCACAGTCCCGCAAATCCTTGAGCAAAGCCCCAGATGGCGATCGCCACTACAACCAGGCTAGTCCCAGGAAGTCCCGGAACAACTGCTCCAACCACACCGACTACCATTAGCGCAACCAGCGACCAGTACAAAACCGCCATTTATAATGTCTCCACGTAGTAATATCTCCACATAATCAAGCCTCGTTACACTAGCGAAAATCGATTCAGGGTATCTGCTAGCTTGTCGGCGATCCCAGCGATCCAGGTTTCGTCCTGCTGCGTGTAGCTTCTAGGAGCATTAGCAGCAAGAATCAGCGCTCCTTCACTGCCAATGGGCTGACAGATCACTCCTTGAGTATTCTCCGGCAAGTAATCAAATTCGACTCGCCCTGGATAGATTTTGAGGCTGACCAGATACACGGGCTTTTGTTTTTCCAACACCCGCTTCAGAATGTCTCCTGGCTTCACTTCTGCGTTGGGGGCTAAAATGCCGCGTCGCAGCAGCACTTGCCCCCGATAGTAGACGACAAGCGATCGCGTCACCGTATTGGTCAGCAGTAAATGAGAAGCCCAGGCCAGTTCTACTTTCACGGGTTCTGGTAAGTCTGGCGCTAGCTCAAATCCTTCTTCGCCAACAAGCTCAACAGTTTCGGGCGATCGCGGCTGTACCTGCTGCCACAGCAAGCCCGTTAGAATTAACAGGGCGCTGACAATGATTCCCAATGCATCCGACCGTGCCTGAAAATCACCTGGATCTGGATTAAGCAAGCGATTAATCAGCAGCAGCGAGCCTGCCAAAACGCCTACCACAATCGGCAAACGCCGCAATACTTGATTTTGGTCAGGTCTAGCCATAGATTAGGTCTGGCTGCTGATAAACGCTAAAACTAACAGGACTTACGCAAGCAGAATGTGGAATTAAGCGATCGCCACGCCAACAAGGGGCTTAAGCCCCTTGTTACACAGGGGGAGTACGTAAGTCCTGACTAAGCAAAACCGGAACAAACGCCCCGCAAGTCAAGTCCATTCCCATTTTATCGGGTTTACTCCAAGTCTCTTATAAGGAAGACGACGTGTGCTAGATCTGTTGCTTTCAAACTTTTTCTCGACCTGGCTGAATGCTTCCGAAATTCAGACGCTCAAATCGGCAAATTGGTCAACCTGGTTAGATGCCATTCAGGTGCAGGTTTTGCTTCAGCCTGAGTTTACTCCAGACGCAAAGGCTGAGACTGCCGTGCAGCAGCATCTCGCCCAACTGACTCAGCAAGATTTACCTGCAACGGAGCAGGGAGTGTGGATTCAGGAAGGAAACCAAATTCTGGCAGAAAACCAGGGAAACGTTCCGCTGCCCGCTGCTTCGCTCACAAAGATTGCCACGACTCTGGCTGCACTTCTCACCTGGGAACCCGACCATCAGTTTGAAACCCTGATCAGCACTACCGGGCCCGTTGAAGCAGGAACGTTGCAGGGTGATCTGATTGTGCAGGGCAGTGGCGACCCGTTTTTTGTGTGGGAAGAGGCGATCGCCCTCGGTAACGCCCTCAACCAGGCGGGAATCAACCGCATTACCGGAAACCTGGTGATCACGGGCAACTTTGCCATGAACTATGAAACCGACCCTGTAACCGCTGGCAACCTGCTGCGGCAGGGCATTAACTCTACGCTCTGGTCAGGTGAGGTCGAAAACCAATATCGAATGCTCCCATCCAACACGCCTCGTCCCCAGGTTGTGATTGCAGGCTCAGTGCAGGCTGCCCCGCTAGAGCAAGTCAACAGCCGTAGCCCCCAACCCCTGATTCGGCACAGCTCATTGCCGCTGTCACAAATTCTCAAGGCAATGAACATTTACAGCAACAACGTCATGTCTGAGATGCTGGCAGACTCGCTGGGCGGCGCTGAGCAGGTAGCGCAACTCTGCGCCAACACCGCAAACGTCCCAATCGAAGAAATTCAGCTTATTAATGGCTCTGGGCTGGGCGTTGAAAATCGGATTTCGCCTCGTGCCGTCGTTGCAATGCTGACGGCAATTCAGCGCAACTTGCAGCCCAAAAGCCTGAACGTAGCTGACCTGTTTCCGGTGATTGGGCGCGATCGCGGCACACTAGCAGGTCGTCGCATTCCCATCTCGGCGACTGTCAAAACGGGCACTTTGGCAGACGTTAGCTCCCTGGCAGGGGCAATTTCGACACGCGATCGCGGCTTAGTCTGGTTTGCCATCATCAACCGAGGCTGGAACCTCGACGAACTCCGCAGTCAGCAAGACATTCTGCTACAAAACTTGACCGCCCAATGGGGCACCCAATCCTCAATTCCACCCACGCTCACCCCCGGAGAACTCAGCCGCTTAGAAAGCAACCAGCTAGGAGCCGCCAGCCGCAACGAGATTTTGTGATGGAGATTTGGTCGAGTAGGTGCAAACAACGACTCAGCTAGTTTTTCAGCTTACTCGACTAGTCCTGGATACTGCTCGACTAGTCCTGGATACTACCAACTAGTCTTTATAACCTGCTCAACTAGTCTCAGAAACTACTCAGCTAGTTTTTTGGACTGCTTGACTCATCTTGAAATCTACTGAACGAAGTTCTAGACCTCAATCAGTTTGCTTAGAGTCTACTTAACTTGGCTCAAACACAACTCAACTAGTTATTGAATCTACTCAGCTTGGTACTGAGCTTAGGGACACGGATTAAATAAGATCCGGAGGTCGAACGAGGGTGGTAAGCTGAATAGCGTGAAATTCCCTTGCAATTGATGAAACCATACTCACCTGAGATTGAGTAACAAATGTGCTGATTCTATCGGTCTTTATCAGAGAAAGACCGTCGAAGCTAAGCATCAGTTGAAGCCCTCAAACTAAGGTGGGGTGGAATTACGTACATCAGTCACCTCTTCGAGTGTGAGCGGTCTTAATCCTGAAGAACCGGAACCCTAGACGCGGTAAAAGTCGGAGGCATTCTAGCACCTGATCAAGTGATCTCTCTGAATACCAACCTGTCGTAGAGGTTTTATCCTGAAAGAACCTCCTACTAGGATGAACATAACGGCAAAGGGCACCCGACGTAAATAACCTTTGCATCTTGCCGTCAACGTCGATACATTCCGTTCAGTAACGTGTTAGTTAGCACTTGTTGGCGATTGCCCTACTGGACATAAGCTTTAGTTGGTGGGCGATCGCGCCACTCAAGGAAAAATCGGTGATACTATCTTTTCACGAAACTGTAAATATGCATTAATTGGAGAGTACAAGTTAGCTGGGTATGCGCGTATTAGTCGTAGAAGATGATGCAAGTATTTCCAGATTTATCCATCAGGGTCTAAACGAGGCAGGATACGCCGTAGATATTGCCTCCAATGGTCGCGAAGGAGTGAACTATGCGATCGCCGCTGATTACGATGTCATTGTGCTAGATGTTCTGCTCCCTGAATTGGATGGTCTGAGCATATTGAAAGATCTGCGCCAACGAGGATTGCAGACCCCGGTGCTGCTGTTAACCGCACGGGATACTGTACAAGATCGGGTATTGGGTTTAGATGCAGGAGCTGATGATTACCTGGTTAAGCCGTTTGACTTCACAGAATTGCTCGCTCGGTTGCGGGCGTTATTGAGGCGGCCTCCCCTACAGACGGATGTTTTGTTGCAAGTGGGAAATCTGGAGATGGATGCAGTTCAGCGCGTGGTGAAACGGGGCGATCGCCTGATCGAACTCAGCCCCCGCGAGTTTTCCCTGTTAGAGTACTTGATGCGTCATCCTAATCAGGTTCTCAGTCGGACTCAAATTGCCCAGAATGTCTGGAGCTTTGATTTCTATGGAGATTTCAAAGTGATTGATGTATATGTCGGATACCTCCGGCGCAAAATTGATCGCAATGAGTCTTCCTCGCTGATTCAAACGGTGCGGGGTGTGGGTTATCGGATCAGTGCTGACTGCCAAAGTCCAATGCCCGATTGAGCAATGATGAAGCACCAGAAACCCTGGCAAAATTTGCGGTTACGCCTGGTTGCCTGGTATAGCCTGCTGACAGGGCTTTCCATGCTGATATCAGACGGCTTCATGTATCTTGAGTTTCGTCAGACGTTACTCGATCAGATTGACAATGCGCTAGAAGTGACTGCTATTCAAGCATTGAAAAATCTCGATGATGAGGTTGATGCCCTCATGTTTGACCCCCGACAGGACGGTCCAGTTCTAACCTCCTTATTGAACACCGCAGGGGTCGAGATTTATTTGCTGGGACAAGATGGCTCAGTGAAAGAGCACTTTGGCGATTCACTTACATTACCGACTCAGCAGGGCTTGCAGCCCGGTTTTGAGTCGCTCATTACCGAGAATGAACGGTGGCGAATTTATACTCAAGAAATACTGCCGCGCGATGACAGACCAGGCGGATGGTTAAAAGTGGCTCGTTCCCTTCAACCCGTTGATATCACTTTACAAAACCTGTTAAATCAACACCTCCTGAAACTTCCGCTGCTTCTCAGCATGGTGGGCTTAGGGGGGATATTTCTGGCGAACCGTGCCCTCAAACCGATTGATCAAGTCACTCGAATGGCAGAGCAAGTTAGGGTCAGTGGCGATCTAACCCAGCGCATTCATTATCAGGGCACTACCGATGATGAGTTGGAACGGCTGGCAACGATGTTTGATGAGATGCTGGATTCGTTACAAGCAACCTTTGAATATGAAAAGCGATTTACGGCTGATGCGTCCCATGAACTGCGAACACCCCTTACCGCCCTGAAGGGACGATTGCACGTGGTGCTGAACCAACCCCGTACCGCAGATGTATATGAGGAAACACTGCGGGCTATTGAACAGGAAGTCGATCGTTTGATTCGTCTCAGTAGCGATCTCTTACTTCTCTCTCAGCTTGAGCAGCGTCATCAAGATATGCATTTAGAACCCATTGATCTAAGTGACCTATTGGCTGCGATCGCTGAGCAAATCCAACCATTAGCGGATCTTCAGCAGCTTCAGTTGTCAACTCACATCGCGCCCGACCTGAAAATTCACGGTAGTCCCGATCATTTAATTCGTCTGTTTCTTAATTTGCTGGATAATGCGGTGAAACATACTCTCGCTCTAGGTCAGGTCAGTTTGACGGCAGATGTCCAGGGGCACTGCATTCAAGTCAGAGTAAGCGACACTGGAATAGGCATTTCACCAGATCATTTGCCTCATCTATTCGAGCGCTTTTACCGCGTGGAGAAGTCGCGTTCTCGCACGATAGGAGGCACAGGTTTGGGACTGGCGATCGCCCAGGAAATTGTCCACCGCCATCACGGAACAATCTCAGTCCAAAGCCAGCCCGGACGCGGCACCACCTTTACCGTCACCTTTCAACAATATAGCCATCGTTAGATTGGCTAAGGCGGAAAGATAGAGGCAGCACGAAGCGCTACCAAGAAGCGTCATCAATAACATCGTAAGAGCTTTCTTACCGTTTTCCTACTGTTCTCTTACTACTCAACTTCTAGACTAAATTCAGTTCACCAACACAGGCTGAACGGACTGATGGAACGGTTACTTGCGTCCAGGTGTTGCCCTAGAACAATGCCGTAAGGAGCGTCGTTCCATCCTTTGCAAAACGCAGGAAATGGAGGATTATCCCAATGAAACTATTTACAGCAGCATTGATCACGTTAACTGGTCTGACTATTGTGAGTGTGATGTTCAATGCCTACGCGCAGCAAGGCAATTCCTTTACCGGAACGGTGCAGCGGATATGGGAAGACGGCTTTCGGTTGAATACAGGCGATCGCACCCTCCGCGTTGATACCTGGGATGTTTACGGTGACTCTACAGCAAGCCATGTCAGTGTAGGCGATCAACTAACTGTCACAGGCGAATTTGACGGAGGCGAATTTGATGCCTCTTCTATCACCAATCCTAACGGTGCAGCGGTTTGCCCTTAGGTAAATTGACATCTCTATCATAACGTAGTCGAGACTAGAAGAAATGAAAGAACTATTCACGCTCACTCAAGCAACGAATGATTCAGTATTCAATCTGCCAGCCACAGCCTCTTATTCCCATGATGATGGCGACGGGGCACAGAACCGCTTCTCACTGACTGGCATCGTAGAGCGTGTGTGGGAAGATGGCTTCTCCTTAAACACGGGCAATCGCCCTCTCCCGGTTGATGCCTGGGATCTCTATGGCGATGCGACCCAAAGCTATGTGTCAGTGGGTGAACAGTTGACTGTTTCTGGTGAATTTGAAGGACAAGAGTTTGATGCTTTCTCCATCACCCTGGGGGGTAGTAGTGGCGGCAGTGGTGCTGGCACTACTACCATTAGTAGTAGCACTCCTGTACGCAACAATAGCATCAACGTAATTCGCGGCACCAACGGTGACGATGACCTCATAGGAGGAAGAGGACGCGATCGCCTTGTTGGGCTGGGTGGAGAGGATGACCTGTTTGGAAGGGCAGGAAACGATATTCTGGTTGGTGGTGATGGTGAAGATGACCTCTTCGGTGGTAGCGGCAACGATGTTCTAGCTGGTGGTAGAGGTGAGGATGATTTGATCGGTGGTGCAGGTCGCGATAGGCTCATTGGAGGCGCAGGTCGCGATACGTTCGTCCTGCAACCAAGAGGCAATGATGTTATTCGTGATTTTCAAGATAGAGTGGACGAACTGGGTATTTCCGGTGGTCTGGAATTCAATAACCTGGTATTTCAGCAGCGAGGCAGTAATACTTTGATTATTGCTGATGGCAACCGTGTAGCTCTGTTGTTGGGTGTCAATGCAAACTCCATCACACCTGCTGATCTAGGCTAGATTGAGCCAAGAGGCGATCGAGAGAAAACGTTGTCCCTCACAAATTTTCTCCCATTTCTGTAGAGTGTGCGATCGCCTCCGTTAGCCCCTCGTTTCTTCCTTACTAGTAGACTTTGGCTAGAGTAGAGCTATCCTTTAAGCACCAATGGGGGGTAAAACCATGCCTAGACTTGCTCCAACACCCTTGAAACTAACTGAGACAGAACGAACACAACTGCAACAGGTTATCAAGCGCCACAATACCCCCCAGCAAATTGCCTTGAGAGCCGACATTATTCTTTTGTCGAGACTGATTTAATTTTTGTGTAAATGCGGGTATTCTGCCCGCATTTACACAAAAATCTGAACATACTCTGATGAAATGATAAAACAAGGTATTGTTGAGAGCATTTTGCCTCGCCATGTTGAGCGATTGATGAAGGAAGCAGACTTAAAACCACACCAGTCACAGTACTGGTTGAATCTCCCCGCGACTCTCAATTCGACGAAAAAGTTAAAGACATTTGTGAGGTTTACCTAACTGCGATTGAGTGAGCAAATGAGTCAGAGAGAATGGTTTATTTAGATGAGATGACCGGAATCCAACATCAATCTGAATCATTGGTGCGATTTGTGGCACAAACCGAAGGGATCGAGATTGACTTGGGGGTGAAGGGGAAATCGGGCATTCTCAAATCGCTGCAGAGTCGAGCAGATTTCTTGCGTGACCCAAGCCAAAAAATCGTCTTCTACTTCACACCCAAGCATTGTTCCTGGTTGAATCAAATTGAGGTCTGGTTCAGTATCTTAGTTCGTAAACTATTTAGACGAGCAGACTTTATAAGTAAAGCACACCTCAAAACCCAGATTCTAGAATTCATCAATGACTTCAATCGCACGATGGCTAAACCATTTAAGTGGACGTATGAGGGCAAAGCTTTGAAACAGTAACAAAGGGTAGATGGATTCACGCCCAAGCCTACTAGGTTGACTGCCTCTGATAACCATAGTTTTAGTTAGACGCAAGTTGAGGTGAAGGTAAAATCCAATGCTTGCTCAAAACTAAACACTAAGGTGTTAAACTTCTCACAAACTGTAATTTTTCTTCGATTCCTCTAAATTGTAAATCTCATGTCTGATCTTTGGCCCAGCTTAGATCTGGATGCTTGGCAAGACACTTACACAACCTTACATATGTGGACTCAGGTTGTGGGCAAGATCCGGATGGTGCAGACTCCCTGGATCAATCACTCCTGGCACTTGCCGCTATATTTGACGGCGCGGGGGCTAACGACGACGACGATTCCCTACGACAACCGCGTTTTTCAGATTGACTTTGATTTCATTGAGCATCAACTGCAAATCAGCACCAGCGAAGGACAACAGCGCACTGTTGAACTGGCTCCTCGCTCCGTTGCAGATTTCTACCAAGCGGTCATGGAGGCTTTGACTGACCTTGATATTTCCATCAAGATCAACACCACGCCGAATGAAGTCACCGATCCGATTCCGTTTGAGCAGGACGAAACTCACCAGTCCTACGATGCAGACTGTGCCAATCGCTGCTGGCGCATTCTGCTACAAAGTGAGCGCGTCTTTCGTGAGTTTCGCTCTCACTTTGCGGGTAAGGTCAGCCCCGTGCATTTTTTCTGGGGAAGCTTTGACTTAGCCGTCACTCGCTTTTCAGGACGACCTGCTCCAGAACATCCGGGTGGTGTTCCCAACTTGCCCGATGCGGTTGCTAAAGAAGCCTATTCCCAGGAAGTGAGTAGCGCTGGCTTTTGGCCCGGAGCAGGATTGGGCTATCCTGCCTTCTATTCTTACGCCTATCCCACGCCGGATGGATTTGGTAAAGCAACTGTGCAGCCTGAATCAGCCTTTTATCATAAGGCACTGGGGGAATTCATTTTGCCTCTGGATGCCGTGCGTGAAGCTGAAGATCCCGATCGCACCTTAATGACGTTTCTCCAAAGCACTTACATGGCAGCAGCAGAACTGGCAAATTGGGAGCGTGATGTACTCAAGCAAACCTGGTTCAAATAGCGGCAATCTTCAAATTTTGCTGTAGGTGTTATGCCACAATCAAAACTCAGAAAGCTACTGATCGGGGAACTCAGTTGGAAAAGACTGGTGCGATCGCTCGTCTTCATTTACACCTTTTTCATGGTGTATGTGTTTTTCTTGGCGGACAGCATGATTTTTTGCCTCAGCCTGCCAGCTATCGAGACACAGCGGAAATTCTCAAACTCCCTGTCACTGACCGTGAGAAAATTTCAGCGATACACCTACCTAACCCAGAAGCGGACTATACCCTGCTCTACATTCACGGTAATGCCGAAGACCTGGGTGATATTCGTCCGATGTTAGACCGCTTACATAGCTGGGGCTTTAGCGTTTTTGCCTACGACTATCGCGGCTATGGCACCAGTGACGGCAGACCCAGTGAGCGCAATGCCTATGAAGAGGCAGAAACGGCTTACCAATATCTCACCCAACAGCTTGGGGTATCTCCTGATCAAATTATCCTTTATGGGCGATCGGTGGGGGGAGGGTCAGCGGTTGAGCTAGCGACTCGCCATCCAGTAGCGGGATTAGCTTTGGAAAGTACCTTTACCTCAGCTTTTCGGGTAGTGGTGCCTATCCCCATCTTGCCGTTTGATAAGTTTCCTAACCTGGAAAGAATTTCTCAGGTTAATTGCCCTGTACTCGTCATGCACGGTGAGGCAGACGCAAATATCCCTATAGAGCATGGACAGAGGCTTTACGATGCTGCACCAGAACCGAAGCTTTCGCTATGGGTAGAAGGTGCAGGACACAATGATTTCACTTGGGTTGCTGAGGAACAGCATCGGGCAGCTTTAGTCGCGTTTCAGCGACTCATTGAGCAGTCCGAATCAAGCTATCCCTAAACAGCTTTTGTGGGCTGGACATCTTGCCCGTCTGGGCGGTTTGGGCAGTCGAAAATTGCACACTTTCAACTACGCCCTATCGGACCAAACGAAGTCAGCTAACGGCTCGATTCAGCGGCTGCAAGTAACATTGAACTCAGCATTACAATCCTTTGGCAGTCCGCTCTAAGCGAATTGTAAGTCACTTTAGCACATAAACAAAATTTGCTATCTCTTCACGTTCTTTCCATCCTTGCCTTTCATAAAACTTGCGCTTGTATGAATCTCTATTGCGACTATTAACTAACATCAATCGTGAACATCCACGCTCTTGTGCTTCTGCTTTTACAACTTCTAAGAGTTGTGTTCCAATGCCTTGCCCACGAACAGATTCGCAAACAAATAATTCAGAAACGTAACCTTCCGGTGCAGGCAAAAAGAGACAAGGAAGCCAATGAACTGCAACATAACCTACAATCTTTCTATTTTCCTCTGCTATGTAAATGGAGTGGCTTTCATTTGCACTGTACAACGTGAGGTGGTGAGTAATGCGTTCGCAGGTCATCTCGCTCGATTCTGATGCCATGTAAGCAAACCAACCCAAAGACCTAAGTAGCTCAGTTAAGGCAGCTACATCTCGTAATTGGGCTTTACGAATGTATGTACTCATAATATTTTGCTTCAATCTGCTCTTTGTGCGATCGTCTCACCAAAAGCTTTAAATCACCACCCCACCGATAACCCAGCAGGCTAACGTTTAAGATAATCAGACGGCAGTAATTTTTGCAACTCAACCACAACCTACGCTCCGTTCCGGTTCAGCGCAATGTTGGGCTGCTTGGCACGGGCAGTTCTCTACTTGGATTTCTTGGATAGGAACTGCCCATCTCGTTAATTGTGTAAACAATGGGATGAAGAATTTCCTCGTTCCAATCAGTCAAAACTACTTTTTAAGGTCAGGCTATGAAACCGCACATAGTCTTCATTGCTTCTCTTCCTGTTGCTTTACCCCGATGCCTGAGAGATTTCGCCTGTCTGAGCAAACGCTGCTCGGAGTCCGGGCGGTGCTAAAAACGTTGTTAAGATTACCATCACGATGATTGCTGCATTAAGAGATTGAGGCAAAACTCCACTCGCAGAACCCACCGCAGCAAAAACTAACCCAACTTCACCTCTTGGAATCATTCCAACTCCGATCGCCCAACGATTGACACCGGATTCACCCAATACACTAAAGCCCGTCACCACTTTTCCTAAAACCGCCACCACGATTAAGAACGCAGCAATGATTAGGCTTTGATGGTTCTCTGCAACAAACGGATTTAGAACACTCAGATCGGTACGAGCGCCAATCACAACAAAGAAGATGGGAACAAGCATATCTGCGATCGGTTTAATTTGCTCCATTAACACGCCGCGTTTCTCAGTTTCTGCCAAAATCAAGCCTGCTGCAAATGCACCCAAAATCGCCTCTAAGTGAATCAGAGAAGCAATATCTGCTAAGACAAAGGCGATGATGAGTGCAGAAATCAAGAGTTGTCCTCGTGTTTGCATTTGATTCACGATCGACACAAAGAAAGGACTCAGAAAGCGCCCGAACCAAACTGCGCCAATGAGAAAAATAGCTGCACTCACGACGAGGTAAACAAGATGGGATAGTTCGACGTTTCCAGTTTTAGCAAGACTGGTAACAACCGCCAAAATAAGGATGCCTAAAATGTCATCGATCACCGCAGCACCGATGATAATTTGCCCTTCTGTAGACTGAAGTTGTCCCAACTCTGACAGAACTTTCGCCGTAATTCCAATACTGGTTGCCGTTAAAGCTGCACCCGCAAAGATAGCAGGGATCATTGGAATGCTAAAGAAAGACACTAACCCGATCGTGCCCAACAAGAACGGAACGACGACCCCAACTAAAGCCACAATCGTCGCTTGCGATCCAACTCGCAATAATGCTTTGAGGTCAGATTCTAAGCCAATTTCAAACAGTAAAATGATCACACCCAGTTCAGCCAGATTTGTAATCATTTGACTTTGCATTTGAAAGACTGATGTAAGGGACTCTAGATTGATGCTGGAAAGTCTTCCGAGTAGCTGAAACAGCATTGAGCTTTCAATTGGGCTTGTCTCCGGAAACACTAATAAATTCAAGGCGGAGATACCCAAGATCACCCCTCCCACTAATTCACTCAGAACAGGCGGAAGTTTAATGCGAACACAGAGTTCTCCGCCTAACTTGGCTGCAAAGTAAATTACAATCAAGCTGAGTAGGATGCTAACGACCCCTAAAGAACTACTCTCATCAACGGTCGCTGTTGCGAGAAAAGAAAATGTTGAAAATCGTGAGTTGATCATGACTTCTGCTCCATTGCGGGAATGTACATTGTTAGGAATTCGGGATTCTGATCAGAGACTTTGAATTAGAACCCCGCAAAGTCATTAATTTAATGATGTTGGACAGGAGTTTCACTGAGTTTGAGGCGCAAAAAGTTCTTGGGTGATGTGAGGCTATGGAATCGCCACAGGAAAATTACGCCTGCAACTGCAACCCCGATCGATTGTCCTGTCCATAGTCCTGTGCCTCCCAATCCCATCGGAAAGCCCAGAACATAGCCGCTCGCTAATCCAATTCCCCAGAATGTAACCACACTCAGAATCATTGGAACACGGGTGTCTTGTAACCCGTACAATGCTCCCATTGCCACTCGTTGAACTTCATCTAAAAATTGAGCGAGTGCTCCAATCATCAGCATTGGAATGGCTAGATTGATGACATTTGCTGCTTCTGGATCATTTACATCGAGATAGATTCCGATAATCTGCTGACGGAACACTAGCAAGCCGATCGCAGTCAATCCCATGAACCATGCTGCTGCCATCACGCTAATGTAGCCAGCCCGTCTAGTTCCTTGACGATCTCGCTGTCCAGCCCATTGTCCCACTCGAACCGTCACCGCGTAAGACATTCCCAACGGAACCATAAACAGTAAGAAAATCGTTTGGTAAACCGTTTGATGAGCGGCAAGCGTCTCTGTTCCCAAAGTGCCCATGAAGAAGGTCACTGCTGTAAATAAGCCGTACTCGACTGCGATGATCGTCACTGCGATCGAGATGCCAACCACCACTAACTTGCTAAGAATTTGCGGTCTGATGCGATGTAGCTCACGCCAAAATTGATACTCTTTCAAGGTCTGATTTTTGCAGGTATGGAGCAGCAGTGATAAAAACATCACCCAGAAGCTGAGTCCGCTTGCGAGTCCCAGCCCTGCAAGTTCCATGCGTGGGAAGCCAAATTTTCCGTAGCCTAAGATGTAGTTTCCAGTAATATTGACGAGCGTACCGAGAATGACGATCAGCATGACAGGTCGTGCTTGTGAGAGTGCGGAGACATAGCCGCGTAACATGGCAAACCCGATCGCTGCATTTGAATTGTTAGCCTGCGCTGCCACGCACCGACAAGCCCTTACAACTCGTCAATCGTCACCAATCCACCTTCTGTAAACTGAATTACCAACTCGTGTTCATCCAGCAAAGCAGTTCCAAGCAGAGGTTGCCTTCCTGTCGCAATGACCAAAACATCTCGCTCTACTCCATCCCAAAGGACAATCGCTTCGTAAAGGGGGAGTGATACTTCGCTGTTGTCTGCCAAATTTGCAAAAGTATCGTGTCTAAAGGTTAAACCCATGAGGGAAACTGCTTCTAAGGGAAGGCACAATTCCCCTGTAAATCCTGTATCGATGACAAACTCGATTGGGACAGTTGAACCATTTGTTAGCAAGAACGTCAGAGCGATCGTTGCGTGTCTATCCGTTACAATTCCAGAAATCACTTACTAACCCGCTCCATAACACCCCCAAATGAGACAGCAACGTTGTAGCCAATGCGGATGCCAAAGAGTCGAGCATTTGGATGCTTCTTGCTGAGGTTACGTGATGCTTGCAGCCCAGTTTTATCGACTTCGTAATCACCTGTTTCAATGTCGATAATAACCATCTTGCCAATGTTTTCTTCGATCTCGACCTTTTGACGGATTCCGCCCTCGTACAATTGCTTTGCCCGACGCGCAACCTCTTCACGACTTAAAAGGATTGCTTGCATAGGTCACTCCTTATTACTTGTTCATCATTTCTAGAACCTTATTCTATCTTATGAAGAAGTAGGGCGGACAGCACCCACCCTAGTATTACCCCGATTACTACTGCTACAACAGTTCAACGTGCAGTTAGATTTGCCAAAATTGCCCGAATTAGATTACTCGCCTTCTCCATAGCGTATCTATTTGGTTCATCGTTGTAGTTATCTACGTCCAAAATAGTATCAGTTGTGATTCCACCATCAACAGCTTTAGCTTTAACGGTGAAGTTGCCGTAGGGATTCTTATCATCTCCCCATTTCTTGTCGATTCGAGTTCTAGCCGCGTACTCATCTTTTCTCACATGGGAAGTCCATTTCCCATTGACTGTAAATACCTCTACATGAACTTGAGTATTAGTACCAGGAATAGGTACAACTTGATCTGTTTCGATACTGGCAGAAAGGTTCTCCAGTCTTACACTCCAAGACTTTTTGATTCCACCTCCCCAACTATTCAATCCGCCCTCTTCGCCACTGTCCGCAGCACTACTCAATCTTGAAATTATTTTGTCGGAAGACTGAGACATTGATTTAGTTTTTCCGTGATAAGCAGGCTAACGGTTCGGCTGAGCGGCTGTAAGTCACCTTTGCAACAACACCAGTACTCTCAACAGTCTGCTCCAGCCGAATTGTTAAACCGCTACTGGATACCTTAAATCTTGCTTGAGCTTTTCTAGAACCTTTTGTGTCACAAATTCTATAAGCACACTCATATTGTCAAGTAACACACGCTGCCGTTCCTCGAAACCTTTTGTCCCATGAAAAAGATTGCACCGCGCCTGATAAATTAATTCTAAAACTGCTTTCGGTTGATATTTTTGAGCTTCTTTTGCGAGTTTGGCATCTTTTTTCCGATTAGGATTTCCTGTTTGGTAGTCCTCGTGAAGATATAGCAATCCTAAATCATTCATGAGAAACAGCCATAGGTGAAAAGCTTCGGGAAGACAAAGACCTGTTGATGTGTAACGAACTCAAACAGATACTTGACGATATTGAACGACGTGCAGAGTTGA
>JAAUTN010000034.1 GCA_012031415.1 Leptolyngbyaceae cyanobacterium SM1_4_3 | reverse complement strand
AGAGCAGCCTGGTAGCTCGTCGGGCTCATAACCCGAAGGTCAGTGGTTCAAATCCGCTCCCCGCCACCAAGTTAGCTAAAGCCCCTGCGATTAAAAGATTGCAGGGCTTTCGCGTATGAAAAATCGTAGCGATTCTAACTATTTCATCCAGAAGCAGGACTTCGACTCAGTAGAATGAAAGTACTAGTGAAGGCACAGGATTGAGAGGCAAAATTTAAATGAATTTTAAGCTGCGGAAACCCATTTTGGTAGGGGGATTAGGGTTGACGGCTGGGGTCTGGCTATTGCATGGCATCCACCCAGGAATTGCTGATTTTAGCGGCACCACTATCTGGGGAGCGCTTGCCCTTAGCTCAGGCTTTTGGTGGCTACGCAAGCGATCGCTCAAACCGCTTGACCTGACGACTCCAGCCCTACCCGTTGATCGGACTGCCGTAGAAAAAGCGCTGTCGGCAGTCGAAACTTTAGTGAAACAACTGGCAGCGGAAACCACCTCAGAAATTCAGGTTTCCACGCTCACTAGCTTTCAGGAAAAACTGACGCAGCTAACCGCCGAGCTGGAGCGCAGCGAGATTCGGTTGGCGATCGCAGGCGGACAATCCGTTGGTAAAACAGCCCTAGCTCAATATCTGACTGAGAACTGGATGCCTCAGGTTCAAAAGATTTCGATCGGCGACACGGCCGGGCTGTTTGCTGAACCGGAAGAAGTTGGAGCAGCACTAGCGCCAGAAATTGACTCAGCCGACTTGGTGCTGTTTGTCACCGCTGGTGATTTGACCAGTCCAGAATACCAGACAATCCAGCAGTTGCTAGCGCGACAGCAGCGGGTTTTGCTGTTGTTCAATAAACAAGATCAGTATTTACCCGATGAGCGTCCGCTGGTGCTGCAACAAATTCGGGCAAGGGTACAGGGACAACTGATCGCAGATGATGTGATGGCGATCGCCACTGCTCCTGCTCCGGTTAAAGTGCGTCAATATCAGTCTGGAACTGTTCAGGAGCGACTGGAGCAGCCCGCTGCGGATGTTAGTGGGTTAAGCGATCGCCTAACTCAAGTTTTGGCTGAGGAAGGTCAGCGGCTGATCTTCTCTACTGTGCTGCGTCAGGTCAATTTGCTGCGGATCGAGGTTCAGAATGCGCTGAATGGGGTGAGACGCGATCGCGCCCTACCGCTGATTGAGCAATCTCAGTGGATTGCTGCTGCTGCTGCCTTTGCTAACCCTGTACCAAGTTTGGATCTACTGGCGACTGCCGCCGTCAATACTCAACTGATTGTTGACCTGAGCGAAATTTACCAGCAGAAGTTTTCGTTGCAGCAGGCAAAGACGGCTGCGGGTACGCTAGCTAACCTGATGGTCAAGTTAGGTCTGGTTGAGCTATCGGCTCAGGCAATCAGTCCGCTGCTGAAGAGCCATGCCGTCACCTTTGTAGCGGGTGGTTTGATGGAAGGGGTCAGCGCTGCTTACCTGACTCACTTGGCAGGACTGAGCCTGATCGAATATTTTCAGGAACAAAGCCATGTCCTTGACCCGAATGCAGCCCCATTCCAGGCTGATCGTCTAACCCAAAAACTAAAAGCTGTATTTCAGGACAACCAGCGGGCTGCCTTTCTTCAAGCTTTGGTGCAGCAGGGAATTGGCCGTCTTGCCCCGGTTTCAACGCCAGCGCCAGCGCTTCCTGGTGCGGCAAAGTAAGCAATGTCATCTCGTGTCGTGCGGCGGGTCAGTCAGCGATTGTTGATTAGCCTGATAATGGTCGAGGCGATCATTCTACTGATTTATTTAGGTAGCATTAGGGCAACGGGTGTAGCTTATTCGTCGTTTGATTTTAATGGGCAGGCTACGGTGCCATCGTTGCTGCAAGCGCTGCATTTTTTGGCGATCGCCTTGATCATTCTGTGGATATTAGGACAGCGATATTTCCACCAGATTTCTATTCAAAAATCTGGCAGTTACTCTCCCCAAAAACTATTCAGTCGGGCGAAACCGCTTATCCAAATTCCTTCTTCCACTTTCCTAATTACCTTTGCTGTGCTAGTTCTTTATGCCGCAGTTGATGAAGTTTTCAAAATTCATTTGCAGCTTCATCGGCTGCTAGCAGGTCAAAACTGGAAGTGGCTTTATCTCAGCCTGTTTGTAGGTGTTATGGCATGGCACTGCCGGAGTTTTATTCAGCTCTGGCGATATGCTCGACAGGAAACTTACCTGGTTTTCTTGGGTATTGCGATTTTTGTCTTGGGCGGCTATGGATCTGAAATTCTCAAAGATATTCTGCTTAACGCTGGTTCGTATCAAAGCATTGAATATGAGACATTTTTAGGATTGCCAATCGAAAATTTGAGAATAGCCTACGAAGAATTATCGGAATTGATTGGTGAGAATTTAATCCTTTATGCCTGTCTTCAGTTTGTTGGGAAACGTTTAGAACTGGAGAAAGTGGTTTAATAGACTTCCTGACAATAAAATTTTGCTTTTTCGAGTAAAAGTGCTGCACTTTCCGCATCTGATAAACCTGTAACATCAACGCTATAGATCGGCACGTTTCGCTTCTCTAAGTCGTATTGGTAGGTTTTGTCGTAGTATTCCAGAATTAAGTCAAAAGCTTCCGTAAGCTGTCGCTGTTGAAGTAGGGCGATCGCTGCTGAGTTCGCAATCCGCCCAGACGCTTATGAATTCGCTCCGTTGCAGCGATTAGTTCCTCTGTATCCGCCGAACCGTAGACCTCCACCAAAAGCGCCAATCGCTCTGCACGAGGGCGAACCACCTGAATGATTGGAGCCTGCATCATTTGCTGAAAGAGAGCATCCGGTACGCGACAGACTCCGATGCGACGGCTTTCGGCTTCAATCCAAACGGGTTGGGTTGGGTTGAAGTTAGCCCAGGCGATCGCCACTCGATTCTCAAAATGCTCATTAGACGGCTGCGGCGGCAAACCCAGACTGCCAAAACTGCTACCCCGATGACTTGCCAGTTGCTCTAAATCCAGGGTTTGTGCGCCCTGTGTTGCTAATGCAGTGAGAATATTGGTTTTGCCCGTTCCGGTCATACCGCCCAGGGTAATGATCGGTTTGGGCGCTTGACCAGCGGTTAATGCCCAGTTGCGAAATGATTTGTAGCCGTCTACCAGAGTGGAAACCTGGAAGCCAGCCATCTCCAGCACCCAGGCAACGGCTCCGCTCCGCATTCCCCCGCGCCAACAGTGAACCCGAACCTGTTTGTCAGGTGCCAGGGCTTGAGCTTGGGTGATGAAATGAACGAACTTGGGACCGGCGATCGCAAACCCCAATTCCACCGCCTGATCCCGTCCCTGTTGCTTATAGCAAGTTCCTACCTGCGCCCGTTCTTCATCGGTAAACAGGGGAAAGCTTGCAGCACCGGGGATATGTCCTTGAACGTACTCACCTGGACTTCGCACATCCAGGATGATTCCTGGTGCGTTGAGGAAGTCGGAGAGAGGGAGGGGAAGGGGGCATGGAGGGGCTAGGGGCTAGGGGCTAGGGTGCTGTGGGGTGGGCATCTTGCCCGCCTCTGAGTTACCGGGGAGGCTTTTTGTGATGCTCTGTTTATCAGGAAAGCAAAAGGCAGAGTCTCTCAGTTGAAATTACAAATGGAACCTTGCAGTGACAGAAGGCAGAAGTTCGCCACAGGTTCTCCTAAAAGAAATGCTCTCAGAAATTGTCGAGTCTATTGACTATCGTAATGGGGAGTTTGCTTTGAGCGGGGGGAAGGACACTGCCAATGACGCGGCTGTGGGGATATCCAGCAGATTTGAGGCAGGCGAGACAGTCGGCAGCGCGATCGCCAGGAACAGCAGCCAGCAGCCCACCTGACGTTTGGGGATCAAACAGCAGGGGAAATAGGGGATGGCTACTAACCTGCTCAAGATTCTGGATCTGGCGAGATGCCTGAAGGTTTTGAGCATAGAGAGAACTAAAAATGCCTTGCTGGAGCGTGTTTTCTGCACCGTCTAGCACCGGGATCGCGTCCAGGTTCAGTTCAACAGAAACTTGGGAAGCGTGGAGCATTTCTGCCAAATGCCCCAGCAGTCCAAAGCCCGTGATGTCAGTGCAGGCGATCGCCCCCCCTTCCCTTAAACAGCCAGCCGCCGCCTGATTAGACAACAGCATGGATTCAATTGCCGCCTCAATCCAGCGTCCTTTTGCCTTTAGTTGCATATCGGCAGCGAACAGCGTGCCTGTGCCCAAAGGTTTCGTCAGGAGCAGGACTTGACCAGGTTTCAGTCCGCTCTTTCGCAGCAGGCGATCGGGAGGTGCTAAACCATTACAGGACAGCCCAAAGGCTAGCTCTGCGCCCTCGCTCGTGTGTCCGCCAATCAGAACAGCGTTTGCCTGATTCAGCACTTTGACTGCACCAGAGAGCAATTGATAAAGGGCTTCTTCGTGCTTGGCTGGGGTGGCGTAGGGCAGGGTGGCGATCGCCAGCGCACTTTGTGGTTCAGCCCCCATCGCAAAAAGGTCGCTCAGGCAATGGTTGGCGCTGATTTGCCCAAACAGGAAGGGATCGGCAATCAGGGCGCGAAAATAGTCCACCGTTTGTACCATTGCCTGACCTGCTGGCACCTGCACAACAGCCGCATCCTCGGCTGCATCCAGTCCGACTAGCACATCGTCTCGATTGGCCCAAGTTTGCTCTTGCTGAATGCGTCTAAGGGAGTTTTCTAGAGTGGAACTGCCAACTTTGGAGCCGCAGCCTGCACAAGGCATTGGGAACTGAGGAGGGAGGAGCGGGGAGCGGGGAGCGGGGAGCGGTTCTCCCATTGGTTTGAGGTGGGTGAACTGGCGCATGAATTTGCGATCGATGTGGTCTTTCCAGCGCCAGAGCCAGGGAGAAGGTCCAAAGGCGAAGGGATCGCGGGAGGCGATCGCGCTACCTTCACCCGTTCCCACTAAAATCAGGTACTTCTTCTGAGGAACAAATGGCTTGAGCGGTTTATTGAGCAGCGCATTGCAAAGATTTTGAAACAGGGGTTTGCCTTGACGGACAGCAAACACGCCTGCCTTGGGGCGGGAGTGATTGACCATTGTGGCGATGTCTCCAGCAGCAAACACTTGAGGATGGGAGACAGATTGCAGCGCGTCGTTCACTTGAATGAAGCCCTGAGTATCAGTTGCCAAGCCGGATTTGCTCAGCCAGGGGGCAGCGGCTGCTTGTGTCACCCAGAAGACGCGATCGCACTCTACATCTAGTCCTGACTTGCACCGGACTAGCCCCGGTTTAATCTCAGAAACGCTCTCTCGCAGGTGTAGCCTTAAGCCGCGATCGCTCAAAATTTTGCCTAGACGCTGACCCAACCAGGGATTGCGATCGGGCAAGAGGCGACTGCCCCGATGAAACAGATGCAGTTCCAGGTTGGCGGCGGGTTGTCCAGCGGCACGATAAACCCGCTGAAGATGAGCCTGCACTGACAGTGCCAGTTCTACCCCACCTGCTCCACCTCCAACAATGCCCAACCTGAGAGGTTGATGGGGAGCTTGGGTTACAGCTTCTAGCAGTTGTTCCCAATAGTGCAGAAATTGGGAAATGGGTTTAACCGGAGTGGCGTATTCTAAAGCTCCTGGAACGGGAGATGCAGTTGGGGTGCTGCCAATATCGATGGAGAGCAAGTCAAAGGCGATCGCTGGACGGTTGGCGCACAGCACCCGATTTTGCTCCAGATCCAGACCGATTGCCCGGTCAACCACCATTTGTACCTGGGCAAATTGACTCAGGGGGCGCAGGTCAATGTGGCAGTCGTCAAAGCTATAAAGACCCGCTACGTATCCTGGCAACATTCCTGAGTAAGGCGTATGGGCGACATCGGTAATTAGCGTCAACCGCACACCGGGCAGCGGTTTCATGCCAAATTTCTTGAGGGCGATCGCATGGCTGTGCCCTCCTCCAACCAATACCAAATCTTGAACAATGGGTCGCGATCGCTGCATCCCGCTCCTACCAAACGCTACCGCGCTAATGGTTAAAAAGTTGCTGGGTAACAAGGCTTTTCGCGCTTTCAGTGATTTCACTTAGCATTTCGGTAAATTGCCTTAGTTAGCTTTGATCTTAATACTTTTCTTCCGTAGGAGTACGAGTTTTTGTTAGAAGAAGGTGAATTTTAACCAACTTAAAAAAATAGAAAAAATAATTATGATTAGACAAAAACTTCTCTACACTTAATGCAGGCATGAGAAACTTTTGTCTAATCATTTGAATAATGAGCAATCGATCTAATAAATTAGGTGAAAGAGGCTTAGTGCCAAACCCAAGTCTCTGCGTAATTTCCAGAAAGTCTTATTGGAGAGCCTTGATCCTGCTTTTTGGGGTTGTTTGTGGCGAAGTGAGCTTTTTATAAAAGTGCAATCGCACAGCCGTGAGAGTTAATGCTGACTCTTCTGTTTTAGAAAAGTAAGACCAATCAGCTAGACTCATTAAGTTGAACGGTGAATTTAGTTTGTAACGACATCTGATGACCTTTTTAGACACTCTTGTAACCTGTTCTAATGACCAAGAAAGTCATTTTGATCGCAGATGACGAGCCTCAACTGAGGCTTCTGGTGCGAACAACACTTGAGGATGAAGACTATGACATTTACGAAGCTGAGGACGGACAGCAAGTTTTGGAGGTTGCGGCTCAGATTAGTCCTGATTTATTTTTGCTAGACAACATGATGCCGATATTGGACGGCATCGCGGTTTGCAAGGCGCTTCGCGCTAACCCTAAATTTTGCGATCGCCCCATTATTATGCTGACTGCCAAATTTCAGCAGCGAGATATCGAGATGGGTAAAGCCGCAGGAGTCAGCTACTATCTCACCAAACCCTTCAGCCCGCTAGAGCTTTTGACGCTGATCGAAGAAATTCTTACTTGATGATCGTTTCCCAATCAAGTCTCCATGTTTGAGCAACTCCTTAGGTTTTGGTTCAGGCTGCCCATTCGCAGCAAAGGCACCGTTGTCATTGCCCTACCCGTCCTGTGTTTGGCGATCGCCATTGGCATCTCTATTTTGCTCAATCGGCGGGTAGAGCTAGCTGAGCAAGAAGTCCAACATACGCAGGAAGTTCGGCTATGCTCCGAGCAAATCTTGCGGCTCTTGATCGATGCAGAAACAGGAGTGCGTGGCTACCTGCTCACAGGAGATGCAGAGTTTCTTAGTCCCTACTACTCTGCCAAAGAAGAATTGCTGGATCTAGTTGATGGTCTAGAGGCACTCAGCCAGGAGAACCCCAGCCAACTGCCTCGATTGCAGGCAATCTCTGAGCAAGTCGATCGAAGGCTGGCTTCACTGCAAAGTAACATAGCCTTGCTCCAGTCCTCTAATGGCAGCCTGACGCTTTCGGCAGACGGAGAAAAATTGGAGACATTGATTCGGGGAAAGTCTGCAATGGATGCTCTACGCAATAACTTGAGAGAATTTATTGACGTTGAAGAAACCCGACTCGCAAAGCGACAGCAAACTTTAGACCAGGAAAGGGCGCTCAGTAGAGCAGCACTTTGGTTAGCGGGGGGCGTTGGCATTGTCGGGGGCTTGGGAGCTAACTATCTTTACACCATTAGCATTGTTCGCCGAATTCATGGACTTCAGCGCAATGCCCTTTTGGTTGCGGACGGAGAACCACTCTCTGAGCCAATTTTAGGAGAAGACGAAATTAATCGGCTAGATCAGGCACTTTATGCAACGGCGGATCAAATTTCTCAGAAACAGACCTGGCTGCAAACTGCCAATCTTCAAATTGCCGAGGCAGCCCGAAAAGAAAAAGCCCTGCTCGATAATTCACTAGACGTGATTTGTTCAATTGATGGGGAAGGACGATTCGTAGAAGTTAGTCCGGCTTCCTTTAAGGTTTGGGGATACTTGCCCAGCGAACTCATCGGTCGATTTTATACGGAGTTTGTGGTGCCTGACGATGTGGAAAAAACACAGGCGATCGCCGCTGAAATTGTTGCAGGCAAACCCATCTCAGGCTTTGAAAACTGCTACATTCGCAAAGATGGCTCACGGGTAGACATCATCTGGTCTGCCAGTTGGTCTGCCACCGAACAGCTAATGTTTTGCGTCGCCCGTAACCACACAGAGCGCAAAGAAGTCGAGCGAATGAAGAATGAGTTTGTCTCTACGGTAAGTCACGAATTGCGGACTCCCCTAACCAGTCTGCGTGGCTTTAGTGAAATCCTATTGCGGAAGTCTTGCTCTCCCGAAAAACAGCGGCAATACCTGACCATCATTCAAAGCGAGAGCAAGCGCCTGACCCATTTGATTAATGATTTCCTTGACCTTCAGCGGATTGAGTCGGGACGACAAAACTACGACTTTGCGCCACTCGACCTGGTGCCACTGCTGCATGAGACAGTAGCCCTATTTGCTGGAGCCAATGAACTACATTTGTTTCGAGTTGAAGTTGCTGACTTTTTGCCAGAGGTAAAGGCAGATGGCGATCGCATTCGTCAAGTGCTTTCTAACCTCGTCTCCAACGCCATCAAATACTCTCCAGAGGGTGGAGAAGTGGTGATTTCTGCCGTTCAACAAGAGGCACTGGTTCAAGTCAGCATCACCGATCAGGGAATAGGCATTGCCCCTGAAGCAATGACGCACCTGTTCACCAAATTCTATCGAGTAGACAATGCTAACACCCGCAAAATCGGCGGAACGGGGCTAGGGTTGGCGTTAGTTAAAGAAATTATTGAAGCCCATAACGGACAGGTTTGGGTGGAAAGCGAACTTGGGCGAGGCAGCACCTTCTTTGTTACGTTGCCCCAGGCAGTACAAGTACCCAAAACCTTAGTCAACAGCCACTATCCTTCCGCAACGATTGACATTCTGCTAGTCGAGGACGATACCGCCTTTACCGAACTTTTGCGGGAGCAGTTTGGTCACACAAACTTACACATTGTTTCAACTGCATTTGCTGAACAGGCGCTAGAACTGATTCAACAACATCTGCCTCGTCTCATATTTCTCGACATTCTATTAGCCGGAGAAATGGATGGATGGGACTTTCTCATTACCCTCAAAGGCAACCGTCAGCTAGCATCTATTCCTGTCGTGGTGATTACCATAACCGAACCCAACACGAGAGGGTTAGTCTTCAACGGCGCTGAATATTTGCCTAAAACGGTTGCTCCTGAACTGTTGAAACAAGCTATCCAGCATCACTTACCGCACCTCGCTGGCAAAGTTTTGTTGATTGTAGATGATGATCCAAATTTTCGCCAGCAGGTGATTGATTCTCTCAAAACTGGAGCGGACGTGCAATTTGTCGAAGCTGCTAACGGCAGACAGGCGCTTGAGTGCATTCGCCATCAGTTGCCTGACCTGCTGATTCTTGACCTGCTGATGCCGCAGGTAGATGGATTTGAGGTGCTAAGACAACTGCGCTCAGACCGAAAGACACTGACACTGCCTGTACTGGTGATGACCGGGGCTGAGTTAACTTTGGCAGAGAAAGCTTATCTCAAACGCGGCTTGGCTACTCTGGTGAGCAAACAGTCTGTCGGCATGGAAGACTTGATTCAAATTGTTGAACAGACGTTAGGGGTTGTGGGAAGGCGGGAGTGAAGGGAATGGGGAATGGGGGTGACTACAGGGGTTTTGCCAGGTCTGGTATGCGTCCGCTGAGTCCGGTCATGAGCCGCAGGGCGAGCCATTTGAGGGGGCGAAGCGATCGCATTACCCGCAGCCCCAGTCGCCGACTGAACAACAGAGGCAACCAGTGGGTTGAGAAACAGCGATCGAGCAGGTCGGTGAAGCCTAGAATTGCTAGATTTTCTAGCCAGCGCCAGTGTTCATAGCGCTTTAGGACTTTTAATGTACCGATATCTTCGCCCTGCTGAAAGGCTTTTTGCAAAACCTGAGCCAGCGCAGCCGCGTCTCGAATGCCCATGTTTAAACCCTGTCCGCCAACGGGATGACAGCAGTGGGCTGCATCTCCAATTAGCGCCAGACGGGGAAGCGTATAGCGATCGCTATGCATCAACTGAACGGGGAACAAGAGGCGATCGCTCACCAGCGTCAGTCGCCCCAGTTGCCCCGCGTAGCGGCGGTCTAGCTCTGCCAAAAATTCGGTTTCGCTTAGTTCCATCAGGGCTTTTGCTTCGGCATGGGGAGCCGTCAGCACAATCTGACAGCGGTTGTCAGACAGCGGCAGAGTAGCAAACGGGCCGCTTTCCCAGAAGTGTTCACGGGCAATGTTGCCGTGCGATTTTTCAGGTTGAATGACTGCTGTAATGCACGATTGCCAATATTGCCAGCCGTGAGTGCCGATGCCTGCCTGCTGACGCATGGGCGATCGCGTTCCATCTGCCGCGACCAGCAGCCGCGTTTTGATAGATTGAATTTTTCCCTGCATCGAGACGGTCAACGTTACGCAGTCAGGCTGATAGCCTGCGGCTAAAACCTCAGCCGGACAAAGCCAGCTTACCTCTGCCTCAGTCAAACTCTCCTGCAAAGCTTGCAGCAAAACTCGATGTTCTGCCACGTAACCCAGCGCTTCAGTCCCCAGGTCTGTGGGCTGAAACTGCACCACTGCCGGATAGTCAGCATCAGCGAGATGAATTTGCTGAAAAGCGGTAATCTTTGGCAAGATCTTTGCCCAAATTCCTAATCCAGCAAAAATCCTGCTGGAGGTCAGTGTGACGTGATAGGCCCGTCGCCGCTCCAGTCCAGCAGTGCGAGGCTTTGCTTCAATCAAAGCGATTTTTAGCCCCGACTGCTTTAGGGCAGAGGCTAGGGTCAGTCCCACAATTCCTCCCCCTACGATCGCCACGTCGTAGTCTAACTGGAGGCGATCGGCTTTTCCGACCTGAACCTCAGATTTGGCAGAGGAATGATGATCCGTCGTAAGCAAGTTTTGGGGTGGAAGCTGATTTAACACCATAAGCAAGCCGTATCGGTCAAGCGAGAACGAAAAATAAGGATCTATGCCTTTTTATTCTGACGCGATCGCCCTCAGTAGTCTAGCTAGAGTCTAGCTGATAGGGAGGGCGGAGAAGCAGCAGCAAAGAACTTTCTAATTTCATCATCCCCAATTGTGATCATCCCCAATTTTGACTTGCTGTAAAACTCTGATAAACCTTCGCTTTCTTCCCAGCTTCTTCACCTTCAATTTTTAGATTTAAAGAGAATCAGTATGAGCTATTTATTCAATCTCAAGTTTCAAAGGCAGGGGTTATGTTGGGGATAGAAGGAATCAATCAACGTTTGCAAGCTGAAAATGAGCAGCTTCAGCAAGTCGAAAAAACGTTGCGTCAAAGCGAAACAAACTTACTGAACCTGATTGAAAGTACTCAAGATGCTATTTGGTCAATTGATTCAAGCTATACCCTCTTGACTTTAAATTTGGCATTTAAGCAACTGTTTTTACTTGCTTTTGAGGTAGAATCTGTTCCTGGAATGAATGCAGTAAAATCTCTGCCTGCTGAGCAACAACCTCTATGGATAGACTATTATGATCGTGCCCTGGGGGGCGATCGCTTCTACACAGAGCATTACTATTTTTTGAACGATATCTCTATTTATCTTGATATCTCTTTTAACCCAATCTTTAGTCAAAACGGACAGGTTACGGGCGTTGCTGTTTTTAGTAGAGACATTACCAATCGCCAGTAACATAGCGCTACGCGCTTACCTTAGAACAAGTATGGAATCAACATGGATATCAACGAGGCACTGAGATATTTTGAGGGGAAGAAGGAATCTGAAGCACAAATTCTGTACCCTGACCAGGAGCCGAACGACATTCAAGACTGCCACCATGCTTTTGCACAACAATCTGGTAGCTAATAGACAGTCCCAGACCCGTTCCTTTACCAACGGGCTTGGTAGTAAAGAAGGGATCAAATAGCCGCTCCCGAATGTTAGGAGCCATTCCTGCACCGTTATCTCGAATGCGAATAGTGACGATGCCCTGTGAATTTCGGTCTGTCTTATCACCAGAATTTAGAACCGTTTGAGTTGCTGACTCAGACAAGGGAACTGATAATTTTGGCATTATTTCCGCTTCGGTTTCAGATAGAACAGTTGTCACGGGTCGGGTGGGAATAAACTCAGTTTGAATGGTGATTATTCCGGGGGCGGGCTGGTTTTCAAGGGCATCGATCGCATTGCTCAAAATATTCATAAAGACCTGGTTGAGTTGTCCTGCGTAGCACTCAACAGGAGGCAACGTGCCATATTCTTTGACGATCTGAATGCCCGTACTACCGCCGCAGGACTTGAGCCGATTATGTAGAATCAGCAGCGTACTGTCGATGCCTTCGTGAATATCCACAGGCTTCATAGCTGCTTCATCCAGGCGGGAGAAGTTGCGGAGAGACAGTACGATTCGGCGAATTCGGTCGGCTCCGAGTCGCATGGAGGCTAGCAGCTTGGGCAGGTCGTCAGCAACAAATTCAATATCAATTGCCTGAATTAACTCCTGAATTTCGGGGTCTGGGTCGGGATAGCACTGCTGATAAAGCTGAATCAGATGCAGCAGGTCTTTGGTGTAGTTATTGGCGTGAACCAGATTACCTGTGATGAAATTGACAGGGTTATTGATTTCGTGGGCAATTCCTGCCACCATTTGCCCCAGGCTGGACATTTTCTCAGTTTGAATCAGTTGAGACTGGGTTTGCTGTAAGTTTTGCAGGGCTTCGGCTAGCTGTTTGGCTTGGGTTTCGGCGGCAAAGGCGGCGGCACGAGTTTTGGCGTAGAGTTCTGCTTGCTCAATGGCGATCGCACTTGGTCTACAACAGCGTGCAGCAGTTCTACTTCACTGTCGCTCCAGGCATGGAGGCGGCTGTGGCTACAGACGATTGCGCCTAGCTGGTTAGACTGAGTTTCTAGCGGCACTAGCAGTTGGGCCATGATTCCAGAGCGGTTGAGTAACTCCTGTACGTCAGCGTCTTGCTCAGGCTCCTGAGTGACAGCATCGATCCGAATCATCTGAAGATTCAGGATTTTTGCCGCCAGAGTAACCGTTTCTTCGGGCAAGCAGTCTCCCAACAGGCTGGGCAAACCAGATTCACAAGATTCGTGAGTGACAACCAGGCTGGGCTGATCGTCGTTCATCCAGCACCAGATGAAGTGGCAGCGATCGATTTGCAGCAGCGATCGCACCTCGCTCACCGTTGTCCCCAGAATTACATCCAGATTGAGCGATTCTCGAATCTGGCTAGCCAATCGAAACAGCAGCGCTTCTCGGCGGCTCATCAGGGCCTCTCTCGCCCAAATGCGGTCGATCGCCACTGCAATGCTGTTGGCAATCCAGCCGAGGGTGTTGAGGGTTGCCCCGCTCAGCGGCTGGCGACAAAACAGCGCCATTACGCCGACCAGCCGATCTTCGACGATCAGCGGATATCCGGCAAAACTGACCAGTCCTTCGCGCTGTACCCAATCCTTTGCACCGATGCAGACATCGTTGGGGACATCGTTTGTCTCATAGGGCTGACGGGTCTGAGCAATAAAGCCAATGATCGAGATGCCAAGCGGAATGCGGCTATAGAAGTCTTCGACGTGGGAATGCTGTCCGGCGATCGCCTGTAGCTCTAGCAGTTTTGCCTCAGCGCTATAAGTCCAAACCCGAACAAAATTTGCATCAAGATACTGCACCATTGTTTCAGCGCAGCGCTCCAAAATCTCAAACAGCGCTCCGCCTTGCGCCAGCAATACGCCCATCGTGGCAATAAACTCAGACAGATGCGATCGCTGCAATAAATCTAGCTCTGACTGTTTGCGCGTCGTCACATCGCGAAAGTAAACGGACAGACCCTCCTGATGGGGAAATGCCCGCACCTCAAACCACGTTCCCAAAGGCGGGGAGAATTCCTCAAAATGCACGGGCGTTTGCTGGGCGATCGCCCGCCGATATTCCTGCTCAAATATCGATCCAACGGTTTCGGGAAACACCTCCCAGATGCAGCGGCCCAGCAATTCACTTTGAGTTTTAAACAGTACTCTCTCAACCTGAGGATTCAGGTAGGTAAACCGCCAGTTATGGTCAAGGGTGAAAAAAGCATCCGTAATGCTTGCTAGCAGGCGGGCAAGTTTGCGTTTAGACCTGGTTTCACCTGTGTCAAGCTGAGTGCGATTGGCGATCGCCTCCTCCAGTTCTGCCGTCTTGCGCCGCAGTTCCAGTTGCGTGACGACCTGATCGCCCAGGGTTTGCAGTGCTTCCTGCTGTTCCAGGCTGAGCGATCGCGCCACCCAATCCATCACGCACAGCGCCCCCAGACACAACCCTTCTGAGGTAATCAGCGGCACGCCTGCGTAAAAGCGAACGTGGGGATGGTCTACCACCAGCGGATGCAGCTTAAACCGCTGATCTGCCAACATATCCGGCACTATCAGCAAACTTGCTTGCTCAACCACGTGGGCACAAAATAATTGCTCTAGGCTGATGGGTAACTCTGTGCCAACCCTCGACTTTGACCAGAAACGATTATCTGCCACAAAATTAATCATGGCGATTGGCACCTGACAGGTTTGAGTAGCTAGACGGGCGATCGCATCAAACGTAGCCTCTGGTCCAGAATCTAGAATTCGATACTGAAGCAAGGCCGCAAGTCTGGCAGATTCATCAAGCAATCGTGCTGCCATCGGCTATAAAAGGTGATAACAAGGAACATAAATCGACTTTTTTAACCCTGCAAGCAAGGTTCACAGCCAGCATTCAATGATTTCAGCACCCCAAATCATCACTGAAGCAACAATTGAGACAGACTTTCCAGTGAAACCCAAATCAATCTGCAATCGAATAAAGTGAACAAAAATAACAGAAGGTAGAGCGTTTTTGTGAAAAATTGCCTCTTTGATAGGTATACAGGCTGTACCAAGTTTCCGACCCATAAGCTTAAGGAAAGTTAAATTTTTAGTACATAGGCTAACCGAGCTACCCAGTCTACTTCTGCCGCTGTAAAGGGCAAAGGATACGTCAAAGCTTCCCCTGCCTGCCTCTCTTGCTCTCTTCTACCCCTTCTCCGCCCCCCAATGTGGCATCTATCTGTTCCCAGGCAATTCCGACAGCTTCTAATCGGGTCAAAGCGTCTTGCCATCTTTGAAGCTTGTGTAATTGGACTCGTCTCAGGTTTGGCAGCCGTTCTGCTTAAGCAAGGAATTAGCTGGCTGGGCGGCTGGCAACTCAGCACCTCGACTCAATTTCCCTGGATGCTTCCTCTGATTGGGCTGGGAGGGGGGTGCTTGACGGGTTTATTAATTGAACGCTTAGCCCCAGAAGCCGCAGGCAGTGGAATTCCTCAGGTCAAAGCAGCCCTGGCAAACTTTCCCATTCCGCTTAACTTGCGAGTGGCGATCGTTAAGTTAGTCAGCGTTACCCTAGCGCTAGGGTCAGGGTTAAGTCTGGGTCGCCAAGGCCCGACCGTGCAAATCGGCGCAGCACTGGCTGCCCAACTAAGCCAGTGGATTCCCACTTCGCCAGAATATCGCAGGCAGCTTTTGGCAGCGGGAGCGGCGGCGGGTTTGGCGGCAGGCTTTAACGCCCCGATCGCAGGGGTGCTGTTTGTTGTAGAAGAGTTCTTACAGGATTTTTCTGGGCTAACCCTGGGCACGGCTATTTTGGCTTCGTTTATTGGAGCAGTCGTCTCTCGACTTTTGGGCGGACAGGGACTCAGCCTGAATTCCGTGATGGCAGACTCTCACGTGAGTTTTTCGCTGCAAGATATCCCCTTTTTTCTGATTTTGGGGTTGCTGGCAGGGCTGCTGGGCGCTTTGTTTAGTCAGGGTATCTTCGTTAGCCTAAACTTTTATCGCCGGACTCTGCGGTTAGGTTTGCCTTTAAAGGTCGGGTTGGCTGGGCTGATTACGGGTCTGGTGGGAATGCTTCTCCCGCCCGCCGTGCGAGACAACACGGGGTTACAAGATTTTTTGAGTACTGGAGAAGCGGGCTGGCAGGTGACGCTGCTTGTTTTTGGGGTGAAGTTTGTTCTGACGCTGGTTGCTTACGGTTCTGGCGCACCAGGAGGACTTTTTGCGCCGTCGCTGGTGTTGGGGTCAGCACTGGGCTATCTAGTCGGATTCTCGGCTCAGGGGCTAGAAAATTTGGTCGGAGTTCCTCTGGGAATGCCTGCTGGCATTAGCCCTGCAACCACCTATGCGCTGGCGGGAATGGGCGCTTTTTTTAGCGCCATCACGCGAGGGCCGATCACGGCGATCGTCATCGTGTTTGAAATCACGACGGATTTTAATTTGGTGCTGCCGCTGATGATCGGTTCTGTGATTGCTTACCTGATCGCCGATCGCCTGGCAGGGGGGTCACTCTATAACCGTCTACTATCCTGGAATGGCATTCATCTGGAATCGGTGACGGCAAACACTGGCCCCTGGGCTGACCTGAGCGCAGCCACGCTGATGCAGCGACGGGTTGAGACACTATCTAGCCAGATGAAGCTGAGTGAGGCCGTGCAGGCTTTTTCGCGATCGCACCATCGTGGCTTTCCGGTTGTGGATGACGGCAAGCTAGTCGGCATCGTCACCCAGAGCGACCTGGCAGACACTTCGCGCCGTCCGTCTGCCGCTCAGGAAGCAACACTGGCAGACATTATGACCCCTCAGCCTGTCAGCGTTAGTCCAACCGATCCGCTGACCCATGTGCTTTATCTGTTGAATCGGTTTAAGCTCAGTCGCCTGCCTGTCACTGAAGGGCAAAAGCTGGTTGGAATCATTACCCGTGCTGACATTATTCGGGCAGAATCTGACCAGCTTAATGGGGACAGGCAGTTTGGGCCACAGCCAGAGCCTTCCTACATGGTCTATCAGACGCGATCGCCCGCCACAGGCAAGGGTCGGCTGCTGGTGCCGCTGAGCAACCCCCAAACGGCTCCGCTGCTGCTCAAAATTGCGGCGACTATTGCCCGCGATCGCGACTACGAACTGGAATGCTTACAGGTAATCATCGTGCCACGCAGCAGTTCCCCCGCAGAGACAGCCGTCAGAACAACCGTTAGCCGTCGTCTGCTGCGTCAAACCGAACAACTGGGGCGAGACTGGCAAATTCCAATTCACACCCAAATTCGGGTTGCCCACGATGCAGCACAGGCGATGCTAGAAACGATCAAGGAACGACACATTGACCTGATTTTGATGGGTTGGAAGGGCACTACCGCTACGCCAGGGCGCGTTTTTGGCAGTGCGGTAGATACGATCGTGCGGCAAGCGTCCTGCGATGTGGTGGTGATTAAGCTCAACAGAGCCGTAACCTTTGACCACTGGCTGGTGCCGATTGCGGGCGGACCCAACTCTCAAAAGGCTTTGCAGCTATTGCCAGCCCTGACGACGCTTAGCCCTTCCCCCACTGTCGAAATTTGTCAGGTATTTAATTCGATGGATTCTGCTGAGGAAAATGTGTTGCTTCAGCAGGCGGTCGATCAGTTGACTAGCCAGGTGCATTATCCGGTGGTAGCTTGCCCTGCCTGGGGACCTTCGGTTCCAGAGGCTATTTTGAATCTGGCGGTCAGGGATGCTTGTGATGTGATTGTGCTGGGTGCGAGCCGTGAAGGGCTGTTGCAGCAGGCGATTAAGGGCAATATTCCAGAGGCGATCGCCCGCTATGGCGATCGCACGATCATTCTAGTCAGAGGGGCGATCGCGGCCCAGAGTTAAGGGGTTTGAGCAGAGGGAGGAGAAACCGCAACGGGTTCATCTAATCTTCATCGGGTTAAACCGGAAACTTAAATCCTACGCGCTTAAATGGGAACCGGAGATGCAAGACAGCTAACTATTAGTGAATACACCCAATTAGGTGAACGAATTGGATGAAATTAGTACGGAAACAAAAGTAAATTCCGTGAATCTATAGAACAAGCACCTCCGTACTAGTTCTGATGCTCAGGCGGAGACCCGTGCAGATCGCGGTTAGCGAGTCCGTTGTTGAGCCAATTATCAAAACCTTTACCTGTTGAGTCAAAAGATAGTCGAGATCTCGTAGCTAAATCCACTCAGATTGCGGCCCCGGCTCAATCTGATGGGAATGTGAAATAGTCTGCGATCGCTTCAGACCATCGCTTTTATCCTTCGATTGAGCCATCTGCATCAAACAATCTTTGTGTGTTCATGGGATGAAATTAGTATGTACCAATTAAATCTGAATTCTAAGGCTCGTCCAATTCTCGTTGTAGTTTGCTGCACCTTTTCTTTAGGAATAGCGATAGGGGGCTTCCCGCTGAGAGCGATCGCCCAGGAATATACCCCCCCCAATCTCGGTTTACCAGGACGGCGAGAAGGCGGCGGCACTCGTGGCTGTTGGAACGAGCTAGCAGCGGCAAACAGCACCCTGTCCCAGTCTTCCATAGAAGAGTTGCCGACAGCTTTGACCCCTGCTGAAAACTTTGGCTACACCACCTTAGAGCATCCCACTTTCTTCTTTTATATCCCTCAGCTTTATGCTGAAAAAGCAGTAGCGGCTGACTTTGTGCTGCTGGATGAGCAGGGCAACGAAGTCTACAGCACCACCTTTCAACCTCGTCATACCGCTAACGTGATCAGCGTTACGCTGCCTACCAATAGCGCATCGGCCCTGGAACTTGGCAAATCCTACCAGTGGAGCTTTGGCTTGACCTGCAACCTGGACGATCGTTCTGGCGATCGCGTTATGGACGGCTGGATTCAGCGCATTCAGCCCAGCGCTGAACTGCAAACTGCCCTGACAAACGCCGCTCCAGCCCAACTTCCTACCCTCTATGCCCAATCAGGGATTTGGTACGACGCACTCGCTAGTCTGGTGGCGCTTCGCACTACCCCTACAACTCCAACTTTTACAACTCAGTGGTCTACTCTACTCAACTCTGTTGGGCTTGGTCACATTGCTGAATCTGCCTTTGCTCAGTGCTGTACCACTGCTCAGACGGAGTAAACCGCCTGCTTGAACGTGTGGGTGCTTGCATCTTACCCGCACTCTATCTCTCACGACTGTCAAGACCGCCTAAACACCACTCAAGCCTAACTAACCGTCCTGAGAAGTAAAAGTCATGCATCGACCCTCTCTGCTTAAATGGTTTTCTGTTTCGCTGATGCTATCGGTGGGAATATGGCTGGTTGCCCTGCCCACCGTAACTTTGGCGCAACAATACATCCCTCCCCAGCGCGGCTTGCCGGGTCGCCGTGAAGGGGGAGGCACTCGTGGCGATTGCCTGAGCAGCAGTCAGCGCCTAACGGCCCTGATGCCTGACACTAACTTTGGTAAAACCATTGCCGAGTATCCTACTTTTTTCTGGTACATTCCTGATGTGCGACCGCAAGCAGCGGAGTTTGTGCTGTTGGATGAAAATGACAACGAGCTATATCGCACCCGTTTTCAGGTAACGGGAGATACGGGGGTCATTAGCCTGAGCCTGCCTGAAACTGCCGGAATGCCACCTCTAGAGGTTGGGAAAGACTATCACTGGTATTTTTCACTGGTGTGTGATGAGGTTGATCGGTCGGGTGATCCCTATACCGAAGGCTGGATTCAGAGAGTTGAGCCGGATGCAGCCCTGACTGCTCGGTTGGAAACAGCCGCCGCCCGCGATCGCCCCGCAATCTACGCTGCCGCTGGAATTTGGCATGATGCCCTCGCCTCTCTCGCCGATTTGCGTCGCGCCAACCCGCAAAACGCCACTTTTGTAAGAGAGTGGAGAACTTTACTAGATTCGGTAGAGCTAGCCAACGTCGCAGATCAGCCGTTTGTCTCTTGCTGTGAGCAAGTCAGCATCTGGCCTCTCAGCAGTCATTTGGGCACCAGCCCGTAACGTCCACAATTCCTCATTCGGTTTCCTCCTATGTGCTGCGATCGCCCTCGACTTATTCGCATTGCGGCTTGTCTAGCAACATCAGGGCTATGGTTAAATAGCAGCTTACCGTCAGCCCTAGCGCAGCAGTACGTTCCACCGGATTTGGGATTGCCCGAACGTTTGGGTGATGGCGGTACGCGGTTAGGCAACTTTGCGCGACCACCTGGAGCCGATGCGCCTGCAATCGAGCTACCCCAGCTTGAACAGCAAAGATCTCCCGCTCAACCTGCACCTGGGCGCTATACCCCTCCCGCGTCGGGATTGCCCGGTCGGCGTGAGGCAGGCGGCACCCGCAGTGGTAGCTGCGTTAACAACCCGCAACCGGACGACTCACAACCGGACAACCCGCAAAATCTGGTTGCCCTGATGCCGCTGGACAACTATGGCGGAACCGTTACGGGCTACCCTACCCTGTTCTGGCAGGTTCCCTCGAATCAGGCAGCAGCCATAGAGCTAATTCTGTTTGATGAGGCAGACAACGAGATTTACCGCACTCAATTACAAATCACAGGCGAAGCGGGAATCGTTAGCCTGACGCTACCTGCCCATGCTGGAATGCCACCGCTGGAAGTAGGTGAGCTATATCGCTGGTCTTTCTCCCTGATTTGTGACTCAGGCGATCGCTCAGCCGACGTTTATACCGAGGGCTGGATTCAGCGAGTTGAGCCTGCGCCCGATCTGGTTGCCCAACTTGAAGCAGCAGCAGAGAGCGATCGCCCCGCTATTTACGCCGCCGCTGGATTCTGGCACGATGCCCTGAGTGCGATCGCCGAGCAGCGCCGCGCTGACCCTGAAGATGCAGCTGCCAATGCCCGCTGGCGTAACTTGCTGGAATCAGTTGGGCTAGGTGCGATCGCTGACGAACCTCTAGACCATGCTGACTGACATTAGCTCATCGGCCATGTCAAAGTTAGCGTTGACCGACTGCACATCGTCCAGGTCTTCTAGCGCATCCATCAGCTTGAGCAGCGATCGCGCCTGGTCAGGGTCAGTCACTTCTACAGAATTTTGTGGAATCCAGCGCAGTTCAGTCTGGTGAATTCGGTAGCCCTTTTCCTGTAAAGCTTGACTCAGGGTTTCTAAATGAGTCGGTTCTGTGAAAATCTCAGCCCCCGCTAATTCGTCTATCTCAACCAGTTCATAGGATTCTGCGCCGCCTTCCAGGGAAGCTTCCAGCAACTCATCCTCGTCAATTTCTCCAGTCAGGGTGACAACGCCCTTCTGCTCAAACATCCAGCCGACGCAGCCCGTTTCTCCTAAGTTTCCTCCAACTTTGTTAAAGGCGGCTCTCAGGTCAGCCGCCGTGCGGTTACGGTTGTCGGTAAAGGCTTCGATCAGCACAGCCACCCCGCCAGGGCCATAGCCCTCATAGCGCATCGCCTCTAGCGCATCGGCATCCGCACCCAGCTTGCCCGATCCTTTGGCGATCGCCCGCTCAATATTGTCATTGGGAATTCCTGCCGCCTTTGCCTTCTCAATCGCCGTGCGAAGCTGAAAGTTGCCGTTGGGGTCAGGCACGCCGCTGCGGGCGGCCACAATAATCTCCCGTGAAATTTTGGCAAAGGTTTTGCCCTTTACCGCATCAACTCTGGCTTTTTGCCGCTTGATATTTGCCCACTTGCTGTGTCCTGCCATGCGCCAATCAATGCTTTGAGATAACGTCCAAACCTAGAATAATAAACCTGCTGCACCCCTGTCAGATTGTCAGATGGGTACATCCCAGTTTTGTAAGTGCGCGGGCTTAGCCCGCGCCACTTACAAAACTAAATGCAAAATTGGGATGCACCCCTGTCAGATTGCGTCTGGTCTGAAGCAGCAGTAGAGTACAAAATATCTGAACTCACTTCTAACTTGGCAAACAGGAAGCGCACAGAAATGGGTAAAGGGCGGCTAGAAGCATTTAGCGACGGGGTAATCGCCATTATCATCACCATTATGGTGCTGGAATTAGAAGTGCCCGATGAAGCTAATTGGGCTGCGCTGCGTCCGCTAATGCCTGTCTTCCTGAGCTATGTACTCAGCTTTATTTACATCGGCGTTTACTGGAACAATCATCATCACCTGTTGCAGGCGGCTCGGCGCGTGAATGGTAGTGTCCTGTGGGCTAATTTGCATTTGTTATTCTGGCTGTCGCTAGTTCCCTTTGTAACAGCCTGGACAGGCGAGAATAACTTTGCTGCTTTGCCCGCTGCGCTCTATGGCACCGTGTTGCTGTGTGCGGCGATCGCCTACTCCATCCTTACCCGCAGTCTGATTGCCTGTCACGAAAAAGGTTCTGCCCTAGCCGTCGCAGTAGGTCGAGATTTCAAAGGCAAAACGTCAATGGCTGTGTATGCTCTGTCCATTTTGCTTTCTTTTGTAAACTCATGGATTGCCTGTGCGCTATATGTTTTGGTTGCAGTTCTGTGGCTTATCCCCGATCGCCGCATTGAGAAGGCTCTAACTCTATAAAAGCTGCTTCAGAACTACATTTTCTGGTTGCCTAGCAGACCTTTAAAGTCGTGGAATTCGACTCTGCTCAATTCACAATCTGTCAGGTCAAACTTTTTCTATTCTCTGAATTTCTAAATGAAGAATTGTTGAGATGCTTTCTATCTTTGCATCTAGACTTGTCAGGGACACAGGCTTCACCGCACTACTTCCAAACCTGGAGTGTACCCAATTAGCCACAGCCCTTTGCGTTGTAAAAGTTGACTCAGTAGCGTACAGACAAGACGTATAAGATTTGTAGATTTGGCTAAACAGAATTTTGATTGTTTAGAAATGTATGTTTTCTGAGAAATCCATTTTTTGCCTGTACTTAAAGCCATGACCTGTAGCCCTATGTTTTTGATACGTGGTTTCAGTTTTCCAGATGCGATTTGAATTTTCTCAAAGACTGAAATCTCCCAATAGCAAAGGTTTTAGACTTCTATAGGTGTAGAGTTCAAAATGAACTGAGTGCTTTTTCTAAGAATGATTCTGTTGAAAAGGTTGAAATAGATTGTCTCTACTGTTTCTCTATCTCTGCGGGATGACTATCCCTGATTTAGGTTTATCGCTCTAGGTTGATTCGAGTGTTAAAGGCAAACGAATACTGTAGGAGCATGGCTGCTGAACGGGTCAAATAAACCCTTTACCAAATTAGCAACGAACTGGTTTCTTATCGGTAGTTGCATTGCCAAGTTTCCTTAAAATGCAGAATTAGCGAGGACATTCGACTATGAAGCTTTCAAATCTCACTAAATTGGCTGGAGCCAGTGTTCTGACGTTAAGCCTAACTATGCTGTCTCTGGGTGCGCCTGGATTAGCTCAGGACGCTCCTGCGGTTGAAGACACCACAACAATCACCGAAACTGAAGTAGAAGGCGATCGCGACTTCGACTGGGGTTGGCTAGGTTTGTTGGGCTTGATTGGCTTGGCTGGTTTGGCTCGTAAGAACGAAGAGCCTGCTACCCGCTACCGTGAGCCGGATGAAGCGAGCCGTCCTTCTACACGCTATTAAGCACCGCTATTTAAGGACTGTCTAAGCGGCGGAAGTAGAGGCCGATCAGCAGAACAATGGGGTCTTGGGTTGCTTCCTGAGACCCAATCGTTAAGTTTTCCGAAAAATTTTTGATAGAGATCAGACCTTTAAACGAAGGAAATAAACATGAAAAGCGCTGACATTTCTAAACTTGTCAAGTCTGGACTTCTAGCAGCCAGCCTAATTTTATTGCCCGCTGCGCCGTCTGCTCTGGCTCAAACTGAAGATACAAGTAACCCGACTGTAGACACGACTCCGTTTCAAGAGAGTGAGGATGATCCTGGAAACTGGGGTTGGCTGGGTTTGATTGGTTTAGTTGGTTTGGCAAACCTGCTTCGTAAGCCTAAGACCACCACGACCTACCGAGAGACAGATCGGGGACCGGATGTAGCAAGCGGCACGAGCTATCGCGAGTAGCAGGATTCCTTTCCCCGAAAGGTGCTTGGTGTCATAACCGAATTAAGTTTTGATATCGCCAGTTCTGATTCTTGTCAGGGCTGGCGTATTTTGTAGTAACGGTTACTCAGCATTCAAACACCCGTATGATTCCTTCTATTCCTGGTGTTTCTTCGTCTCATCAGGGAGCTAGCTGGGGAGGTGCGATCGCCTCACCCAGCTCCTCTGTTGCTTTCACGGTCGGAACGTTTGCCGTCGGGACGTTGCTCATCGTCGGCACCGCTGCTACTCCAGCCGTCGCTCAGTCTATTGTGCCTGCCAATGATGGAACGGGAACTCGTGTCAGGGTCGATGGCGATCGCTACATCATTCGCGGTGGGCAGCTTTCAGAGGATGGGGGCAATCTCTTCCAAAGCTTTGAGCGGTTTGGGCTGAGCCGCAGTGAAATTGCCTTGTTTCGCTCTGACCCAGCAATTCAAAATATTTTGGCACGGGTAGTAGGCGGCGATCCTTCTTTAATCAACGGCTTGCTTCAGGTCACGGGCGGCGACTCAAACCTGTATTTGATGAACCCTGCCGGAATTCTGTTTGGTGCCAGTGCGCGGCTGGATGTGCCTGCGGCATTTACCGCTACAACGGCTAGCGGAATTGGGTTTGAGCAGGGCTGGTTTAATGGCTCAGGGGCAAATGACTATGCCCGTTTGGTGGGTACGCCGACTCAGTTTGTCTTCACGATGGCGGAACCGGGGGCGATCGCCAACGCAGGCAACCTCAGCGTTTCTGAAGGACATTCCCTCACCCTGCTGGGTGGCACCGTCACTAACACTGGAGAACTCTCTGCACCTGCGGGGCAAATTACCCTAACCGCAGTTTCCGGGGCAAATCGGGTACGGCTAAGGCAGGTAGGGCATTTGCTCAGCCTTGAGATTGAACCTGTTGCTGCCCAGGATCAATCCGGTGAACCTGCCTCTTGGACACTGCCCACTGCCTCTCTGCCTGAACTGCTCACCGGGGGAAACGCTAGCAGCGCAACTGGGCTACGGCTCAACCCTGATGGGGAAGTCGAGCTAGTTGGCTCTGGCATTCAAATTCCCGATCGGCTAGGAGTGGCGATCGCATCCGGTAATCTAGACGTTTCCTCAACTGCCGCCAGCTTGGCTGGGGGCACGGTTCACATCTTGGGCGATGTCGTCGGATTAGTAGAAGCCAACATTGATGCCTCTGGTCAGGGTGGTGGCACGGTGCTAGTTGGCGGCGACTATCAGGGAGAGGGAAGCATTCCAACGGCTTCGCGCACATGGGTCAACCGCGATTCTGTAATTAATGCGGATGGAGGCGATCGCGGCAATGGTGGCCGCGTCATCATCTGGGCAGACGAGACAGCCGCCTTTCACGGCAGCATCAGCGCTCAAGGCGGCGAAATTTCGGGCAATGGCGGCTTTGTGGAAGTGTCGGGTCGCGAAAACCTGATTTTTAGAGGCAGGGTCAACACCAGCGCTAGCAACGGTCAAGCGGGCACTCTACTGCTCGATCCGGTAAACATCACCGTTGTGGCGGGCACAGGCGGGGACGATGATGCTCAATTGCTGGATAACGGCACCATTTTGGTGGATGAGGGTGCCCCTGGTGAATCATTCACAATTTCTGAAGCAGCGCTAGAAAATGCTATCTCCTTTGGCAATGTGCAGCTAGAAGCAACCAACAACATCATAATTGAGCCGCTTTCGGACGGCATTCTGACTTTATTTGATTTTGAAACGTTTAGCCCCGCCACGATTCAGTTTCGAGCTGATGCTGATGGCGATGGCGTGGGTAACTTTTCAATGAGTTTGAACGACACGCTAGACACAAACGGCAACGATTTGAGCATTTCTGGTGCAAGTCTGCTGCTAGGCAATGTTGATACCTCAAGCGGCGGCAATGGCGGCAGCGTAACGCTGAACGCTGAACGCACAATTCGAGTTAACACGATCAATACTCAAGGCTTTGAAGGCACAGGCGGAACGGTAGACATTACCGCGGGTCGTCTGTTTCGGGTGTTGGGCAGTTTTGGCGATCGCAATGAAATCAACGCCAGCATTTCCACATCGGGCTTAAGCGGCGGTGGCTCCATTAGCATTCGACATGAGGGCGGTCGCACAGAAACTCCCTTCACCATTGGCACTGCCAACCCCACCAATGGAACTGCTGGAGCCATTACCACAGGCGAAGCAAGCCTCACTGCTGCTGATTCTCCCATTCCCGGTGTCGAATTTGCACGGGGCAATATTCAAGTCCTCACCTCTGAAACCACGCCCACGCCCACGCCCACGCCAACTCCTACACCCACACCCACTCCTACACCCACTCCTACACCCACGCCAACTCCTACACCCACGCCAACTCCGACTCCCACGCCTACCCCGTCCCCGCCCATTCCACCTTTTACCGAGGGTGAACTTCTTCCTGTTGATCCGGTCAGTCCCACGCCAGAACTGGTAGACCGATCGCCCATCACCATTGACACGGCGATCGCCCGCCTCGAAGAGAACTTCACCCAGGAATTTGAAGGCTATTTGGGGTTGGAAAACACGCGCCTGCGATCGCTGGATGAAGCACAGGTAATCTTACAGGAAATCGAAGACGCTACAGGAGCCAAACCTGCTTTCGTCTACGTCAGCTTTGTGCCCGAATCGCTTAATCTGCTGCCAGGAAACTATGCTCCTCAGGACAGCGATCAACTGGAACTGGTCGTCGTGACCAAAACAGGGTTAACGCGCAGACGAGTTCCAGAAGCCACTCGTGCCCTGGTTTTGGCCACCGCCCAGGAATTTCGGGGGCAGGTAACAAATCCTAGAGGAACGCGTAGCACAAGCTACCTGACATCGGCCCAGCAGCTTTATCAG
Source organism: Leptolyngbyaceae cyanobacterium SM1_4_3 (assembly GCA_012031415.1). GTDB lineage: Bacteria > Cyanobacteriota > Cyanobacteriia > Elainellales > Elainellaceae > JAAUTN01. The sequence goes on along the minus strand of JAAUTN010000034.1, from coordinate 6,949 downwards.
TGGCTCGTTGCCCCGATTCAGTCTGATTTGCAAGCTGAGGCAATCAACAACCTGGTGTTTTTGCCAGATGTGGGATTGCGATCGCTCCCCTTTTCCGCCCTGCACAGCGGCGAACAATTCCTGGTTGAGCAATACAGCGTTGGCTTAATGCCCAGTTTGAGCCTGACTGATACCCGCTACGTCGATATCAAAGACGCTCAAATGCTGGCTATGGGCGTTTCTGAAAGCACTCAAGGACAAACACCACTGCCCGCCGTGCCAGTCGAGCTTTCCACCGTCGTGCTAAACCTCTGGCGCGGCAGAATCTTTCTCAACGATCGCGCTACCCTGGACAATCTGCGTCAAATTCGTACCGAGCAGCCCTTTGGCATCATTCACATGGCAACTCACGCTGACTTTGTAGCGGGACCAGTCAACGACTCCTACATTCAGCTTTGGAATGACAAACTGCGAATGGATCAGGTGCGGCAGCTTGGTTGGAATGACCCACCCGTAGAAATGCTGGTGCTAAGCGCCTGCCGGACTGCCCTGGGAGACGCACAGGCAGAACTGGGCTTTGCAGGGCTAGCCGTCCAGACGGGAGTTAAAACAGCGGTTGCAAGCCTCTGGTATGTCAGTGACACCGGAACCGCCGCTCTGATGACAGGCTTCTACCGATCGCTGAGTACCGCTCCCATTAAGGCAGAGGCACTGCGGCAAGCCCAGATCTCGATGGCGCGGGGTGAAGTTTATTTGGAAAACGGCCAGTTGCTTGGACTGGAAGGCATTGACGGCCTAACCCTACCCTCTGCCAGCTTAAATATTAGCAGCCGTGAACTATCACATCCCTATTACTGGGCAGCATTCACGATGATCGGCAATCCCTGGTAAGAGGCTGTGAAATCCTTATGGAAAATTCATGTAGCAGCTTGTATTTATACCTGGGGAAAGATTTGCTTCATGCTAATTTGGTAGACAAAAACACTGAATTCTTATGCTGGGTCAAGTTATTGGAAGTCGCTACCGAATCTTTAAACACCTGGGAGGCGGTAGCTTTGGTCAAACTTACCTAGCAGAGGATGCGTACATCCCCGAAGATAACCTTTGCGTCGTCAAGCAGCTTAAGCCCCAGTTCACCGACCCGCTGACGCTACAGGTTGCTCGACGACTGTTTGAATCTGAAGCCAGAACTTTACACAAACTGGGCAGTCATGGGCAAATTCCCCGACTTTTAGCCCACTTTGAGGAAAATCAGGAATTCTACCTGGTTCAAGAATTTATTGAAGGACACGATCTGAGCCGCGAACTGCTGCTGGGCAAGCAGTGGTCAGAGGCAGACGCGATTCGACTGGTGTGGGAAATTCTCGAAGTTCTCAGCTTTGTGCATCAGCATCAGGTGATTCATCGTGACCTCAAACCCTCCAACATTCGGCGGCGGCAGCGGGATAATCAGCTTGTGCTGATTGACTTTGGTGCGGTCAAGCAAATCAGTACTCAGGTTGTCACCTCCCAGGGCAAAACAATGCTGACGGTCGCAGTCGGCACAATGGGCTACGCGCCCAACGAACTGCTCAGCGGTAAACCTCGCCTGTGCAGCGACATCTACGCGGTCGGCATGATGGGCATTCAGGCTTTGACAGGGCTGTATCCAACCGAGTTGCGAGACGATCCGGCGACGGGTGAACTGGTTTGGAAAGATGGAGTTAACGTCAGCTCTGGGTTTGGTGAAATTTTGGATGGCATGGTGTGTTACGACTTTCGCCAGCGCTACCAGACGACTCAAGATGTCATGCGATCGCTAGAACCCTTGATGACAGGCACTTCGTCTCACCAGGTCGCCTTTCCGCCTGTGACGCAGCCGCCAGAAGCAGCACCACTTACGGCTCCCATCTCTACTCTGTCGGGCAATCCTCTCTCCCTGACAGAAGTCAGTCCTCAACTGCCAACGATGGCTGAATCAGACTCAGCCGCAGTTCCCGTCGCTGCTATTGGCAGTGTGCCTGCAACTGAGGTTACGCCTGTTGAACCTGATTCTGCTCAACCCTCGTCTGTAGCCTTCTCTGCGGCAACGAGTTCCTCTGCACCAACGGTACCTGTGACTGCGCCGCCTTCTTCACCGCCCGTAACTCAGGTTGAAACAATATCTACCGAGACGAGCCAGGGTGAAGTATCTCCCTCCTCGCCACCGACCGTGCCGCTAACGGAGCCGCCTTCCTCTCCTCCAGCGCAAGTGCCGCCGACGGTGGCTTCTGTTGTCTCTGAGGGAACGGTGGTGCAGTCTCCTCGCAGCCGCTGGAAATTCCTGGGAATGGGAGTAGGGGTGGCGGCGGCGATCGCCACTGCATTTGTCGGCATGAACTACTACAGCCAATCTCAGCGGCAGTTTGCCCTCGGACAGATTGCCTCCCTCAAAATGGCAGGAAACCATGAAGAGTGCGTTCGTAGTGCAATGGCGCTAGCCGGAGACGCAGAAGCCCAGCAGTTACTAGGCGATTGTCAATTGGCTCAGGCTCAGGCATTGGCCGCCAACAATCAGCTTAAGGATGCAATTCTTGCGGTCAGCGAAATTGCTGAAAATCACTCTGCCCATGAGGAGTCACAGCGTCTAGTGGGTGAATGGTCTGAGCAAATTCTGCAACTGGCGGCAGATCAATATCAGGGTGGAAAGTTAGAAAACGCGATCGCAATGGCAAACGCGATTCCTGAAAATAGCTCAGTCTATGAGCAGGCACAGGCACAAATCGCCTCCTGGAATCAGGCATGGGGAACCGATGAGGGGCTGGTGAAATCGGCTCAGGAAGCGATCGATCGGGGGGAATGGCAGGCGGCGATCGCTGAAACCGAAAAAATCACTAACCGCTACTGGAAACAGCAAGCAGCCCCCATCGTAGAAAAAGCCAACACTGAAATTACAGCCGCTGAGCAAAGAGCCGCTGAGCAAAGAGCCGCCGAGCAGGAATCTCCCCAGCAGCGTCAGTCCCAACCTAGTCGGCAATCCCAACCCCGCCGTCAATCCCAACCCCAGCGCCAGCGCCCCGCCGCCCAACCCCAGCCTCAAGCTCCCACCTTCACCGATCCCGCCTGCCCCAACGGAGTCTGCCTCTAAACCCGCCGCTAAACATCTACCCTCTTCATCCCTCCTCCCTCCTCCCTCATCCCTCATCCCTCATTCTTCACCTCTAAACCCGGAGCCAATATCTGTGAAACCATTCAAACTCCTAATTGCTTTACTAATTGGCTCGACCGTACCCGCCCTGCTGCCCGGAGTACATCAGCCGATTCAGGCGCAGACCGGAGCCGGATTTTACTGTGACGAGAGCCGCGAACCGCCCGTCATGGTTGCTTCAGGGAATGGGCAAATTATTGATTTTATTACCTTTACCTCTGCCTGGGCACCGCCACCCTACACCGCTGAGGTGCGCTGCCAGGTGATTTCTGCCCGATTTCAACGGGTTTTTGTCAGAGATGGCGCGTCTGCCTTCTCCAACGCGACTTTTGGCTACATCAATAACGAGCCAGTCATGTGCCTTTCCAGAAACGCTCAGGATCAGCAACGGGGCATCTGCGATCCAGATAACATTCTGCTGACCTTTCAAAACGAAATTCAAGGCTGTCTGTTTATTCCTGCGTTTGAAGAAAATCTTTTTCGTCAGGGTGTCCAGGGTGACTCCAGCGGCATTACGAGAGAACAGTGTAACCGCCAGTTTCCTGGTCAAACCGGACGAGGAAACAGTCAGGCTCGTCAGGCATTCATTGCGCTCAATCAGCAGCAGGCAACGCCGCCCATCAGCACCGTTCCTTACAACTCACCCTCTGGAACGGGCGACTACATTTTGCAGGGACAGGGTACTCTGGTTGCGGGCGGCCCAGTGCTAAACGACGGTAGCCTGTACAATGAGCACCTCTTTTCGGGCACAGCGGGTCAGACGGTGACGATTACCCTGGAAAGTGCTGCATTTGACACGTACTTAATCTTGTTTGGGCCAAATGGCGATCGCATCGCTGAGAATGACGACATCGGGTCAGGCAGTTTCAACTCTCAAATCGTTGTGACGCTACCCGCCACAGGAGTTTACCGAATTGTCGCGAACTCTTATGACGAAACGGGTCGCGGCAGCTATACCTACACCGTGCGCTGACCCCAGCAACCCTTCATGGGTTAGTGAAACGCTCGAACGGGTTTGTTTGACCTGTCAAGCCACCCTGACCAAATGAGTCCAGCAGAATCGCGCAACTGCTCTGAGGCAACTCCTCTGGTAAATCGTCTGGGCTGATCAACCGTTGAGCCTCAAACTCAGCCTCTGGAAATTCGCAAACATAAGCTGCCAAAGGCTCTTGCTGCTGATTGTAAACTCTGGTGCTGTAGCCAAAGTCTCTTGCAGCAGTGCCTAACTGGTTAATGAAGGTATAGCGCTCCAGGTAATTGTAAAGGCTCCAGATTTGCTGATTTACAATCAGGTCTACCCGCCGCGTTTCGCCATTGCTGCCCGTGAAAGCAAACCAGTTGTTGAGCAGTTTGCCGCCAAACTGTTCGTCTGCCCACCATAAGCTAGGAACAGTCAGATCAGTTTGAGAAACGGTATCTGCTGTAATAACGGAACCATCTGATGGAACGGCTTCCGGTTGCAGCAACCGTAAGTCTGGCGGCTCAGTTTCCCGAATTAGAGAGAGGATAGTCTCCTGCTCAACGGCGATCGCCCCCAACGGCAACCCAAAATTGAGAGCAACAGCCAGGACTAAATAGGTTAGAAGGTGTGGCGATCGCCCCATAAGTCGCATCATTATATTTGGATGTCTTTGATTCCAAGTCTATCTCGTGAGCATCCTGGATGTCTCAAGACTTGCGCCACAAAAGAGGAACCCTTCTCAATGAGAAAAGTTCCTCTCTTTCGATGATGGACTAGAACTACTCGCCTAAACTAGCCAGCTCCTTTGTCTCAGCGCCCAAAATCGGTGGGGCAAAGAAGGGAGGCGTGAACACCCGAATTGGCTGTTCAGCAATCAACGGCAAAACGTTTCGTGCCTGCGTTGCGACCGCGACCGTCTTTACGTCATAGGTCTGAGTCGCCAGCTTTGGATAAACTCCGATCGCCACAATCGGCACCAGCAAACAGAGTGCAATGAACGCTTCACGCGGCCTGGCATCGCTAAAGTCAAACTTAGCCGTTAGCTCAACATTCTCAGAACCGTAGAAAACTTCCCGTAGCATCGACAGCAGATAAATCGGCGAGAGAATCACACCAACCGCCGCTAGTAAAACGATTGCTGCTTTAAAAGTCGCACTGTAAGCGTCACTGGTTGTGAAACCGAGGAAAACACTTAACTCACCCACAAAACCGCTCATTCCCGGTAGCGCTAGCGAAGCCAGAGAGCCAACCGTGAACAGGGCAAACACCAGAGGCATCTTCTTCGCCATGCCGCCCATCCGATCCATTGCCAGAGTGTGAGTCCGCTCGTAGGTTACACCCGACAGGAAGAAGAGAGCCGCTGCGATTAAGCCGTGCGAAACCATTTGCAGCACTGCGCCACTGATGCCCAGCGTTGTGAAGAGGCAATGCCAATCAGGACAAACCCCATGTGGGCGATCGAAGAGTAGGCAAGTCGCCGCTTCAAGCTGGTCTGAGCAAAGGCTGTCAAGGAAGCGTAAATAATGTTGACTACACCCAAAACTGCTAGCACTGGAGCAAAGTAGACATGAGCGTTAGGCAACATCTCAATATTGAAGCGGATTAGCCCGTAACCTGCCATCTTCAGCAGCACACCTGCCAAAATCATTGAAGCGGGTGCAGGAGCTTCACTGTGAGCATCGGGTAGCCAAGTGTGGAACGGGAAGATTGGCAGCTTCACACCAAAAGCGACCAGGAAGGCAGAGTAAATCAGCAACTCAAAGGTGAGAGAGTAGTCCTTCAGCCCCAACTCAGAGATATTCAGGGTGAAGTTGTCTCCGTAGAAAGCCATCGCAAAGGCGGCTAGGAGAATAAACAGCGACCCGATCGCCGTGTAAAGAATGAACTTCGTCGCTGCATAGGAGCGCCTCTCGCCACCCCAAATCGAAATTAGCAGGTAAACCGGAACCAGTTCCAGTTCCCACATGATGAAGAAAAATAGGAGATCCTGAGCGACGAAAACGCCAATCTGAGCGCTGTACATTGCCAGCATCAGGAAGAAGAACAGGCGCGGCTTATGCTTGATCTGCCATCCTGCCAGAATCGCCAGCGTTGTAATCAAACCCGTCAGAATAACCAGAGGCATTGAAAGCCCATCTACTGCAACAGACCAGTTCAGCCCAATTTGAGGAAGCCAGCTATAGGTTTCAACCAGTTGATACTCTGGGTTGCGAAGGTCGTAATGCTGCCAGAAGGTGTAAATGATCAGCGCAAATTCTGCCAGAGCCGCTCCTAGTGCATACCAGCGAACCACTTTGCCCTCCTGATCGGGCAGAAAGGGAATCGGCAGAGATGCCACAAGGGGGAACAGAATCAGGACTGTTAACCAAGGAAAATCAATACTCATCATGAGAGCCTACCCAAAGTTCTAAATATGAAGGACGTTCGGGTTGCAGAGTAGGCTTGCTACAGAGCAACACAGGCTCGATCTGTAAAGAAGCGCATTTAGCTGGGGGTAGGAAGCGGGAAGAGAACAGGCGCTCCTGGATGAGATGGCTCTGCTGTCTTGAGCAGAACGGATAAATGGCAGGTAGGGCGAACCCATTAATCAAGAGGCTGTAACCTTGCAGGACTTCCACGAAGTTATCCTTGACAGATCGAGTAAACAGTGAAAAATTGAATGCGGTAGGAACAATTACCTATCTGATCTCGATAATACCCCAGTTTTGTTAAGTAAGGTAAAGTTCAGTACTAGTTTATTGCAGATTTTTAACGATTGTCACTAAAGATGTAACTCTATAAAGCTCAGGTGAAGCAGAATTGGCGAACAGAACTTACGCATTCCCTATTGACGAAGGGGCTTA
>JAAUTN010000033.1 GCA_012031415.1 Leptolyngbyaceae cyanobacterium SM1_4_3 | reverse complement strand
GTCGCGTTTGGGAATTCCTAGAACGGTGCAGGGAGCTTGCAATACGATTTGGCAGGACTAACACGCACCGTAGACGCAGCCCGCTGTAACGGTTCACCGATGATTTTATTGGCTGGAATTGGGTTTGAGGCAGAAACCATTGAACGAGCCAATCGCGACCTAAAAAATCGCTTAGGCGTTCTGGCATACATCCTGGCAGGGATGCAGCAGGTTGGACAGCAGGAGCAATTTCTCGCCCAAATTGAGGTCGATGGTACAGTGAGCGAGTGTCAGTCGGGGGCAATCACCATTGCTAATGTTGCGCCCCCGACCTCCCTGTTAGCGCAAGGCTTTGGACAGGTGCTGGTAGATGATGGACTGCTAGACGTGACAATCAGCACGGCAAATACTCGGCTTCAGGCGCTTGATACGATGCTGAATTTGTTTGGTTCCGCGCTAATCAAGACTGCGACTAATCGAGAAGACATTATTTGTCTGCGAACTAAGCGACTCACTGTAACCACTGACCCGCCCCAAAAAGTGGTAGTCGATGGAGAAATTATTGGCACTACGCCCGTCGAAATTGAGTGCATTCCTCAAGGGCTGCTGGTGTTTGCCCCGCCTGTGGCAGTGCCGCCTACCCAGGAAGAGGTTGACGCTGAAATTGCCGAGGAAATGGCTGCTATTGAAGATGCAGTCGAGCAGGAAGAATCAGCCTAGCAGCCAGATTTTAGTGTCAGCTTGAAGTCGGTCAAACCTGAACCTTTACTCCTGGCGATCGCCACTCCCACTGGAACTTTACCCAATCGATATCATCAAGATAGATCAGAGATGTTGCTCAATTCGGGTATGAATGGGTGTGTGGCGGCTGAGCCGCCACACACCCATTCATACTTAAAACCAGCAATCCCAAAACTTTAATAGGCAGTTCGCTGCACAGGTTATGCACTTAAATTCATTGATTACAAGACTGACGCTGATGTTAAGTATCGGCGTTTCTTTACCGCTTTGGGCAACGGGGGCGATCGCCGCTGAACGGGTTGTCTTAAAGTACAGCATTCTGCGACAGTCGGTTTCCGTTGCCGAACTGACAACGCTAGCCGAAACAGGCGAAACATCGCGATCGCTCAATCGCTATTTGCGCCTGGCCGGAAAACAGCCCGAAGAAGTGCGCCAAACGCTGACCGAAGAAGCTCAAGTTAACGTGATTCTAGTTGATCGGGGTTTGAACAACCCGCTGGGCGATCGCGTCCTTGACCAAATCGGGGAAGCAATCTACCCGCCATCGGGCGAAGCCAGCCGGGAAGCAATGCGATCGGCTCTGGTGCTTTCAGCCAGTGATGACAATCGCATCAGTTTAATAGAGGTGATTCAAAACTATCCAACCGATGAGGTGGTAGTTGATGGCGATCGCCTCGTTGCTGCCTACAGTCAGCTTCAGGACATTCAAGAACGCTTTGGCGGCTTAATCGAAGGGGGATTAGACGGCGTGTTAGACAACATTCGGCTATTTTAAGCCGAAAGGCTGCTCTAATCCGTTAGCTATCTCAATACGCCAAAGTTTCCAAAGTCTCGCGCAGGTATCGGCTCACCAACTGGTCTTGACTGAGTGGCAGATGGTTCCGATCTTCGCCACGCTCGGTTTGCCAACGCTTGAACCCAGAACTAGAGGCGATCGCCCGCTTCAAGCTATCCCAGACCTGCTCATCTCCAGGAGACTGTATACCAGCGGTAAAAGAAGTAGTAGCCATAGAAGGTTCCAGGAATGGTGCAAGGATGGGTGGAAGCTCGAAAACTCCACTAATCACAGCATAGCGTAGTCAACCCGTCTGACTGTGCTGAGCTACACGGTTAGGCAACTTAGCACCCGGTTAAGCATCAGCGATCGCCCCTCCAACCGTTCTTCAATCACTTCCTCAACGACTGAAGCTGCTTCAGCCTGCGAAACAGCCTCAGAAGCGATCGCCTCTTCAACACCTGACTCCTCTACCGCAGTCCCCGTTACTGTATCGGTAGCAGCATCACTGGCAGCATCACTGGCAACATCAGTGGCAGCATCGGTCTGGTTCACTTTTTCTAGAATCACTTCTTCTGAAATCGCTTCTTCTGGAATCACTTCTTCTGGAATCACTTCCTCTGAAATTGCTTCTTCTGGAATTGCTTCCTTGACGACTGGGGCAGATGCACCTGCATCTGAGGCGTTCTCTAAAGCGATCGCCGTAGATGCAGCGGCACCCGTCTCAGGTTCAGAGGATGCTCCCGACTCAGCAACGGCTACAGGTTGGGGAGGTAGGGCGATCGCAGGCAAAATTTGCTTAACGCGCAGTCCTAAAACTGTAAAGTCTCGACCAATTTGCTCTGGCAGATAGGGGTCTATCGCGGCAAGCTCAGCCTCACCTGCCAGCAACACCCGCACAACGCTAAGGGGAACTTGCAAAAACAAATTGCAGCCCAAAAAGGCGATCGCCGCCACCAGTAGCCCAACCAATCGCCCAGAAAAGGGAGTCATTTCTGCTGCAAGCGGAGCCAGTTTGTAAAGCTGCCAGAGAGCGATCGTTAGAATGACGGGGCGATCGCCGTCAACACCCGCACTTCTTTGGTTTTGAAAAGTCGCAGCAGTCGCCGCTGTTCGTCGCTGAGTTGAGTCGGCTGGAGGGCGATCGCCAGCAGGCTAAAAATGTAAAACGGACGTTGCCACTGCATCCAAAAAACAGGCGCGATTCCCACTGCGGCAACAAGCCCCAACTCTAGCACCGCAGGCAAGAAGGGATCACCCGCCGCTAACCCCAACAAGCAAATTTCTAAGAGAATCGGCAGCGCCGCCACGCCCGCCAGGTGAATCCATAGGTAAGGATCAGACCAAAAAGAACGCATACCCAATCTGCATCAGAGGCAACACTGTCATAGTAATCGGGAACGGGATATCGCGGATCAGATCTGCGACTTCTCAGAGCCGCAGATCTGAATCGAGCTTATTTCAGCGCCATTCTACTCAACCCGATTAGCAGCAGCGGTTTGCTGCTCCGAATACATCGCCCGCAGCACCAGCGCCGGATCGACCCAGTTATCGTTATACTTCAGTCCCCAGTGCAGGTGAGGTCCGGTTGTTCGCCCTGTCATGCCGACGCGACCAATGCGCGTTCCGGCTAGCACTTCCTGCCCTTCCCAAATCTGTACGCCGCCTTCACGGTCAATCATGTAGCGTCCTTGACTGTTAGATTCAACGTGTCCCTGCATATGGCAGTAGATGTGCAGCCAGCTTCCAGACTCCACCACCACCGAAGTGCCGCAATTGCTGTCGTCTGTCACCTCAACGACGGTACCTGACCACCAGTTGCGAATGTAGCTGCCAGAAGGAGCGGCCATATCCAAACCGTAGTGAAACTCCTGGCTGTAACCCCCCATCGGAGACAACCGATAGCCAAACGGAGACGTGTATGCCTGAAAATTTTCCAGCGGAAAGGAAGCCCCCTGCCACTGATTCACCGCCATCTGACTGGGATCAAGCTGAGCAACTTCCTGCTCTGGATTCACTGCCTCAGCGTCTGCATCGATCGCCAAAGTTTCCCGTCTTGGCTCGGATGAGGCAGCCTCTTCACCCGCATCAACCTCTGTCTCGGTGCTGACCTCTGCATCTGGGCTGGCTTCTGCGTCGGGGTTAGAATCAGCTACCGGATTTGGAGCCGCCCCTCGGATAAGATTGGGAAGACTACCGCCAGGGACACGGCTGAGGTCGATCGCCCCACCAACTTCCTGGTGCGTTTCCAGAACAACCAACGCTGTCATACCCAGCCCAAACAGCAGCAGCAGTTTCCCAAACCGAATAGAATTCTTTTGCATCATTAATGGCGCGATTTCTAATCAAGGCGCGTAGCGCCATAACAGAGGTAAAACCAAGAATTATTCAGATCTAAAGATACTAGATTCATTGCAGAAATGTGTGTCCGTTAAGAATCTCCATCGCTCGTTCCTGTAGAAACGATATAACTTAAAAGGGGTGTAGCGTTAACAAAACTTCAGGATGAATCCACCTGATTCTCGCAGGCTGCAATTTGCACCAGACTTAAATATTTGCCGCATTCTTAACGGGATGTGGCAGGTGTCGGGGTTACATGGGGCGATCGCTCCCCAGCGGGCAATCCAGAGTATGTTCGACTATTTTGACGCAGGCTTGACCACCTGGGATCTGGCAGATCACTACGGCCCGGCTGAGGATTTTGTTGGCGAATTTAGACGACAGATTTCTGCAACACGCGGTACAGCAGTCTTGCAGAGCCTGCAAGCGTTCACCAAATGGGTGCCCCGCCCTGCCCGTATGACGCGCAGCCTGGTTGAGGAAAACATTGACATTTCGCTGCGACGGATGGATGTGCGATCGCTAGACCTGCTCCAGTTTCACTGGTGGGAATATCGCGACAAAAACTACCTGGATGCGCTCAACTATCTAACAGAACTGCAAAACGAGAACAAGATTAAGCACTTAGGGCTAACCAACTTTGACACAGAGCATCTGCAAATCACCCTGGAAAACGACATTCCGATCGTCTCCAACCAGGTGCAATTCTCTCTAATTGATCGTCGTCCGCTGGTTCGTATGGTACCGTTTTGTCAGAAGCATAACGTGAAGCTGCTTGCCTACGGAACGGTTTGTGGCGGACTATTGTCGGAGCGCTACCTGGGACAACCTGAACCGGAGCGAGCCGCACTCGATACTGCTTCACTGAAAAAGTACAAGAACATGATAGACGTGTGGGGTGGTTGGGAGCTATTTCAAAACTTGCTTTCGGCGCTCCAGATTCTCGCTGAAAAGCATGGGGTAAGCATCGCCAACGTTGCAGTGCGCTACGTTTTAGATCAGCCAGCGGTGGCAGGCGTGATCGTGGGAGCGCGGCTAGGTGTATCAGACCATTTGCAGGACAATGCTAGAGTTTTTCACCTGATGTTAGATGAGGGCGATCGCACCCAAATCGACGCTGTACTCAGACAATCCCGCGACCTTTACCAACTGATTGGTGACTGCGGCGACGAATATAGGAGATAGCACAGCGCCTGCCATACTACTCTCTCTTGTATAACTATCTATATAGTTGTGTGTCTCCTGGCTTACATTCAGTAGCCTATTTAAGACCTATTTCCTTAATCGGGGCAACACTACACCCCCTACTAGCGGCCATGACCCTAACTCCTCCTGGCACTTCTCCCAGCAGTATGTTGGCAACCCTGTCACAGGGCGATCGCAAAGGCGATCTGACTCGTCGCGTGAAGGATCTTCCCGTTCCTCAATTTGCGAGTCTGCTCGAACAAATTACAAAAGAGTTTGAGCATTTTCTCAGGGCGATCGAAATGATCAACAACGAAGCCCTGGAAACGATGCTGGAGCAAATCCTGGAGGCATTCACACTCAAAATTGGCCAAATTCTACAGGCCGATCGCACCACCATCTTTCTAGTCGATGAAGAAAGGGAACAACTCTGGTCAAAAATTGCTCAGGGTGAAGGCGAAAAACCCTTAGAAATCCGAGTGCCGCTAAACGTAGGAATCGCCGGACACGTTGCCGCCACCGGAAAATGTCTTAACATTGCCGACGTGTATAGCCATCCCTTGTTTAATCGGGATGTCGATCGGCAGACGGGCTACCGCACTCGCAGTGTTCTCTGTATGCCGATTTTTAGCACCAAAAATCGCGTCGTTGCTGTCGTGCAGTTAATGAACAAGGCAGGCAATGAATCCTTTGATGCTGAAGACGAACGTCAGTTTCGCGAATTCGCTTCGTCAATTGGGATCATCCTGGAAAGCTGCAATTCGTTTTACATTGCTGCCCGCAACCAGAAAGGCGTAGCAGCCCTGCTAAAAGCTACCTCTTGTCTGGCGCAGAGCTTAGACCTGGAGAAAACCCTACGGGCAGTGATGGATGAAGCCCGCGACCTGATGCAGGCCAATCGCAGTACGCTGTTTTTGCTCGATCGAGAACAGGGGCAACTCTGGTCAAAGGTAGAGACAGCCGACGGCAGCACTCTAATGGAAATTCGCATTCCGGCAGACCGGGGAATTGCAGGCTATGTCGCCTCCACCGGGCAAGCGCTAAATATTCCCAATGCCTACGAAGATCCGCGCTTTGACCCATCGACGGACAAGCGCACAGGCTATCGCACCCGCAACATTCTCTGTATGCCTGTCTACAACTCGGAGGGGGTGCTGATCGGTGTAACGCAGTTAATTAACAAGCACCAGGGCAGCTTTACCAGTTCAGACGAAGAGTTTATGCGGGCGTTTAACATCCAGGCGGGAGTCGCGCTGGAAAATGCTCAGCTATTTGAAAGCGTGTTGCTGGAAAAGCAGTATCAAAAAGATATGCTGCAAAGCCTGTCGGATGCCGTAATTTCTACCGATATGCAGGGCAGAATCGTCACCATTAATGACGCAGCGCTAGAACTGCTGGGCTGTCCGCGCCAAAAGGAAGGAGGCGATCGCACCAGGAAGATTTCTGGACAGAGCAGCTTGTGGGCCGCCTGGTCTGGGAAGTCGTGCCGATCGACAATCTGCAAATGCGCGTTGAGGAGAGCCTTAAAGTTGGGGCAAAGCACTACATTCCTGAACAAAGCCTGACGGTAGGGCTATTTCTCAGCCAGTCAGCACAGCCCCAGGTCAACGTCAACGAGAATGGCAGCGAGTCAGAAATGTATGTGATGGCAGTGCGCGATCGCCAGAACCCCAACAGTTTTCTCCCCTGGAATCTCAGCCCCATTGAGAGCCAGTCTTTTGATCTCTCTCCAATTCCTCAAGCGCAGATACGAGAACTGGAGCGCAGCATTAACCTGACAGTCAACCCATTGACCAATCCAGAAGGCACCGTCCGAGGTGGGCTAGTCGTGTTAGAAGACATCAGCCAGGAAAAGCGGATGAAAGCAACGATGTACCGCTACATGACTCCTGGCGTAGCCGAACGGGTTATGGCGCTGGGCGAAGATGCGCTGATGGTCGGCGAGCGCAAAGAAGTCACCATCCTGTTTTCTGACATTCGCGGCTACACCTCACTAACGGAAAGGATGGAAGCGGCAGAAGTCGTATCGCTGCTCAACAACTACTTTGAAACGATGGTAGAAGCGGTGTTTAACTATGAAGGCACACTCGATAAATTCATCGGCGATGCGCTGATGGCCGTGTTTGGTGCGCCCCTACCGTTAAAAAACCATGCCTGGATGTCTGTACAGTCGGCACTGGATATGCGGCGGCGACTGGCAGAGTTTAACCAAAATCGCCGCATTAAAAGTCAGCCTCAAATTCGCATTGGCATTGGCATCAGTTCGGGAGAAGTCGTATCGGGCAACATCGGCTCTCAAAAGCGGATGGACTACACCGTGATTGGCGATGGCGTAGACATTAGCTCTCGCCTGGAAGGGGTCACTAAGGAATACGGCTGCGACATCATTCTCAGCGAGTTTACCTACAGGCTTTGTCAGGAACACATCGTCGTGCGAGAGCTAGACCGAATTCGGGTGAAGGGCAAGACCAAACCCATCAGCATTTATGAGCTAATCGGCGATCGCCATCACCCCCTCGACGACCAGACCCACGAATTTCTGTCGCTCTATGAACAGGGACGCTCAGCCTACACAGCCATGAACTTCCAGCAGGCAATTCGCTGCTTTGAAAAGGCACAACGCTTGCAGCAAGATGATCGGGCACTCGTCGTCCACCTGGAACGTGCCAACGCCTACCTGCTCAGCCCTCCTCCTACCGCCTGGGATGGAGTTCACACTATGACTACTAAGTAAGCAAAAATATTTTTTCTGCCCAAATCACTTCTAAATTGATTTGGGGGCAAGTTTTAGCCTGATTCGATAATGAAGTGGAGTAAGTCGCGTCTCTCAAACAGCAGGCGATCGCCTCCCACCCCCCTCCTCAATTATCGATATGCATCTATAACAATGCGATTGATCATCGAGCATTTCTAATGTAGGGCTTGCAATCGTAATGTGATGGCTGCACATCGCAATGTGACTCGTTACATTGCTAATGCGACGAGTCACATTGTTAATGTGACAGGCAACATTGCCAATGTGATAGCTGACATTGTTAATGTAACGGCTGACATTGCTAATGCGATGAATCACATTGTTAATGCAACGGCTGCATCTGTTAATGCAGGTCATCTCATTGCTGATGCAAGCCAATACAGAGGAACTTCTACAAAGCTTTTTCGACCCGAATTAATGGACGAACCGCTCAAAGAATATCGCAATCCTGAAGATCTGATGGGTAGTTGCAGGAATTGCATGGGGTGGAGATGTCCCACAGCCTAATTTCCAACGTCACCGAAGCGGTGGAGCAAGAGCGTAAAGTTTGGCAGAATCGCAGCCTGGATGCCATGTTGACTTCGCCGAGCGTTGGGATAAGCAATACCCCACCCCCAGTAAATCCTGGATAAACCACTGGAATCGGATTATTTCCTTCTTTGCTTTTCCATCTGACATCCGTAAGGCTATCTACACAACTAATGCGATTGAATCGATGAATATGACTCTTCGCAAGGTCTTAAGAAATCATCGTTCCTTCCCCACTGACGAATTAGCGATGAAGGTCATTTACCTGGCGATCGTTTTTTTACGTTCTCCTACAGTTCCAATTTCCAACTCTAATTAGGGAACTCTAAAAATTAAAGTCGCCGTATCAAATTCACTTTATTCCTATGACAGCCGCACAACCGAACCTTTTAGAACTTGCAAAGCAGGGGGATACAAAAGCGATCGCTACTTTAATGAATAATCGACTCCAGCCAGACGGTATAACCACTAAAGTTTCGCTCAAAGATGGCTGTTTGCATATAGTGCTAGAGTCAGTCAAAGTACCGAAGCATCAGGTTATTCTACTAATTCAAGAAGAGGCAAAAAGACTAGAGTTACATTCATCGAGAAAAATTAGGAAAATTAAGGTTTACGGACGACAGAAGAATACTTTTGACTCTGCTTGGAATCAAGAATTTGAAATAGAGAAGCAGACGAATTTATCTTTAGCAGCATCTAAAAGACCAGGAAAATTTGCTGCTCTATCAAAGTACACAAGCCTTCTGAGCAAAAGAGGAAGCCTTCGATTAAGTGGATTTGCAATTGTTTTAGCTGTTTGTCTGGTAGGCAATAGCTTATCAATGGTTTCACATCAAAAGCTTCAAACTCAATTTGACAGCGTTAAAAGGGAACTTGATGCAAGTCTTCCTAATATTGAAGTAATGGAATCTCGTCTTAGTGAAATGGATTCTTATTTAAATGGATTAGACCAAAAAATTAAAGCTTCAGAAATATATATTAAGTCAATCGAGCAAAGACATCCCAACGGCATTCCTTCATTCCTGTACACAAGCTACTCTGAATTAATAAATGAACATAATGCAACTATTGTTTCTTATAATAATGCCTTAGATGAGTACAGAGCTTTTTACTCAAACTACAGTCTTGCAATTGACCAGTACAATATCCGTGTCAATCAAGCTAACTCCATTGCACAAGAAATAGGGAACATCACGTATGCTGTGCCTATTCCTGGAGTAAGGATTAGAGGTAATTAAGTAGATTAGATAATCCTTAATTCTTAATAGTAGTGAGATCGCTCACTGACATAGTAGGAATAATTAAGAGAGTAAACATAGCGTTTATGTCTTAAGTAGGCATCTTTGGCGATCACTCAATTATTGGAAGATGATGCAGTAATGCCGTAAAATTCTAGGTCAATTGCTGCAAAAGGTCGAAACTATGTCAGAGCCAGTTTCCAAATCTGTTAACCAGACCGTCACCAACCTGCTTACCGTGTTGGCGCAACAGGGCGATCCAGATGCGATCGCTGCTCTTGAGAGAGCGAATGAGAATGAGGAGTTTGAGTTAGTTGAGAATGAAGGTGCTGAGTCAGTCAAGGTTGTGCTGGATACGGCAGAAGGGAACCATCTGATTACTCAACATGGGGCAAGTTTTTTGCCGAAAACTGACCAGGACAGAGAGAGTGACGTTTGAGCCAATTGCTACGGACCGTTGAGGCGTTTGCTTGAGACAGATAGCAAATTCTCAATACCGGAAACCATTGGTCTTGCAGTGTAGAAGGACAAGACTGATGGCTAGATGGATGTAGATGGCGATCGCCCTCATCAACGTCGCAAACCTCTGATGCCGCAAGGCGTTAAGCACGTTAGAAAGCAAATATAATGTCCAGCTAAACTCATTACACGCCAACAGTACTCCGAGTTTCCGCACCTCTGCCTCTGCCCGTTCCAGCCCAGCAGGGTTAGCAATAAATTCCCAGCGATACATCCTGCTGATGCATCTGCGTCTTAGTAGAATTGGGTTTAGGTGGTAGTGTCGCTCGAAGGTACAAGCGATTTCCCTTCTGCCGAACCGATACCCCAGAACGAGCAGCCTTCAAGCGCGAACTGATCGCCTCCAAAAACAATTCTCCCTTAGCCACACCCCTACCTTCCCTAAAGATTCCCTAAAAATTTGAGGATTATTGCAGCATATTTTAGGGTATTCCTCCACATACTGAGTATCCCAAATCCCCTATTATTCGGCTTTTTTCTAGAAGCTGGTGACAAGACTCGAACTTGCGACCGGCTGATTACAAATCAGCTGCTCTACCAACTGAGCTACACCAGCAATAGAAGCAAGTATATCAAATTGAGCGATCGCCTTCCAAATAAAAAAACCCAGCAGCCCCTTGCTGGGTTAGTTCAATCAACGTCACTTACAGTCATTAAGATAACGGCAACCCAATGCCTAGCACCTCACTCCAACGGCTCACCTAGTTGGGTGATTTTTACCAGTTCTAGGTTCTGAGTTCCGAGTTCTGAGTAAACCGCTACAGATTAAACCTTATCCCTCACCCCTCATCCTTCCCTTACCGCCTCAGTCTTCGCCTTATCCAACTTCAACACCAGCACTCCCAGCGGTGGCAAGCAAAGATCAATCGAGTAGGGACGATTGTGGTAAGACCACTCCTCTGCCCACTTGCCGCCCAGGTTGCCCATATTGCTGCCGCCATATTCCCGCGCATCGCTGTTCAGTAGCTCTGTGTAGAATCCTAGCTGGGGCACACCAACCCGATAGTGAGAATGGGGTTGAGGGGTGAAATTGCAGACCGTAATCACAAAATCCTCAGAGTCCTTAGCCTTACGGATGAAGGAAACGACACTATGGCGATTGTCGCTACAGTCAATCCACTCAAAGCCGTCATAGCTAAAGTCGTGTGTATATAGAGCAGGCTCATCTCGATAAAGCTGGTTTAGTTTGCCGACAAAATGCTTCAGCTTTTGGTGCGGCTCATACTGGAGCAAATGCCATTCCAAATCGCCCCAGACATTCCACTCGCTCCACTGACCAAACTCCATGCTCATAAACAGAGTCTTCTTACCCGGATGGGTGAACATATAGGCATAGAGACAGCGCAAGTTAGCAAACTTTTGCCACTCGTCACCTGGCACCTTACCAATCATGTTGCTCTTGCCATGCACTACCTCATCATGGGAGAGCGCCAGCATAAAGTTTTCGCTGAACGCATACATGATGCTGAAAGTAACGTTGTTTTGGTGGAACTGGCGGAACCAGGGGTCCATGCTGAAGTAGTCGAGCATATCGTGCATCCAGCCCATATTCCACTTCAGGTTAAAGCCCAAACCGCCAACGTAGGTAGGCCAGGAAACCATTGGCCAGGTAGTGGATTCCTCTGCAATTGACAGCGCTCCAGGGAAATAGCTAAACAAGGTATGGTTAGTCTGACGGAGGAAGTCAGCCGCTTCAATGTTTTCCCGTCCGCCGTACTGGTTGGGGAGCCACTCACCGGGTTCGCGGCAGTAGTCAAGGTAGAGCATGGAGGCAACTGCGTCTACTCGAATGCCATCGATGTGGTATTTGTCAAACCAGAATAGAGCATTGGCAACCAGGAAGTTGCGTACCTCGTGACGGGAATAGTTGAACACCAGCGTTCCCCATTCCTTGTGTTCACCTTTACGAGGATCGGCGTGTTCATAAAGGTAGGTTCCGTCGAAGCTAGCAAGCCCGTGTCCGTCTTTGGGAAAGTGTCCAGGCACCCAGTCAACAATTACGCCAATGCCGTTCTGGTGACACTGATCGATGAAATACATCAGGTCTTCAGGGCTTCCATAGCGAGAGGTGCAGGCGTAGTAGCCCGTCACCTGATAGCCCCAGGAGCCATCAAACGGATGTTCGGCAATGGGCAGTAGCTCGATGTGGGTAAAGCCCGTTTCCTTGACATAAGGAATCAGCCGCTCGGCTAGCTCTCGGTAGGTGAGGAACCTTGCTCCAGGCTTGAGTTCTGCGACAATCACGACAGGCTCATCTTCGCCTGTGATGGATTTAGCGGGTTCAGCGGCTGAGGCGTGCAGCCAGGAACCCAGGTGGACTTCGTAAACTGAGATTGGCTGGGTCAAGGGGTCGCTGTGGCGGCGCTGTTCCATCCAGTTGCGATCGCCCCATTCATATCGATCCAGATCCGCCACGATAGATGCGGTTTTGGGTCGTACCTCCTGCTGAAAGCCGTAGGGGTCAGACTTCTCGTAAATGTGACCCGCCGGGTTTTTAATTTCGTACTTATAGCAGTCGCCAACCTTCAGCCCAGGTACAAACAGTTCCCAGATGCCACTCGAACCGCGTCGCATCTGATGCTTACGACCATCCCAATCGTTAAAATCGCCTAAAGCCGAAACGTTACGCGCATTTGGTGCCCAGACTGCAAAGTAGACTCCCTCAACGCCTTCAATTTCAGTCGGGTGTGCGCCCAACTTTTCGTAGATTCGGTGGTGGTTGCCCTCTGCAAACAGATGAATGTCAAAGTCAGTTAGACGGGGCGATCGAAATGCATAAGGATCGTAGATAACTCGCTCATGCTCTCCTTCCTTGACCCGAAGCTGGTAATTGGCAAGATCAGGTCGTTCCAGGGTACATTCAAAAAAGTGGGCATGATGCACGGGCTGCATTGGGTACTCAGCCCGCTCTTCTGGCAATACCACCCATGCTGCGCTGGCATCAGGCAGATAAGCCCGTACCACCCAAACAGCTTTGCCGTTGTCCTGAATTTGGTGGGGGCCTAACACTTCAAACGGGTCTTGGTGCTGGTTCCAAACAATCCGTTCGATCTGCTCTGGAGCGACAGTCATTGACATGAAATTACCTACCTAAATCAAGTTGTTGAACAAAGTCTAAAGGCATTTCAAAAATAGAAGATTAATCTTTTGAAATTTGACCTAGCTGCTTACCTTTCCAGATGGCTGCTTACCTTTCCAGAAGTAAGAAGGTTTTCCAACCTGCCACTACTGCTGATAAAACTAAATCTATCTATTCTCCACATCAGTCTAGGGTGCAATCCTGACAGAGACCTATTAGCTGCTCGTCATCTACCTAAAGAGGGGAGAAAATATAAAGAATACGTAAGCATCTGTAATAAACCGTAGCAAATAGCGGCCAAACTCTCAAATGCCACAGGGGGGAAAGTTAGGAAAACCAATTTCTACATCTCTTTTTGCCTCTGCGTTTCTATAGTAGTAGGGCTGTGTCAACAACTTTCGTAAAGATTTTGAGGCGTTGCGGAATATTTGCAAATGCCTGACGGAACGGGCTTGTTGAAGCTGCACTAGAATGGAATATTGAGGGATTCACAGCCAGACGGCTAGCGGGTTTTATATGATGGCTTTGCCTGTAGTTGCTATTATCGGTCGCCCTAATGTGGGCAAATCTACGCTTGTCAATCGTCTGGCAGGGGGAACAGATGCGATCGTTCATGACGAGCCGGGGATGACACGCGATCGCACCTACCGACAAGCCTTTTGGCGCGATCGCGAATTTCTGGTTGTAGACACGGGTGGTTTGGTTTTTGACGATGACACCGAGTTTCTACCGCTGATTCGAGAGCAGGCGATGGCGGCTCTCGCAGAAGCGAGTGTGGCGATTATGGTCGTTGATGGTCAGGCAGGGCCCAATGCTTCCGATGAGGCGATCGCCACCTGGCTCAGGCAGCAAACCGCTCCAGTCCTGCTTACGGTCAACAAATGTGAATCGGTCGAGCAGGGCGCACTGCAAGCGGCAGAGTTTTGGAGTTTAGGGTTAGGTGAACCCTTCCCGGTTTCGGGCATTCACGGCAGCGGCACTGGAGACTTGCTAGATGCCCTGATGATGTACTTACCCACCACCGAGGAATTGCCAGAAACGAACGAAATTCGAGTGGCGATCGTGGGTCGCCCCAATGTTGGCAAATCTAGCCTGTTGAATGCCTTTGTTGGAGAATCGCGGGCGATCGTCAGCCCGATTTCAGGCACGACGCGAGATGCGATCGATATGGTGGTTGAGCGCCAGGGGCAAGTTTATCGCCTGATCGACACCGCAGGCATTCGCAAAAAGAAGCAGGTCGAATATGGCCCTGAATTTTTTGGCATCAATCGCGCTTTTAAGGCCATTCGGCGGGCAGATGTGGTGCTTTTAGTCATTGATGCCCTGGATGGTGTCACCGAACAAGACCAAAAACTAGCCGGACGCATCGCTGAAGACGGTCGCGCTTGTGTGGTGGTGGTCAATAAGTGGGATGCAGTCGAGAAAGACTCTTACACGATCTACGCCTACGAAAGAACAGTAAAAGATCGGTTACATTTCACCGATTGGGCTGAGACGATCTACGTCAGCGCCATGACGGGACAGCGAGTAGAAAAAATTTTGGAGCTGGTCAATATTGCCGCCGAGCAGCATAAACGCCGCGTTTCAACTTCTGTAATCAACGAGGTGCTAGAAGACGCGGCTAAATGGCACACGCCCCCCACCACCCGACAAGGGCGACAGGGCAGAATCTACTATGGCACTCAAGTTACCAGCCAGCCCCCGACGATCGCCCTGTTTATTAACGATCCCAAGTTGTTTAACGACAACTACCGTCGCTATGTTGAGCGTCAGTTTCGCCAAAGCCTCGGCTTTACAGGAACTCCCATTCGCCTGCTGTGGCGCGGCAAAAAAATGCGTGAACTGGAGCGAGGCAGTGCGAATCGGGCAACCAAAGTGAGGGGCTAAATGGATCTGCTGCGATCGCTCCCAATTGGGCTTTACCTTGAACAACCCGTCACCTGGCTTCACCAGATCGACCCTAGAATTAAGCTCGTGTGGCTGTTGGGCTTTTTGCTCTCACCGATTTCGGCGGGGCCAATTTGGCGGCTTTCACTCGTGGGCTGGCTGCTGTTGCTGACGCTAGCGACTCGAATTCCGTTTCGGGTTTGGCGGCAGCAGATGGGGCTGGTAATTATTTTTAGCTTGCTGCTGTTTTTGGTCACGATGCTAGCTCCAGATGGACTAGATGTGACTCATCAGACCCGATTGCCTGACAATGAACTTGCTCTTGTAGAAACAGCAGTGCAACCGACGGATGCACCCGTACAGGTGGCAGCTAGCGAATTGCCTCAGCCGACTGGCTATCGCTATGTGCTGATTCAACAGTCTCGAATTACCGTAACGCGGCGATCGCTAGAGTTAGCGGTTCGGGCTGGGACGCTAATGTTTGTGCTGATCTACAGTACGAATCTGTATCTATTGACCACTGCTCCCGAAGAAATCACCGCTGGGCTGGACAATCTAATGCAGCCGCTGCGTCGGTTTAATGTGCCCGTCACCGAAATTGTGCTGACGTTGACGCTATCGCTGCGGTTTATTCCCTTAGTGCTGGAGGAAATTCAGAACTTGGTGCGATCGGTTCGGACCAGGGCCATCAACTGGAAAAAGCTGGGTTTTCGTGGCACATCCCAGGTTTGGCTGATGATTTCTGAGCGGCTGCTGGACAACCTGCTGCTGCGGGCAGAGCAAATTGCTAGCGCCATGCAGGTGAGAGGGTTTACCAGTCCTAACCAGCATCAAGTGCGCTGGTATCAGTTTCGGCTGCGGCTGTTAGACTGGGCCGTGCTGCTGGGCGCAGGTGCATTTTGGAGCGCCCGGATCTTTTGGGGCTATTTGTGAGAGACAATGCTGCAACTATGCTGCAATCGATTCAACCCTGGCACTGGCGATCGCTTCCCCTTAACCAGCGCACTGGCTCAGACGTATTTGAGGCGCTGTTTCACCGTCCGGTAGCTGCACCTGAAACTGGAGTGGAGGCGATCGCCACCCTGCTAGAAAGCCCCTCCGCCCTCCCTACCCCGGTGACTTCCTCCCTGCAAGCGCGATATTCCCTCTGTGCCGGAGCGCCCCGCATCCGACAGGGCAAGCCGCAAATCTGGACACCCGCAGTCGGCAAAATTTTGCCCCAGTTGCGCCAATTCCTTCAGTATTCAGCAGCCCTGGAGATTCCCGATCCTGATCTCCCCTTCACCGGAGGCTGGTTGGGGTGGCTGGGCTACGACCTGGCGTGGGAAATTGAACAGCTTCCCTGCCTCAACCCTGACCCGCTCCCTTTCCCCGTTGCCTACTGGTATGAGCCAGACCAGTTTGCCATTCTCGACCACTACGCCCAAACTCTCTGGCTAGCCGTCACTCACCCAGCCCACCTCGACACCCTCCAATCCCACCTGGAAAATCCTCCTCCCTGCTCCCTGCTCCCTGTCGCCTGCCCCACTCCCCCTGCGCCCCACTTCCACACTTCTCAACCTGACTACGAAGCTGCCATCCTTCGGGCTAAGAAATATATTCAAGCCGGAGACATCTTCCAGGCAAACCTTTCCCTACGGTTTGAGGCACATACCCTGGCAGATAACTGGTCAATCTATCGATCGCTCCAGCAGATTAACCCTTCCCCCTTTGCCAGCTATTGGCAGACTCCCTGGGGAGCCGTGATTAGCTGTTCTCCAGAGCGGTTAGTAGAATTGCGGGGACGCGAGGCACAGACCCGACCCATCGCCGGAACGCGCTCGCGGGGAAGCACTTTAGAGGGCGATCGCCAGCAGGCTCAAGACCTGCTCAACAACGCCAAAGAAAATGCCGAACACATCATGCTAGTTGACCTGGAGCGCAACGACCTGGGGCGAGTTTGTGAATGGGGGTCGGTGACAGTCGATGAACTGCTGACGATCGAACGTTACAGCCACGTGATGCACTTGGTTAGTAATGTCAGGGGCAGATTGCGCTCAGATTGTGATGCGATCGCCCTGATTCAGTCCTTGTTTCCAGGTGGCACCATTACGGGCTGTCCTAAAGTTCGCTGCATGGAGATCATTGAAGAGCTAGAACCCGTTCGCCGCAGCCTGTTCTACGGTTCCTGCGGCTATTTAGACTGGCGCGGAAACCTGGACTTAAACATTTTAATTCGCACGCTACTCTCTGCCCCCGCCTCACTGTCGTCAGTCTCAACTAAAAGCGCAAGCGATCGCAAGAACGTGATCTGGGGGCAAGTCGGAGCAGGCATCGTAGCAGATAGCAACCCAGAACTGGAGTGGTTTGAAGCACTGCACAAGGCACAGGCACAACTGGCTGCGTTAGCGACTAAATCTTATAATGTCAAGACTCAATAGGAGAAATAAATTCAGAAATGCCCTGATTTTGATAACATTTAGTCAGGTTTTCTACAAATTTCTGTGAATTAGAGAAAAGTAGTGAAACCTTATGAACTTAACCACGACAAGTAATGTTTAGCCAGCCTTTTGACATCTACCCCCTAAATTTTTGCGTCTGGTTAGACCTGTTCTTCAACTCAATTTCCGATCCTATTGCTGCCACACAGCCCAAATTTGAATGAGTACCGAAACCTATCTGAATCATCCAACATTTGGCTTGCTGTTTAGGGTCTGTCTTATCGAAGAAAGCCGCGAACTGTTTGCTACGCTTTATGCCCAACGATTATTCTTTTTGGTTACAACTGGTCCAGATGGAGTTCAGTTTGACCCGGTGGGCCGCGGCGATGCTCGAATTCTGGTTGAAAATCGCCTCCGCAACCTGCGCCGTCTGGGGCAGCACCAGCAACATACCCAGCTTCAGACGGCATATAAACAGACTTTTCAGTGATGCAGTAGCCCTACCTGAGTTTGTTGCTCACACCAATTCTCTAAGGCTGCATAACAACAGCGCAAGCTAGTTACCGCAATAAACAATCAGGTCGATTTCTACATTGCCCTGACCCGCCAGCGCAATTACGCCGACAGTAGTGCGACTGGGGCGGCGGCCGTCGCTAAAATAAGACGAAAATACCTGATTTACAGCCGCATAGTCTCTAAAATCGGTGAGAAATAGACGCGCCATCACAACGGTGTCGAAACTTGCACCTGCATGGTCAAGCACAAGTTTCAGGTTTTCCATCACTCGGTTGGCTTGTTCGACAATCGAACCCAGAATAATTTCGCCGCTTTCTGGATCTTCTGACAGTTGCCCCGTCACAAACAAGAAATCACCTGCCCGTACCGCATGAGAATAGGGGGCTGGGGGTGGCAGCAGGTTATCTGGAAGCGTGATGAATTCAAGCATGAGCTACAGCGATTTTGTGACTAAAATTCCGGGTTCTTGCTGAATCGGCAGCACGTTTAGAGTATCAGTCTGGGCGCAATATTTCAGGTCATCAATGACTCCCAAACGCAGCAGGCGCTGACCGTGACTGGCTTGTTGCAGCAACTCTAGCAGTTTGTCTTGCCAGTGTGTATATAAGGCGATCGCCCCCACGACTTCATCATTTCCTGCTAAGTCATTCAGAGAAATGTTTGTTTTAGCCAGCAAACTGTGGGCGATCGCCCCCGCACAAATCGTGTCTTCTAGAGAAAAGCTGCCCTCCCAGCCAGAGCCAGAAATCCAAACGGTTTCAGGCTGGTGGTTGAGCAAATACTGCACTGCTGCATTTCGGTTGACCAGTGCAGCCGTCAACACAACCGGGGCATTTTGAATTCGTTCTAGACAGCGTGTGCCATTGGTGGTGCTGATAAATAACCGTCTGCCGCTGACCCGCTCTGGCGTGCAGTCAAGCGGCGAATTTCCCAGATCGCACCCCTCAACCGTTGCCCCGCCTCGTTCGCCTGCCCGAATTCGCTTTTCGGACGGCCAGGTTTCACTCACCTGCATCAACTGGCTAATGTTGCTAAATACCTGAACCGCTTCAGCACCGTTTGCTAAGGCAGTTGCCATCGTCGTAGTTGCCCGCAGCACATCAATGGCGATCGCACAGTCAGGCACGTCATCACTAGGAGTAAGTTCGGGCGTATGGAAAACAAATAGCTTCACGAGTTGGCGCACCTGCATTGAGAACTGCCGACAACCATTCTAGGGTGATTAGGGTAGCAGATCAGCATGAGTTTAAGAATGTCATGCGTCATTTGTCCTATGGCAACCATTGAGAAAGCAGCACCTATCCGCAGCCATTGACCCGCGATTAATGATCAATGAACTTATTTGGTTTTAATTTAATTTTGAGAGGCTATTGTACGGATGAACCTGTATAGTAGTTCCTCAAGTTATTTCGGTGAATCAGTAGGAGCAGACTGGAAAACATGAAAGGGGGAAGCAAATATCAGCCACTACTGGACTACTTGCTTCGGAGCGATCGCCCTGAAGTCACACTAACCTTTGCCGAAATCGAAGCAATCATGGCGGAGAAGCTGCCCGAATCTGCCCGCACCCTTCGCGGCTGGTGGAGCAACCGCAGCAAAGGGGCGCTGCAAGCAACTTCCTGGATGAATGCAGGTTTCCTGGTCGCGACTCTCAACCTGGAAGCAGAAAAAGTCACTTTCCGCAAACCGCCCACTCAGTACATCGTAAAGCGCGTAGGCGATACCGTTATTTGGCACAGCGAGTTAATCAGGGCACTCCGGCAACATATGCAACTGTCGCAGACCGAGTTTGCTGAAAAACTAGGCGTGCGTCAGCAAACTGTGAGCGATTGGGAAACGAAGGTATACGATCCCCGACTGTCTACTTCTAAACATTTGACGATCGTGGCAGAGCAGGCTGGCTTTAAATACATAGAAGATCCGGCATCTGATTGACAGATTACACCTGAGCAGGTATTGTGTTAATTACTGTCGGATGCAGCGGTTCTTACCCCCACCCCTCTAATCGAGAGTGATATCCCCCCAACTCTTCGACTGGGTGTGGCGCAGGTTCAGCAATTTTTGGGATAAACCAGCGATTTTCTAATGGACTTTGCATTGCAAGGGCCTCACTTTGCTTGCCCATCTAAGTGCTGTACTAAAGCCCTTCATCCCTTGCTCTACGCTCTCTGGGAGCAGGTTGACAGAAAAACCCTTTACTTTCCATCACAGGTTAAATCAGATGCAAAGCCTTTTTTCGATCGGCTGCACAGCCGCTTTTAGCAGCCCCGCTGCCACCGCTGAACCCGCAGATGCAACACTCCACCGAGAACCGCTGCGAGTGCTGGTGATTGGCTCTCGTAGCGGAGTCACCAACACAATACAAACGCTCTATCGGCTCGGTTTTGCTGAAGTTGGGGAATGGAGTCCGCTGTTGCCCGCACCCAATCCAGGTGAAGTGATGAGCATCCTGACTCGATACATCCTGGCCAATTCCTAGCGGAATAGAGGTTGCAATAGGGCATTAACGCTTAAGAAGATCTCCAACTTCTTAAAGAAGTTGGAGATCTGAAATGCTTTATCTCTCCGTTGCAGTGGTAGTCGTTCCAGAACTTAAGTAGTACAAAAATACTATAATAAATAAAAAGGTTGACCCTGGAGGTGTTAGCCAATGGATGCTAAATACACCCCTATTTCTCGAAAAGGGCTAGTAATTTCACGCACATCCACTACAGAAATTCGCCCTGGAGGAATTTTTAAGTATGTGGGTGCAGATCAGGGCTATGCAAAGCGGCTGCCGGGATATGTTTTAGTTCACAAAAACAACCCCGAATACAAAATGCTGAAGCGGGAAGACGGTTTTCCGGCAGTTGCCTACGATATGACGATGGTAGAAGCGCTACCCCAGGATTACTGCTTGTTTTGGGTTGAGAAGGCTGACTTGCGATCGCTCACCTTAACAGAACATCAAGAAGCCCTAACCCAAATGGGCATTGAGATATTACCACTAGAACCTGAACCACAGCCAGAACTGCAATCGGCGTAATAATCCGTGCAAGATCTCTTATCGACGGAGAGGGTGGGATTCGAACCCACGGTACCTTTCGGTACACTCGATTTCAAGTCGAGCGCATTCGACCACTCTGCCACCTCTCCTTCAGACCTCTTATCTTAACCTGAGTCGTCCGCATTGTTGCAATCAGGGCAACCTGTTTAAGCCCTCTTTAAGTGGATGCAAGCTGGGCAACGGGGTGAGCTTGATAAAGAACTTGTTCAGAGGAAATGTCAAAATTTTGATCGATCCAGGTCAGCATTACTTGCGAAACCATACCTGACTGAAGCGAGACGAGGGAAAAGTTTCGCAGGCGATCGCCCCCCTGCTCCACAATTCGAGGAACGCTAGCCGCATTCAGGTAAACCATTCCTTCAGGGCTGGTGTGAACTGTTTTGCGAAGCTGAGTTTTGGTATGACGCAACCTGTGGTGCATATGCCCAAAGGCAACCAGGGGAATTTTTTTAGAAGAGAGACGTGTTTGGGCGATCGCCTCTGCTAAATCGGGATCGCCATAATCGCCGCCAATGGGTTGCCAGTCTTTGCCGCAGGGGTCTTCGGCCTGGTCGCCCAGTCCTGTTGGGCCACAGTGTCCAATAAAAATCAGGGTCTCTTCCGTTGCACTGTCGGCCGCCGCAAAAATTTTTGCAGTTGATTCTGCGAAGCTGGTGACTTCGTATCGTTCTCGGTAAAATTCCTGGTTTTTCCAGGTAGAGCCGCCCCAGCTAAAGGGACGACCTCCTACCACAGTCAGCCCCAGTTCCGATAAATCGAGCTTGCCGTAGCCGACGTGAGCCGCGCCCAGTAAATCTAGCTGTTGCTGCACCCGGTCTTCTTTTCGGCGATCGTAGGGACACTTTTTCCTGCCCCATTCTGTAGCGCTATACCAGGCATCGTGGTTGCCTAGAATGGCGGCTTTAGGAATGTCGAGAGCGGCGATCGCCCGAACTACTTCCACCGATTCATTCCCAAAATCGCCAACCAGCAGCACCAGATCAACGCCCAAATGCTTTAGTGCCAGTCCATCGTCTGCATCCCAACAGTCGTGGACATCTCCAATCACGGCAATCGTGAGTAATTCTGCTTGACCCTGGCTGCTCATGCCAACTCCCTTCATATTCCCCTTCTCCAGAATAGTGCAGCTTAACAAAGCTGTTTTGCATTCAACCCCCGATAGCGCAGGGATCGTGTAGTATCAGCAATAAATCAGCTAAAAGTATCACTAAAACGTCAATCGTGTGACCAATGAGTGATTGACGAGTATGCTGAATGAACAAATCTAAAAAGCCATTCTGAAGCATCACGGGCGTAGGCAAGGGCATGGTGAGGAAGCGATTTGACCGACGATCAGGGACAAAGCGATTAGGGACAAAGACAAATCAATACGTACAGCACGCAAGCGACTGGCAAATTCAGAACATTGAACCAGCAGATTTACATAAGCTAAAGCTGCCCAAGCTGCCTGTAACTCCCCCTGTCGTTCCTGTAGTTTCTCCTCCCGCTCTTCCTTCGGGGCTGAGCAGCGTAGCTAATTTGCCGCCAATCGAAGTTAGCCAGCCTGAAGCAGATACCGCGTCTCAACGGGGTCGGACTGAGAGCGCAATTCAGGTTGCATCTGCACCGAGACGATCGCGGTCGGCGCGATCGCGTCCGCTGAAGTCGTGGAACTGGTCACTGCTGGGGCTGGGGGCAGTGGTTCTTTCGGCTGGCATGGGGGCTGCCGCCCTGATGTGGCTAACTACCTTACCACCCCTGCCCGACTGCGGAAAGATATCGCCCATTGCAGCCGATTCAGAGCGGCTCTATTGCGCTCAGGAGGCAATTCGTTCGGGCGATTTGCCGCAGCTAGTTGCAGGCTTGCAGCTAGTGGGGCAATGGTCAGACGACCACCCGCTTTATAGCGAGGCGCAAAAGCTGATGGCAAGTTGGTCCAAGGCGATTTTGGCGATCGCCAACGACAAAATTAATCATAACGACTTACCCGGCGCGGTCGAAACAGCCAGCCACATTCCCCCCAATAGCCCCATTTACAAGGAAGCCCAGGCTGCGATCGCCCATTGGCAAGAACAGTGGCAGCAAGGCGAAACGCTTTACAAGATGGCTCAGGAAGCTCTGCAAAACCAGTATTGGGACAGGGCGGCTGAGCAAGTTCCGGCTTTGGCACAGCTTGAAAATCCTTACTGGCAGCAGCGGGCAGATCAGCTAACCAGCCAGATTTTGTCAGAAAAGCAGGCCCGAACGCAGCTTGTCGAGGCCCGCAACCTGGCTAAGCGACAAAACTCGGAAGCTCTGGGAGAAGCGATCGCCCTGGCCCAGCAGATTGATCCCAGCAGCCACGCCTGGGCTGAGGCTAAAACCGAACTGACGCAGTGGAGTCAGGCACTCCTCAAAACTGGAATTCAGCAGTGGCAGCAGGGCAATCTGGAGGGGCGATCGCCTGGTACAGCAAACCCCTCCCGACCCAACGCTTTCCCCTGATGCATCCGACCTGGTGCAGTTTAGCCATGCCCAGCGGCTAGCAGGCTGGAGCGAGGCTCAGTGGCAACCGTCCTTCAAGCAAATCTGGGGCTTGATGCAGGCTCTTTCTACGGTCAACCAAATCGAACCGGATAGCCAACTTTATCGCCAGTCCCAGACAGAACGAGAAGTCTGGCAGTCTCAGCTAGACGATCTGATGCAGCTTCAGTTTGCTAACCTCAGCGCCAGTTTGGGACAGCGCTTTTCCCTGGAGTCAGCCATTCAGCAAGCAGCACTGATTGGAGCCGATCGCCCCCGCCGCGTCCAGGCACAAACTCTGGTTGCTCACTGGCGGCAAGAGATTGAGCGCATAGAAGACCGCCCCTATTTGCGCCGTGCCCGCGAACTGGCAGAACCGGACACCATTCCCACCCTCAAAGCTGCGATCGCCCAGGCTAGCGTCATCCAACTCAACCGTGCCCTGCGGGGAGAAGCTCAGTCCGCGATCGCCACCTGGAATAGCCGGATTGAAACCATTGAGGATCAGCCATTCTTAGACGAAGCTAGAGCGCTAGCCAGCCAGGGTAAACGCCGAGAAGCGATCGCCTCTGCCGAAAAGATCCGCTCCGGTCGTGCCCTCCATGAAGAAGCCCAAACCGCCATTAGAAACTGGCGCACCGAAATCGAAATTGCCGAAGACCGCCCAATCCTCAACGAAGCCTACAAACTAGCGGAACAGGGTAGCCTCTCCGCCGCTATCGATGTCGCTTCTCAGATTGGTAGAGGTCGGGCGCTCTACTCTGAAGCTCGCTCAACGATCGCCCAATGGCGCATCGAACGCGAAATCGTTTGGGATTCCTGGGAAGCCGAATCCGCCCCCGAAAGTGACGATTCCTATTATGAAGAAGATTATGAATACGAAGAGGACTACTAACGATAACCTCTAAAACAGCCCTATCCCCTATCCCCTATCCCCTCCCCGATGCAATCTCTCCAGCACAAACTGATCGTCTCCTGCCAAGCTCCTGTTGACTCCCCCCTACATGACCCGACGGTAATTGCAGCGATCGCCCAAGCTGCAATCAATCGGGGAGCAGCAGGCTTACGAATTGATACGCCAGCCCATATACAGTCAGTCCGGCAACGCACCTCAGCCCCAATCATTGGACTCTGGAAGCGGCAGTTTGAAGGATTTGAAGTTTACATCACGCCCCAGGCTGACCAGGCAAAGGCGATCGCCCTGGCAGGAGCAGACATTATTGCCATTGATGCCACCCTTAGAGCGCGTCCGGGTGGAGAAACCGTTGCTTCCTTAGTTGACTCAATTCACAGACTCGGTAAACCCGTGATGGCTGATGTGGATACGTTGGAGAGTGCGATCGCCGCTGCTGCTGTGGGGGCTGACCTGGTTGGCACTACACTTTACGGCTACACCCAACAAACCCGCCATCTGAATCCTCCTGGCTTCGATCTGCTGAAGCAAATGGTAGACAAGCTATCCGTTCCCGTAATCTGTGAAGGCGGCATCGCCTCCCCCACGATGGCAAAGCAAGCTCTAGACTTAGGAGCTTATGCGGTTGTTGTAGGAACAGCAATCACCGGAATTGATGCTCAGGTCAAGTCCTACTGCGAAACGCTGGATTATGAGCATGATAGAAATACCCACAACGGGCCTTAAACAACATCCACCGATGGACACCACACCTAAAATTCTCAGCCAGGTAAGCTAGAAAGCTGCATCAGGAGTTTTTATACGTTCTCGCAGTACAAAACAACCAGTAAGTGACAAAGCCTCAATAAACAAGATTCGCCCTCCTTCCTCCGCCCTATTTTCCCAGCACTATACCTGGTTACAAAGTTTTGCAAAGAAAGATTGCATCGACTGAGCGTAAGGTAGAAAAATTTCGACGTGCTCTGGCTGCATTCGGACCTGAAGTTCTTCCGTTAAAAGCTGAATTCCCTGATGAGCTAATTTCCAGGACACGTTAACACTGGGGTAGACCATCACGCATAGCGGCACTAGCTCTTCTTCAATTGAGGCTGTGCTGCCTTCAAGAATGGAGAGCCAGAGGTAGCCCTGAAACATCTGCACGTCCCGAATGCTGGATGCCATAACACCCGGATTGCTCAGCGATCCACGCTGACTTTGGTAGTGGGGGTTTAACTGCACGACGCGACGAGACACAGATAAGCCAATGTCGTGGCTGCGGGGCAACATTTGTTGAACTAGGGACAGTCTGGGAGACTGCAAAGTGTGCCCAGCGGCAGCCTCACAGACACGCTTCCAGGGAATGCAAACCTGCTCCTCAAGAAACCTGAAGTAGGGAGAAACCAGCAGTTGTTCAACCGGGGTGAGTCGCTTGAGCAGAAATTGGCTGCTGAAATGAAACTGAGTACTCAAAAAGGCGATCGCCCTTGAATCTTTTGCTGTAAGGTGCTGATGTCGCAACTCCTGCAAGGCTGGCTCAAGTTCTTCTAATAGCTGTGTGATTGCCTGGATGCCCAGCGAGGGCTGTAGCACAAATGACGCAGGCGAGGGTGACTGCTGTTCATAAAATTCCAGAGTTTTTTCATAGAGATGCATTGCGGCAGCGGCAATGCGCTGAGCATCACTGAGGTTAACTACGTTGGGAATGTAGGAAAAAAGCGTGTTGGACTGGATGCCTGCCCGTTCGCAGTTGATTTGCAGAATTCGCTTGAGATGCTTAACGGTTTGGCTGCGCCCCGCCAAAGAAGAGGTTTTAACCAGTTGAACCACTGCTTCTTTACCCGTCTGTGAGGAAAACGTGGATAGATCGGTGGTGTAGCGAGATGTCCACAGGTTAACCAGGCTTTTGACTGAGGGGCTATCTTGATGGATAGTATCGGGGAGTACGCTTTCTCTTAGCACGCTTTTCTCCATTAAAGATGGACAGGCTTGAGGTTAGAGACTATGAAATGTGCAGATAGAGGGAATGAGCTAAAAATGTGGCAACAGAACGCCCTGCTGCAATATGACAAGACAGCGCATTGGTAAAGGCACTTGACCTACTCAGAAAATTTCATGAACCTGCGAAATTTCACAGAGGACTACGTAATAATCTACGTGTGAGCGTTGACTAATGAGTTGAGCCATTTGGCTGAATCTGCAACACAGCATAATGACACGCAACACAAATAACTTCTTACTGCTCACCCACATGATGTGCTGTTGAAGTGAGATACTGTCACATCTTTATAGACTAAGAGCAAGCCGCCCAGGATGCAGCAGCAGAGGGAATTCAATTGGCAGTCGTGAAGTGGTCAGAAGCAAAAAAGGATTGGTCCGTGCTTAAACGTTTTGCTGGGTTCTCAGCGCAAAGTTCATAACACCCTTTAGTGACTGACATAACAGAGAGATGAAAAAACTTTAGGCCATGGACCTACTATAAAGAATGCTAGTAACGAAAAGCAAAGCGGGTAAAGAGTACAACTGTGCATTCTCTACCCGCTTGAGTAAAACAAAAGAAACTCATTATCGTCTCATTCTTAGCATGGTCTGGGAATGAGACGAGGAAACAGTACCTAAACCCTAGTAGCGGTAGCTATTGCTGCCACCGGGCTTGTGGATAATGAAGCTAAGAACTTGACACTGCTTGATGTTGTCAAATCCGACAACCCGCACATAAGAGTCACGGTAAGCGTTGCGGCACTCATTGACTTCTTGCAGCACTTCTTGAACGCTACCTGCGTTAAACAAAGGCAGCTTCCACATCGTCCAGTAATAGTCAGTTGGCTCAGAAGTTTCGTTGAATTCGATCGCTGGGAAATAGCCCTGATCGAGAATGTACTGAACCTGCTTAGCGATTTGCTGATCGCTTAAAGGAGGCAAGTAGGAAAGAGTTTCGTAACGGCGTTCTTTGCGTAGAGTTTGCATGGTTGTTTCGGTAGGTTTTGGAGTTGAGTGCTAAATGTTGACCAATCACCAACCGCTAAATGGACTCATCTGAATCGTCAGATCCCGGTTCTGAGTCAACTGGCGGCTCAGCGATCGACAGCGGTGCCGATAAACTCAGTTGCGTGACTCGCTCAAGATATTGGCGACGATGCTCCACATTTGCCTGCTGAATGCCAGTGCGAATCATTTCTGGCAAAAAATCCGAGATTTCCTCTGCCAGGTGTGCTCTCACCGTCATTACGCGAAAGGCAAGCTGCTGATTTGCTTCTAACAGTTCTTGGAGGTAAACCTCTCCATCCTGGATTTTGCCAGTTGAAGAGAACCCATTTAGCCAGATGCTAAGTGG
Organism: Leptolyngbyaceae cyanobacterium SM1_4_3; assembly: GCA_012031415.1. Lineage (GTDB taxonomy): Bacteria > Cyanobacteriota > Cyanobacteriia > Elainellales > Elainellaceae > JAAUTN01. Next base: position 5,815 of record JAAUTN010000033.1, on the reverse strand, counting down.
CGGATTCGTCTCTCGAAGCTGAGCAACAACCGTTCTCACAGCCTGATAAGTCAGGTAGCTCACGATCGTTTTGGCAGTATCCTTCGCAACTTGTTTGAGATCCATCGGGGAAGGGATGAGGGATGAAGGATGAGGGATGAAAGATGAGGAACAGTGTCCATCCTTAACTTTCATCCATCTTAAGAAGCATGAGGGACAAAGTTCCAGGAATGGCTTGAATTCATCCTTATCCCTCATCCTTCATCCTTCCAGATCAGACGGTATCAACCGCCTCAAATTCAAACTTGATTTCCTTCCACAGTTCGCAAGCCGCAGCCAATTCAGGCGACCACTTGCAGGCTTCACGAATGACATCGTTACCTTCACGAGCCAGGGAGCGACCTTCGTTCCGTGCCTGGACGCAAGCTTCCAGAGCAACCCGGTTTGCAGTTGCCCCTGGCGCATTACCCCAGGGGTGTCCGAGGGTGCCACCACCAAACTGAAGCACGGAGTCATCCCCGAAGATTTCTACCAGTGCGGGCATATGCCAGACGTGGATACCACCGGAAGCTACTGCCATTACACCAGGCATGGAAGCCCAGTCTTGAGTGAAGTAGATGCCGCGAGAAGGGTCTTTCTCAACATAGTTTTCACGCAGCAGATCCACAAAGCCCATCGTGATGCCGCGTTCGCCTTCTAGCTTACCGACGACGGTTCCGGTGTGAATGTGGTCGCCACCGGACATCCGCAGGGTCTTGGCAAGCACTCGGAAGTGAATTCCATGATTCTTTTGACGGTCAATTACGGCGTGCATTGCCCGGTGGATGTGGAGCAAAATGCCATTCGCACGGCACCACTTTGCCAGCGTGGTGTTGGCGGTAAAGCCTGCGGTGAGGTAGTCATGCATAATGATGGGCATTTTCAGTTCTTTGGCGAACTCTGCCCGCTCTAGCATATCTTCACAGGTAGCAGCAGTACAGTTGAGGTAATGCCCCTTGATTTCACCCGTTTCAGCCTGAGCTTTGTGGATGGCTTCGGCAACGAAGAGGAAGCGATCGCGCCAGCGCTGGAATGGCTGAGAGTTGATGTTCTCGTCATCTTTGGTAAAGTCAAGACCACCGCGCAGGCACTCATAGACTGCCCGACCGTAGTTCTTAGCAGACAGACCTAACTTCGGCTTGATCGTGCAGCCTAGCAGAGGACGACCGTATTTGTTGATCTTGTCGCGCTCGACCTGAATGCCGTGAGGAGGCCCCTGGAAAGTCTTGAGGTAAGCAACGGGGATTCGCAGGTCTTCTAGACGCAGCGCTTTTAGCGCTTTGAAACCAAACACGTTCCCTACAATCGAGGTCAACATATTGGTGACAGAGCCTTCCTCAAACAGATCTAGAGGATAGGCAATGTAAGCAATGAACTGGTTGTCATCACCCCGAACTGGCTCGATGTCATAGCAACGGCCTTTGTAGCGATCGAGGTCGGTCAACAGGTCAGTCCATACGGTTGTCCAGGTACCCGTAGAAGACTCAGCCGCAACCGCCGCCGCTGCTTCTTCGGGCGGAACACCAGGCTGAGGCGTGACTCGAAAAGCTGCCAAAATATCCGTATCTTTAGGAGTGTAATCTGGGGTGTAATAAGTCAGCTTGTAATCTTGAACCCCAGCCTTATACCCAGATTTCGTCTGAGTTCGCGTTTGAGAATAAGACATCGTTTCCCTTCCTGTGAATCAATTAGCTCTAGACAACTAAGAACCCGTTGCTGCTTAACATCATCTCAGTTAAGCGACACAAACTACGTCAAGAAGCACTAGCAGACAGTAATGCAAACAGTAACCTTGCAAATAAAGTGCAAATAACAATCCTGGTCGGTCGTCAAGTCGGCCGTAGTGCAGGGCTTAGATCAAACTAATAATCAACTCCTCTTCTTCCGATTGCCGCGACCGATTGGGTTCCTAAGAAATATATCAGGAATTTTATAAGGGAAACTTCCAAAGTTCTTTGCTTATCTATAACGACCATTTATGTTTCTAACAGATAATCAAAATTTATTAACTCAATAAAAAATATTCCGACTTTTGTTTACTAATCGCAATGTTTTATCCACATCTTTTGATGTAAGCATTTCTGGAGATGTAAAGATTTTTTAATAGGAATCAGGGATGGAAATTGGGGAACCTCCTTGTTTTCAGGCAAGGATTCGTAACAAGGAAAAGCTTGCCCGGATTATATTGGATGCTGTGTTTCCACCGGACTTTCGGAATTTGAGCGAGGGATTTGTCAGTTAATAGGGGTTGGGCGCTACAGTTTGAAGTTAGATACTGAATGTTTGTGTCTTTTTAGCGATCGCTCCCGTGTCTCAATCTGCTCCGGTGTCGATTTACTGCATTAATCCGAATTGCACTCAGCCATGCCAGGTTTGGGGCAATCGGTTTTGTCAGCGCTGCGGGTCAATGTTGCAGTTGCGAGGACGATATCTGCCGCTGCAAATTTTGGGGTCGGGTGGATTTGCAGTTACTTATGCGGTTTATGACTTGCAGACACGCTCGGAAAAAGTTCTGAAAGTTCTAGTTGAACAGATTCCTAAAGCACGGGAACTGTTTGAGCAGGAAGCGGCGGTGCTGGCAAGGCTAAACCATCCGGGAGTTCCCAAAGTGGAGTCGGGAAGCTATTTTGAGGTGGCGATGGAGCGACGGGCGATCGCCACTAACTCAGGCAGAATTCCTTCCTTAAATCTTCTCCCAAACTCGTCAGGCACAGTTCACACGACGCTTCCCTGCCTGGTGATGGAGAAAATTAACGGTCAAACCTTGCAGGATATTTTAGAGCAGCATCCGCAGGGCTGCCCAGAAGCCTGGGTGGTGAACTGGTTTTATCAGGCATTAGACATTCTGCAAGAACTGCACGCCCATCGGATTGTGCATCGAGACTTGAAGCCTGCCAACCTGATGGTGCGGCTTGAAACAGGGCAACTAGTGGCGATCGACTTTGGTGGGGCAAAGCAGATGCAAGCGCTACCCGTTCCAAATTCAATTAGCTCTACTCGCCTGGTATCTCCGGGTTACAGCCCTCCAGAGCAAGTAGAAGGCGACGACATTCAGCCGTCGGCTGATTTTTATGCGCTGGGTCGAACGCTGATTCACCTGCTGACGGGGCGCTATCCGGTGCAGCTAGAAGACCCAATTACAGGAGAGTTGCGCTGGCGCACCCTGGTGCAGGTAAATCCCAATTTGGCAGATTTGCTAGATCAGTTAGTGCGGGCAAACCCGCAGCGCCGCCCTGAGTCGGCTGAGGAGATTCGACTGCGGCTGAGAAAAATTGCGCCATTTGTTGCAGCCCATGGGAGGGGAGCAGTGGGGCTGACGATTCCCAAAAATCCAGTCGTTGCAGCGTTGCAGAAGGGAACTAAAGCGGGGAAGCAGGGAATTGTGGCGATCGCCACCGCCACTCTCCAAGCCACCGTTTGGACGTTTAAAGCCGTTCTCGACACTTGCTGGAGTACAACTTTAGCCACTGCGGGGGCTGGCGTTGGCACTGCGATCGGGTTTTTGCTCTCCTACGGCTCACCTGTGGGAACTAATTTGGCAGAACTGCTATCTAATCAATTGGTTCGCTGGATTCCTGATCTCGCACTCACGGTTGAGCCGGGGTTTCTCATGTTTGGCTTAGCTGGGCTGGGAACAGCCCTCGGCTTGACCGCAGCAGGCGGCTTTGAGCAGCGGCGACGGGGAATTGTCTCGGGCTTCACCGGAGTTTTAAGCTATTGGCTCGGCTGGGCAGGATTGCAGTTTTCGCTGACTCAAGGTGCAGTAGTTGGACTGGCAGTGTTTGTGGCGATCGCTCCCCCACTCCTGACTTTAGGACTGGGGCTACCCAGCCACCACCTGCTCTACGCCCTCGTTGCAGCCACCAGCCTGACTCCATTTATCGCTGCCCTGGGATGGCTAAACGTTCCGTTCATTGCTGAGCTATGGCAGGTTTTCACAACCACACCGTTAGCAAATTCGATTGGAATTAGCTTTTGGGCGTGTCTGGTCTTCTTCTGTCTACTCAGCCTGACTCTAGGAAGCTGTCTGGGCATCAGCCACTATGTCTTTGTCCCCTGCTTGCGCTGGCTGGGCTGGCGGTGAGGCGGAAGAGGGAGGGCGGAGGGCGGAGAAGTAAGGATAGAGGATGCCCCAATAGGAGTTGTGTGTTCAACTAGCTAAAAACTTTGTGCGATCGCTACATCTATCATAAGCCTCCCCTCTTCCGCCCCGCCCCTCCTTCGCTATGATCACTGGGAGCATCAACAATTAACCCTCCTGCATGGCACGATTGACTCAAGCCCCTAAACCAAAACTTCCCACGACGGACAACAGGCGACGACACACAGACCCGCCCGCGTTGTGGCTGATGGTGGCAACTGGCTCGGTTGTGTTCCACTTGCTGCTGGTGATAATTATTTTGCCGCTACAGGCGCGACGTGCTGGGGAGCAGCCTCAGATTACCCCCGTTGCGATCGATCTGGTTGAACTTGACCCAACGGCTGAAGCGCCTGTGGCGATCGCCTCCAACTCCACTCAATCTGATGCCACTACTCAGCAGCTTGAGTCTCAGCCTTCCCCGTCTACTCAGCCGATTGAAGCATTTCCGTCGCCACCGCCAGAACCGGAACCTACGCTAGAACCGCCAGAACTGCCACTAGAACCACCCATCGAACCGCCAGTTGAAGAACCGCCCGCTCCAGCGCCACCTCCAACTGAGTCAGAGCAATCTACAGATTCTTCAACAGAAAATCCTGACTCAGGGGAGCCTGATTCAGATTCGGGGGCTGGTACTGGTGGTGAAACGACGGCTCCTGCCGACGAGCCTGCTTCCGCTGGAGGGGAGGGAAACACAAACCCCGATGCTTCGACAAGTGACTCTGGATTGCCCACAGTGCCAGTAGATGCAAATGTGAATTCTACAGGTTGGGTAGTCAATCCGGTTGTCAGCCAAAGACCGGATCGTCTTTTCGATATCCCGACTCAGCTTGCGACGGTTAAGCCAGGGCGCGATCGCCTGCCTGACCCAACCAGTTTTGGCTGTCCAGTTGAGCCTGGAGGAACGGCCCAGACGGCACAAGAGCAGTACGCCCAATATCTGGCAGAAGCAGATGCATATCTGGGTACTCCGGTTGATGTTAACGTCAGAGTGGAAGCAAACGGGTCTGTCTCTGATGCTCAGATAGGCAACACGGCAAGCGAGAGCTATGCCTATAATCAGCTTGCACTGTGTCTGGTGACAAACTGGCTAGAGTTCAACCCCGCTTTGCAGGAAGGGGTACCCTGGGCTAGTGACAACCAGCAAGTGACGATTACTATTAGCTCGATTCAGTAGCTAGCACAAAGAGCATAAAGACGTGATATCCTAGTTTAGGCATAGAATTGGGATTGAACCAGGTGAGGCGATCGCTCCTTCAATCTGGAAAGCCTATGCGGGTGTAGTTTAGTGGTAAAACCTTAGCCTTCCAAGCTAATGATGGGGGTTCGATTCCCCCCACCCGCTTAAATCTCTGAAAACCTTGAGGTCTAGATGCTTCAAGGTTTTTTGGTTTGTTCGCAGAACCTCTAAGACAGTATAGAAGATACCGTAATGACAGAAAATTACTGGCAGAGTTTAAGCTCCTGATAGACCTGTTGGCAAGGCATCTAGTACAGAGTGACGGAAGTTTGGATACCATACGCGGGCATCTTGCCCGCGTGAGCGAGACGGCTCACACTCTAAACGGTTGGTAAATTTAAGCCGAAATTTACTAGTGGAACTAGACTTGTTGTAATCTAAAAATTATTAATTTTTTGAAAGTGCCTCAGGCAAAACTC
>JAAUTN010000246.1 GCA_012031415.1 Leptolyngbyaceae cyanobacterium SM1_4_3 | reverse complement strand
AGCGCTTGAATTTCAATCTGCCAGGGAGCCGGATAGTAAGGCAGTTTTCGCTTGATTTGCAGAGTGCGAGTCACCACACCCTGCAAGCGATAATCCCTTGGCACTGACAACGTAATGATTCGAGGTTCCAAATTAGGGTAAATCCGCCTGAATGACGTTTGACCGTCTGTTGGAAAGTATTGGGTGATCCAACAATAGTTGAACGGGTCAACCGTCAAATGTTGAATCACCTTGAACGTCTCAGTATCCACCACATCAACTGGGTAGCTCTGCCACTCTTCAGTCGGAGTCAACGTGCCCAAAGAATGCCAGGGCATATCAACACCCCATCAAGACATTGATGTTGTCCACTGCCATATCCACAAACTCAACTGGGTCTAAGTCCTGACCTTCTAGCAGGTCTAGCAGGTCATCGGCTAACATTTCCCCCTGGGTGAGTTGGGCGATCGCCTTCTGGCGCTCAAACAGCTTTGCAATCTCAGTTTGTAAGTCTGAAGCATTGAAGTCTGGGTTTTCAGGCAGAAAGGTTTGGAATGGAGCTTGGACGCTAGCGGGCATTGACTCACCTCAAATTAACTTGCGTGTTTCAGCCTGATAGGAAACGCGCCTGTTAGAGCCACCCGCAATTAGAGCCGTCCGAATCTCGGAGAAGGCATCGAACTCAGCATCCGTCGCCGTACTCTTGCCAAAAGCGTGAGAATAGTTCTCACCACCGTATTTCAAGTACCGCAAGCCAGTGATGTTTGATGTCGCAACAGTAGACGCGCCTGTGCCAACAAACAGGACAGCCCGGGACGGCTTAAATCCAGGAATCCGCTGAACTGCTGAACCCGCTGTGGGAGTAATAGCCCGTGTGCCAACCGCCGAAGACATAATCGTTCTCGAACGCTGGGTAGTCGTGCCACGTATCCCGACACCTGCATCAATTTCAAACCCAAATGGCTCAATCGATAGCTCAATCGTGGGAGAGCGATCGCGCCCACCGCCCACGTTAGGAGTCCGGTCAATATCTGTTAGATGTTGAATGTAGCGGTTAAGAGCAGCGTTTAAGATAGCCCCTTGTCGAATGCGGGAATAGCGTCTAGACATATTGATAACTTAAGAAACTTCTCTTACAAAGTTATCAATAGAAAGAAGTCATCTTTTTTGCCGGAAACACGTAGACTTCCTTTGTTTTCAACCAGCCGATTACGCCCTAACTAAAGCCTCTCTTCTGCGCCATGTGGAATCTACTAATGTTATCGCATTTGGAATTCCATGAATATGTAATTCTGCGTACTGAAACCTGACCCAGCCAATCGGCATTCGCCTTGGAGCGCGTCTAGATTCCCCATATACCCGCTGTACAGGAGGGACGATAGGAGGATTTGACTCCCGCTCTACTACTGTCATCTTGTCACTGTCAGGAACATGACCTTGAATGCTCATTGCTTTACGAATGACGGCAATAGCATCACCTTTTGTGTAGCCATAAACGAGAAAGTTATATCCTTTTTCAGGCTCTTTATAACTGACTTTGATGCGCCCTTTATGCCACCTGTATCCTCCCCCTGTAGCAAACTCAGACTTGATTTTGTTGGCTAAAGTAAGCGCATTTGAAGGAGTAAATGTTTCAGACGTTTCATTGAATAACCTAAAGGAAACCTCAGCATCAATTGGGCTATAACCCGCCTCAATATCGTCCAGGTCTTCCCTAAAGTACATCGTCACCTGTGGCATGAACTTCACACTCTGCTGATAGGAGTCAGCAGGGATTGTGTAGAGAGGTGGGTGCAAGTCCTGAGCTTGTCTTAGCACGAAGTAAAACAACATCATGCGTAAGTTACTCATGATGGCACTGTCATCATCACGGATGGTGCAAGCCGTTCTCAGACTTCCTCTAGGCGTGATGATCTCTTCGTCCCACGACTCACCACCCAGATCTCTGAAGCTCTCTCTCACTATCCTGTTGTAGGAGTTCATTAACACACTTTGCAGGTGTTCCCAACTGCTAAAGCCCTCTGGAACTGCCATCTTTAATCACCCACTGTTATTGGTGTCCTTTCATGTTCAGGTAAAATTGGTGGTGATTGACTCTCCTCATTATTACTCACTTCAGTTGTTAAAGTAGGTATGTTTTCAGGCACGTCAAACCCAGACGGATAGGGCTGTCCAGCCTCGTCAACTCCTGCCATAGCTTGCTGTAGTTGCTGACTCTGTTCTCCAATTTCTGGAATCATTTCCTGCACACTTAAAACCTCACCCGCTACCTCATCAATGTTTTCAACCACTTCTTGAGTCGTATCCAAGAACCTGAAAAAGCGGTTTTGAGTAAAGTTAGGGTTGGGATTCATCCACGCATAACAGTTCTCCGCAAATGTGCCAAACCTCTTTGCCGCATTACCAATCTTAGCGACGTAAGAACCAATAACTTCAAGGCTTTCCAGAACTGAATACATGATGGATTGAATGCTGAAAAGGATATTACTTGCAGCCTGATAGATACGATTTGCCCGTTTCCACTGGGCACTCATTGTGGTGTAGTTTTCCTCACCGATAATGCTCTTAATCGCATTCTCTACCGCAGTTCCAATGATGGAGTTAATATCCAACTCATTTCCATCCTCATCTCGAATGCCAATCACGGCAAGCCCTTGACTGATAGCACTCATCAATGTTTGCCCTATCTGGTTACTGAGCATGAAAGCATTGTGAACCACAGTGATAAAAGTGAGTACGGTCAACACCCTATCAATCTGTGTCCACTTCACGAACTTATCAAACTTCTCTCGGAAGCTTTGTAGGAAGCCTGATAGACCACCCGTAACTTGTGGCCCGAGCTTGTTGTTAATTGTGTTGAGCTTTGCCAAAACCTCATCTAAATTAAGCGTGTTGGCAGCATTTAAGCCTGTATTGAGTTGGTTTAACAAATCGTTGTTTCGCTGTACATCTTGCCTGATTGCAGCACCACAGCCTGTACAGGGGTTAGTTCCTGGCATATTTGTCCTATTTACAGTTTGTTGTCTGAGCCGTCGTCGTCGCGGTTGTGGAGATGTTGCACGGGTTTGACCCGTGGGTGGGAAGATAGGAGGAACTCTTCCTAAATTTCTGTCAGGTTCTGTTTGTCGTAAGTTGGTTGTGGTTGTTCTCCGTTGCAGTTGTGGAAACGGGTTGATGCCTTGAGGAGTGGTGGTTAGTCCTGGACTGGTTAGAGGGTTCATAGTGCCTCCCCCCATCCTGGCAACGGGAATACCAAGACCGTAATTCCAGTTAGGGTTTGCCTGTAGCGGCGTGGGCGTGTGTTGTAACTCTGGCAGTGTTGGAACGACTTGACCCGCATTCTGAAGGGGTGCTGTTCCACCGGGGGCTAACCTAAGTGATGGAACCCGGATTGGTTCATTGCCCTGTCCTGACTGAGTTTGTCTATCAGCAGTGTTAGGGAAGTAGTCTGCGTGAGGCGAGTTAGCTGGATGCCCCGGATAGAACTGAGGAACTAGAACCATTGGGGCTGGTTCGTAGCGATCGCCACTGTTGTCAGGAAGTCCATCTACCCTGCGTAGGTTGACGATGCTGCCTTCATACAGGGGAACACGATCCATAGCGCTTGCAGAGCCAAACGAATCAACTCTTGTCCCGCCACTGAAAATCAACCTAAAACCACGTTCATAACTCACTTGACCGGCAAAAACCGGAAAAGTATTGGTAAACTGTTGGATGCCAATGATAGTCCCACTTCTTACAATGTTTACTCTAGTCTCTGTAAATGTGTCTCTGCGAATAACGACATCAAAAATATACCGGACACCTGATTCTTGACCACCCCGAAAAGGAATCAAGGAAACATTTGTCTCTGGAATCATGGCGGATGGGGGGAGTGGAACTACACCAGCAAACCTATTCAGCGCTTCATTGTAGAGTCTGTCAGCAGCAGCTGTACCACCTACACCGCCAACAAGTCCACCAACTAAACCACCAATAGCGGCACCAACTACGGGAACGGGTATTACCGCTTGCCCGATGGCAGCACCGACACTCCCTCCGACAGCCCCTCCCGCCAATCCTCCCCCACTCCTAGCGGCGGCTTCAGCAACAGGGGTCCCGTGTCTGACCTGATTAGCAAAGTCAGCAGCAGCCATTACAGGAGGAATTGCCCTAACTCCCAGTCCGATCGCCCGTGGCAAACTTCTAGGCATTGCCTGAGTACCACGACTGAAACTACCGCTAGAGCTAACGCTAGGGTTTACACCTCCTGTTCTGGGTGTGAAACTGCCTCCTGAACCTCCCCCTCCTAAATCGGTTCTGAGTCTTTGCCCTAGCGATGGATCATTCCTCCACTGATTAGCGGGTAGACCTCCCCTGAATGGCTGTACAGCGTTTGCTGGGGCCGTTGCTCCACCATTCCCGGTCGTGTTAATCGGCTGGGAGATGTCAAGAATGTCTTGTGGTGTAACTGGTGTGGGTGTTCTGGGCGGTTGGAAGTTGGGAGGTGGATCAACCTCAATGTATTGAGGCGTGGTGTCAACACCAGGACGGAAGACGTTTCTACCACTGGAGTTGAGGCTTGGAGGCGGATCAACTTGAATTGGAGTGTAGCCAGTGCTAGCGCTGATAGGGCGTGAAGTGATTTGCCTCACGTCACCATACAAATTATTGCCAGAGGCGTTAACTACTTCAAGCCCATCAACCCCTAGCCCACCTCTAATGTTTTGGTTTGAACCGCTGAAATTGCCTGAGCCAATCTGGTCAATCGAAGTAAACCTGTCCATCGTTAATTAGCCTTGAAACTCGCAGGGATAGCAATGGTTGAGAGTTCCATTGCATACTGCCAAATCTTGGCATTCCCGTTCATGTAATCAGGGTTCATCTGAATGGAGTGTCGCGTTAGTATTCTGTGTTTGTTGTCGGCTGCAACATAAAAGACACCAGCTTGGGCTGCTCTTTCTGTGTAGCCAACTCCCTCTACCACAATTACTTGTGGATTCACGTTGGACAACAACAACGCCGACCAAGCATGGAGTTTTTCAACTGTGTTGATGGCGCTGGGAATATCGGTGGAGATCGCTAAGGCTGTCATGAGCGAGAATCCTTGTACTAAAAGATTCTCTTATTAAAGCTATTTCAATAGAATTTGAAAACTTATTTGAGCCTCCTCGAAAATAAGTTTTCACACAAAAGCTTGCTTAAAAAGACAGGGATAACCTTGTCTTTTTAAGCAAGCTTTAAGCACGTTGAAGAGCGAGGGTGGTAGACTCTAACACTAGCAAGGGTTCTAATGCATGGGTAATAGGACTGCGAATCCCTTACCCCCAGTTCGAATCTGGGTGCCGCCTTCATATTTCGTGTCTTAAAAATTGCATTAAACCCTTGCTAATAGTTGATTTCGGACTAGTGCTGAAATCAACAAATGTACTTCCAGGTACTTAGACATACCTAAATATACCTGGATTTTTAAGCAAGTTTTAAGCACGAATGATTCAGGACAGAATTAATCAAGCTAATGGACGGCTGAAATCTGCAAAGGTTGGAGTAACGATTCAAGCCAAAGGCGATCGACTTTACCTGGTTGCCACACTTCCCCCTCGACCTGGCTCCGATAGAACTAGACCCTATCAGCAGCGAATTGCTTTAGGCGCTCGTGCCAATCCGTCCGGTGTGCAGTTTGCTGAGAAGGAAGCTCGAAAGGTTGGGGCATTACGAGATTGCAAGCAGTTTAGTTGGGAGCCTTATCTGTCTGAGCGTTGCGCTCCACCCGTTACCGTTGTTGAGTGGGTAGAGCGTTTCAAGACTCATCACCAATCTTCTGTCTCCGAGGTGACTTGGGATAAGGAGTATCAAGAGGTATTTGACTGTTTGCCGCAAAATCGACCGTTGACCGTTGAGATATTGCAAGATGCAATTCGCCAAACAAGTGAAAACTCCAGAACTCGCAAGCGCTTTTGTACCTCACTAGGAGTGCTAGCGAAGTTTGCAGGTTTAGACTACAACTTCAAACCATTACAAGGAATTTACTCATCTAAGCGAGTTGACCCACGAACCTTGCCACACGACCAGGCGATCGCTGAATGTTTCAACACCATCAAGAACCCAGCTTGGCGATGGGTTTACGGGATGATTGCAACGTATGGACTGAGAAACCATGAGGTGTTTTTCTTGGACACTGATGATCTGGTGCAGGGTAGCCACCTGGTGACAGTGCTAGAGGGCAAAACAGGACGGCGGTTGGTTTGGCCGTGTTACCCAGAGTGGGTAGAAGAGTTCAATCTGAGAAAGCCACAACTCCCACAGGTGACGGGCAAAAAACATACAGACTTTGGACATCGGGTATCGAAGCACTTTGGTGAGTGCCTGAATTTGCCATTCACAGCTTATGACATGAGACATCGATGGGCAGTCCGGACGCTGGAGTTTGGGCTAGATATTTCGCTAGCCGCTCAGCAGATGGGGCACAGCGTCAAGGTTCACAGCGAAACCTATCACCATTGGATTACCGCTGATGTTCATCAACGGGCATTTGAGGCAATGATGCTGAGGAGCGATCGCCCTCTCCCTCCTCCCCTTCTCCCTAGAGGCACTTCCAATGCCTCAGCACAGCGATCGCCATGCCAAAGATAAGTAGGTCTAACGGCTCCAGGTTTGCTGATGATGCGGTAGTGGGTTCCCAACTTGAATAAGCCCTCTGTCCTCAATTTTCGGAGTTGACGGGGGCTGATTCCAAGGTAAGCAGCCGCGTCGTTAGAGTTCATCCATTGCTTGCTTAGAGGTCTGCCACGTTTAGCCATCACTCAGCCCTCCCAGATTTAATGTCAGTTGCCCTTGTCGCTCTAGTTTCAGCCGTCGTTTCCGCGCCATTTGCTTCAGGTCATAGCGGCAGTGACACGGCGCACAGAGCGCCTTCAGATTTGCCGGATCGCAATTTGGAGGCTGATGGTCGAGATGGGCAACGGTCAGCGTCCATCTTTGCGGATGTTCAAAGAGGTCTTCCAGGGGGAAGTAGTTCAACCGCTCAAAGAACTGCAACAGGTCTTCACCAGGGCGACGGCAGCGCTTACCGCATTCTTCACAGCACCAATTTGCTTCTGTTTTCACCCTGAAGGAGATCGCCTCCCAATCATCGGGGTAGAGGTCACGTTGCATGGGCATCATTCAGCCCTCCTGAACATCTGCAAGTCCTTCAGGGCAAAGACGCTCGTTCTTCCGGTCTGCTGATTGCGGATGGTGGCCCGCTCATTGCGAATTCTCAGCACCTTGCTAGGCGACTGAAGCTCATGAAACAGCACCGACCCCAACACCTCAATTGGAATTTCTGGGTCACTGCGGCGTGACCTGGGGACTTCCTTCCAGGGCAGCTTGTCACTGCCACTTCTAATCCAAGTGGCCGTTCCGAACGGAATCACGATATCATTCACGGCAGGTTCATTCTCAATAAGCACCGTCCGATCGCTGTTGCGATCGCCATTTTGAGAGTTCCGATCGCACTCTCCGATCGCACTCTTTCCATTGATTTCATTGGGTTTGAGAGGGGGTGCGATCGGGCGATCGGAGATTTTGCCGTTTTTCAACAGTAAATTTTTGCGATTTTCTCCGATCGCGCGATCGCTCTCCTCTGAAACTGCTGGTATATCGTCGTTTGGAAGCGATCGCGCGGGTGCGATCGGGGTTTTTATACTAGCGATCGCCCGATCGCTACTGAGAGGGACAAAGTAGACATAGAATCGACCCGATTCATCCTTGCGGCGACGGATCATTCCTTTCGCCCATGCCTCATAACAAGCCCGTCGGCTGCTGGGGTTACTCATCTGGAGATGCTCAGCAATTTCGATTGGGGCGTAAGCAATTCCGCGCTGAGCATCGTCACAGAGCCATAGCCGGATGCGTTCCTCCTGGGTGCTAGCGGCTTCATTCTCATCCCCTTGCTCACCCAGATAGCGGAAGCTGAAGTCTGCCTCGTCAAAGTGGAAGGTGTAGCGCCCTGGCGGACGGCCTAAGCGGGTCTTTTGCACCCGCAGCAGCCGCTCTGAATTTTCTGCAACGGTCATGCCCCACACCTCAGAGACAGAGTTGTGAATGGCTTTCGTGCCTCTGGAATTGCCTTCTGCGTTGCTGTGGTGAATGACGAAGACAGTACAGCCATACTTGCTAGCCATATTCTTCAGTTGCAGCAGGGGACGTGCGTATTCGGTGTCGTTTTCGCTGAAGATGCAGTTTTGATTAACGGCAGTTAGCGAATCGACAATGACCAGGCTGGGGCGAGACTGCTCAATGTAGGTTTCCAGGTTTGCCATCGCTTCAACTTGCCAGTCGGTGAGGATGTGGAGCGGGTCGGTTTCGCGGATGCCTCGAATGTCCATGCGCTCACTCGTCACCAGTTCCGGCTCGTCTAGCTGCACCAACAGCACGTTGCCCTGCTCAACCTGGTAGCCATTCCAGTTTTTCCCTTGCAGGATGGATTCCATGATTTCGTAGACAAACAGGGTTTTACCGACACCGCCGTCGGCGTGTAAAAGCACGGTTGTGCCTTTGGGAATCCAGCCCTGAATCAGCCATTCCACCTCACGGGTATGGGCTGCTTTGAATTCGGCGACGCTCATCGGCTTGACTGGGGCTTGCTGACAGAGTGCTTTGTTGTAGACCTCCATCAACTGCTTGGGGGTGCGACGGACGCGGCGGGCAAGCGCTTGCAGCTTCCACTCTCGATAGCCTGCATCGCGCAGGGCTTCAATCTCCTGAATCTGTTTGACGACCTGGTTGAATTCGAGTTGCTCCAGGTCAGCACCGAGATATTTCTGGGTGAGTTGCTGGGCTATTGCCTCCACGACTTCCGCCCCAACACCGTAAGCACGGGCTATCTGCCCTAAGTTGAGTTTGGTAAATTTGGCATTGGTGACGGCTTGCAAAATCTCAGATTCAAGCTGCTTTTCAGCTTCAATCTGAAGTGAGGTGGGCCCGTCTAGAATGGCTCCATAGATGCGTTCTGTTTGCTCTGAGGCTTGGTCAAGCCAGTCTCTTATTTCTGCGGGGTTCATGGGCTATCTCTTTGTCGTTCGGGGCTTCAATGTTTCAAGGGTTTGAATTTGGCTGTTGATCAGGGTGCGGTCATGGATGCCTGTCGCCTGGTCTGGCAGTTGCAGGCTGAAATGACGTAGGAGATTGTATGCAATCAGCAGAGAGCGGTTGAGGGCTTGAATCTGGTTTTCTGCCCTGGCTAAGCGTTGGTAGAGGTTGGAGTCGTTCATGGAGGGATGAGGGATGAAGGATGAGGGATGAGGTCGATCGCGAAGAGAGTCCCGCAAGGGGTCGCCACCTCCCCCAGCAACAGTCAAAAGATTTAGCGCTGCTGGTAGAGGCGATCGCCGAAGCGGTGATCCAAAACAACCATCAGTTGCGGCAAACGCTCCAGGCAGTTGAGCGCTTGGCTAGAGTTGTGGAGGAAGTGCGTCAGGATGGGGAACGCCCTCACTGAAACTCACCTTTCCTGCTTCCAGGGTTTCCATTAGGGCTTGATGGAAATCTTGAGGGGAAGTTGTTGCACTTCGAGCAATCCCTTCCCTGAGCAGCACTTCAAGCCATTTCCGTTTAGAGTAGGCAGTTTGTTTCTCCAGTGCTTCAGCCGCTGTGTGTAGGGCAAAAACATGGAGTCCTAGAACGTCTAGAATTTCTTGGGAGGGCGAGATGTCTTCAAGTTTCATGCTTCATCTCCCTGAGTGCGTTGAGCAACGAAATCACGATGCTTTTGGGCAACGCGGTCGAGTGCTATTGCCATGGCCATAATTTTTTCGTCGCTGACGTGATGCAGCGGTGCTTCAATCAAGCTCTTTTCGATGAAGGCAGCGATCGTGTTCTCAAATGCCGCAATCTGTTCAGGGTTAATGTAGTTGTATTCAGTCGATTCGAGTTCCATTGGTAGGCTCCTAATTGGCATGAAAAAGCCACCGCTAGAGCAGCGATGGCAAAGATAGACCAATTGCTATAGTTTTGCGTCTGTACTGACAGACGTTGTGAAGCTTGAATGCGAATATAGAGGGGTTAGTCCCCTTGTTTGGAGGTGTCATCTTGATGTTTCCGGTGGAAAACGAGGGGGCTAACGCAAAGAGGGCTGAGCAACAGTGCAAGTGCTGCTCAGCCCCCCTCCTTAGAAGTCCGTTTTAGAACTAGCTTCATTTTTAGAAGGATCTTTGGGCAGAGATACCGAGAAACTACGTAAACGTAGAAATTTAAGCCTGGAAAACATAAGATTTGTTCCTTAAGTTGCAGCGCTCCATCCAGGGGGCGCTTTTTTGTTGGCTAGGTGGTCATGGCGATACACCCTAGCGGGTGATTTCTCAGGGAAACAGAGCAGGAGTTTCCCTGAGAGGCAGCAAAGCCCGATGATTAGGTCAGTGCGGGGTAAAGATGACCAGTCCAGCCCCGCACTGATTTTGTTTTGTTTGTAAACCCATCACGGTGATAAGTCACCGTGACTAGTCATGATGATATGATAGATTCAAACAATTTCAACGTCCAGGAGGGAAAATCCCCTTTGAAGACACTTCGTGAACTTTTAGGAGACATATCTCAGGAGGAACTCGCCAGAAGAATTGGCGTATCTGTCGTGACGGTTAGCCGATGGGAAAGGGGCGTTACGCCAGCCACCTTCACCATCCCTCAAATGAAAGCCTTCATTAGAGAGTTGAAATCAGTAGGGATAGATATTGAGAATTTCCCTGACGATTTGAGTCCATTTCGATTTCCGTGACTTAAAAGACAGGTCAGGGTGGCCGCCCTGACCTGCTTTTTGCCCACAGTTACATACCAACTATGAGCCTTTAAATCATGCACCAACCAGACCAACAGACCGAATACAGCAAAGAGTACATCCGTACCCAAGTCAGCTTCCACCTTTGCGCCCCCACCGCCGCCGCTCGTGAAGACGCACTCTACAGAATTGC
>JAAUTN010000245.1 GCA_012031415.1 Leptolyngbyaceae cyanobacterium SM1_4_3 | reverse complement strand
CCGTGGCCCTCGGTATTCAGAGACACCTGCGGCGTACCAGTGATCCGAACCGGCTGCCCAAGTGGCTCAGACCAGACAAAGAAGCGGTTGGGGAGCCTCGGTTGCAGGGTCGGCGGGCAGGCCGTCGTCCAGGTACGACCCGCCGCCGAGCGCGATGGTGGCGGGGTACTCCACTACTGGCCAGGTATCCTGGGCGCGCCAGGCACCGGTACTGTCCTGCACAACGTAGGCTGGGTAGTCCACGGTCGGTTCGATGCCCTTGAGGTGCTGGTCGTAGAAGGAGATCACCTCGTCGAACCAGCCCTCGCGGCCCATCTCCAGTTTCCCATCGGCAGTACGGTCATTGCCCCGGTAATGCTCCCAAGGGCCGAGCCAGCCGCGCTGCGGCCCCTGGTGGTTGGTGAGGAACTCCTCCACCGCCTCGGCTTCGGCCTTCCACTCGAGGAAGCCCTGCGTGAACAATAGTGGAGTGTCGGTGCCCTTGGCGTGCCACGCTAGGTTACGGAACCGCCAGAACTCCGAGTCTGGGTCAGCGTCCTGGTAGCCGAGCGAGTTCAACGGCAGGCACAGCGGGTTCACCTGCTCGTAGGCGGCATTGGTCCGGTAGCGCTCGTCATCGTCGGGCAGCTGCGGCAAGATAGCAATCTCGTTATAGGTGCGCGACACATCCACGATGGTCGAGCGGGGGACACCGTTCGACCAGACGCTGCGGTGCAAATCCCAGATCGGCTCCTGCGCGACGACGGCTTTGAGCGCGTCCTGGTCGAGGTTGTTGCCAACTAAGCCGGTGATGGCATCATAGGACATGCCATACATGCCGACGGCACCAGTAGACCAGGGCTGGCTCGCGGCCCAGTCGATCGCGGCCTTCACGTCGGCCTGCTCACCGGGACCCATGAAGTCTAGACATCCGGTGGAGCCGCCGAAGCCGCGCAGGTCCACCATCACCAGGGCGTAGCCGCGGTTGAATAGATCGGTGCCTTCGATCAGGTCGTTGAAGCGGTTCGAGGGGCCGGTGTGCGCGTGGTTTTCCAGTGCCTGTTGTCCGGAGTGCCCGAAGTACGCTCCGACCGACAGGATCACCGGCACCTGCTCGCCTGCGGACAGTCCTTCGGGCAACAGAACGTCGGCGTGCAGTTCAACGTCGGAGCCGTCTGAGGACGGAAAGTAGTGCTGCGTCCAGGACGCGCCTTGAGGAACGCGGTCGTTCTCGGCGTGCGTGACCGCTTTGTCGGCGGTGGCAACCGCAGCAGTCGCGGTCGCCTCTGGCGGGGGTGGCTGCGTGGGTGTGGGCTGCTGCGCCTCCACCGGAACGCTCTCCTGCGCGGCTGCGAACTGGCCGCAGACACTGAGGGTAAGCCCCATTGCCCCAGTCATTAGCAAGCTGCGGACGTAGGTTTTGCGGGTGAGCAAGGATCTCCTCCTAGCGGAAACCGTTGCCCCTGCGTCGTGCGTGGGTCGGTCAAGATTTCGTGGGTGATTAGAAGAAACTTTAGACATGGTGATCAATTTCTTTGGTGTATTTGCTGATGGTTTTACGAACTGACGAGATCACCGACGAC
Source organism: Leptolyngbyaceae cyanobacterium SM1_4_3 (assembly GCA_012031415.1). GTDB lineage: Bacteria > Cyanobacteriota > Cyanobacteriia > Elainellales > Elainellaceae > JAAUTN01. The sequence goes on along the minus strand of JAAUTN010000245.1, from coordinate 9,415 downwards.
CCTTTCGAGAACTATGGGAAACGGGTTCGGATGCCTCGTTGCGTTTGAACACTTTGTAGGCGATCGCCAGAAACACGGGTACGACAACCAGCATCGATAGCGCCGTGTAGGTCGCGTGGAATTTGCTGATTGTGAATAGAGTCGGTGTGTTCACGGCGTTTCCGGCTACGTCGAACAGGAGTACGCCGCCGATGTTGTTGGCGAAGTGTACGCCGATGGCGAGTTCGGTGGTTCCGTCAATCAACGAAACCACGGTCCACACCAGCCCCGGAACGAGGAAGTAGTTGAAGAAGACCGTGAGCCAGCCGCCCGCGCTTGCCTCCGGGTTGAGCAGGTGCGCCAGGGCGAAGATCGCGGCTGGCACCAGCGCCAGAAAGACGCGGTTAGACCAAACAAGGCTCGCGCCCTGCACGATGTAGCTGCGAAAGAAAAGCTCTTCGGTGGTAGTCTGGATCGCAGTGAAGACTAGCGCGATTGGCACGAAGAGTGCGAACGTTGCAAAGTTAAAGTCAACGTTCAAAGAGAAGGTGTCGGGATAGAAGAGGTACTGTCCCAGCCCAGCGACCAGGCAGAATGGCACAACCCACGCCACAAACCCGTGACCGACACGCCGCCAACTTATCCGCTCCCGCGCCGTGATCAGCGTTCGGGGGTGGCGACGGTGGACGAGGGTGACGGCAAGCAGGATGCCTGCGAGGAAGAACGGAAAAATCGCCCTGAACGCAACGAAGCCCCCCACGGGACCGAACGCGGCGTAATCCAGCCGCCTGAACGCCGCAAACCCCTCCTGACCGCCGAGCAGGAACGCGATGCGGGGGGTGGCGATGCCGCCGACCACCAGCCCCACAAAGAAGATGACGACTAATCCTAGAAGATACCGCCACCCCCGATGCTTACCCCACCGGGCAGCCTCCAAGTAAGTTGCGTCTTTCACTTCCGTTCCGATTCCCTGATGTTCTTTGGTTGCTTTGGACCTCATCTTTGTCTCCTTGACTTGCGTGTGGATGTAATGCTTGGATCTATTGCTAGCTACCTGAGAGAACGCTTACACTGAATTGCTTTCACATTTTGTAGATAGTTCAACTCAGGCTCAAAATTCGTAGGACAGAAAGCATACACAATGTCCTGAGGTCGGCTAATGACTAAACGGTAGGCGGGTGGAATTCCTTCAGAACTTTCAATCACTTCAATTCTGGGAATCACCTGTGGACTAATTTGAGCCAGAGATGGAAAACTGAACAGCAACAATAGGCTGACCAGGATTGTTGCTGAAATAACTCGCGGGGATTGTTGAAGCCTAGACAGAATCTTGTTCATTAAAAGTTTCCTCATGAGTTTTTTCGGAAGTTTTTCTGAATGATTAATTTAGATTTTCCAGGGGAGCGGCGATCGATAGGGATTCTCCTGCATATCCAACACCTCCCAAGTCACAGGGTTGACCTGTCCTGTAACGGGAATGTTGTAGCGTCGTTGTAAATCTCTCACCGCAGACTCTGTAATCGCGCCAAATATACCATCGACAGCCGCACCACTCGGATTTCCTAACCTGACTCCAGCAGCGGGTAAGAACCCGTTATCTAAGAGAATTTGCTGCAACATTTGTACCTCTCTACCGCGATCGCCCCGTCTTAAGGTTGGCAATGTGATATCGGTGTAGGCAGTAGCGACCAGCATGGGAGAGGGTGGAGGTGGAGGGGTGGCGATCGCCGGATGCATTCGCAAAACCCCAGATATTCCCGTTATGACGGCGATTGACAGAGTAGTCTTAGTCAGTATTGCGGTAATCCTGGAAATTGATCGTCGTGTTATAGTCATTTTCATCATCTTCATCCTGCTTGTCGCCATGAATGATTCTTATCGGGTTAACGCACCTGTTTTGGGGTCATTCCAGTCAGGCGCTTAAACTGTTGGGTCAGATGGCTTTGACTAGCGAAGCCGACTTGTAAAGCGATATCCGCGATCGCCAAATCCGTTTTCGACAACATTGTTTTCGCTCGTTCTACCCGCTGTTGAATCACATACTGGTGTGGTGAAACTCCCATCGCCTGTCTGAATAAACTCGCAAAGTAAGTCGGGCTAATGTTGATAACTTCTGCGAGTTCAACCAGTGACAAATCTCGGTCAAGATGAGTCTGAATATAGTTGAGTACTTCTTGCGACTGGGTGTGCGTTAAGCCTCTTTTCTTGAATTCAATGGTTGGCATTGGTGTTGTTAGCATGATTCAAAAATTGGCAAGTTGTTCAACAAAACAGGCAAAAACTAGCGATCGCGCATTCGATCGCTGACTAGCACTCACAAACAAGTCAGATATGAATGAGCTTAGTGACTTGCAGCAACAATGGCTGTCATCAACTCTGTCACTTTCCAGCGTCCGGTATACCGAATGTTGTTGATAAATAGGGTTGGAGCATCTGTTACTCCACTATGCAATCCACTTTTGATATCTTCATTGATGCGATCGATATGCACTTGTTTCGGCAAGTCTTTGAGAAACTGAGGAATATCAAGCCCTAAATCATTGGCATACTCGATAAGATAACCATTCTCCAAATTGTGTTGACGGGCAAATAAAATGTCGTGCATTGACCAAAACTGTCCCTGGGCAGCGGCGGCAACGGCTGCTTGGGCTGCTCGTTGAGCGTGAGGATGAATCTGTGCTTGCGGAAAATGACGAAAGATCAAGCATAAATAATCCTCTCCAAAAGCAGCACTCAGTTCTCGTTTGATCCCTTTAATCAGCTTGTAAACGTCTGCACTTCTAGGGCATTGATAGTCTCCATACATCACCAGTATGACCTTGGCACTCAGCACACCTTGCATCCAATCTTGATTTGAAGGGGGTACAAGTAAGGGACTGTGACTACGATCGTCGTTCATTTTTCTACATCAAGCAGGGAACCTTGCCATAAAAGCTGGGAAAACCCTTACGATTCAGGAGCATTCTCAACGTAAGCAATTTAAACATGAGCTGAATCACTTTGAGTCGGTGACTGCTGCGTTAGCGTAACGCGAGGAATTTTTGTCAGTCAATCAGAGTTTGATACTCACCGTTATCTCCTGGTTCATCGTTTATCCTTTCAGCACGACCGTATTAAAAATCTTGTCGTGCCAAGTTTGCTGCTGTTCATCGACAAAGAACCAGAGGTAACCCAAACAAAAGATTAGACCACTCAGATAGTATCCGATCGAACCGCGCAAACCCGCTCCTACAAAAGACAAAGAACTGTAATCGACTTTAACAACTCGGATATTCATCATTCCCATCCCAATGGATCGTTCTCGACGACTCCAAAAGTAACCAAAGTACAAAAAATGTCCAAGCCAGAGAACAAGCAAAAATCCGATCAAGCCCAGGGACAGTATTAAACCGGGAATTTGTATTTGACTCCGTTCATAGACTCCAGCAGCTAATCCAATCACAAACATCGCTAGCGAATAGAGAATTATAAGAATCGCTTGATCAATCAACCAAGCCAAAAAACGTTGCAAAAAGCTTGCCTGAGGCACTTTTATACTCCTATTTGAATAGTTCCCAAAATCTATCCAAGGTGAGTTTGGGATAAGAAATCGCTCCATCGGCTTTAGCAAATGGTATTCGCTGCCTGGATTGGATACACTTCTGGCGAGATTTGCCCAGTTGTGATTCTGCAAATAGGAGTCAAGGTTGATCAGGCTAGGAAATAGGTGCTGCAATTGGCAAAGTTTGCTGCATCACTCACGTTCTCAAAACAAGATACAAGGTTGCCATTTCTGCTCCAATTAACTTGCTCAATCCATTGACTGCATCTTTGTTTGCATACATTCAATGTAGGCGATCGCTTTCCAGTCGTCGTCTATAGTGAGTTAAAACTTTTACAGTATAAATTGATAGAGCAACCATTCCATCGTGGAGTAGAAGGCTAGCTATAACTTAAGTTAGAATCGGGGAAATCAATAAGCATCTGAACACGCCGCGAATGCTTATAATTCGGTAAATACAATGCATAAAAGCAGTTCGTCCAGATTCAATTTAATGGGTGCATCCCAATTTTGCAATTAGTTTTGTAAGTGGCGCGGGCAAAGCCCGCGCCACTTACAAAACTGGGATGTACCCAATTTAATCTGAACGAACTGCTCAATTTATTGTTGAACTTTAGTCGCTAGCAGTGTGACCAAATCAGCATGAGCTAACACCACATCGGGGTTGCGTTGAAACGCTGCATCATACTTCACAGCAAAGTCATTTCCAGCTTCATCAGGTGTGAGTAGAATCCGAACATCAGCAATGAGAGCAGCGATTGACTCGGAGGTGACAGGCTCATCAGAGTGGATTAACTCATCAGTTTGCACAATCAATTCTGAAAGGCGATGCAACCAGGCAAACTGATCGTGATTGATCACCAGTTGCAGCAATTCACCGTTAGAGATCTGTCCGCGCACTTGTTCGTAACGAATACGCTCTGTATCCAACAACAGTTGATGCAAACGCAATAGCTTGATGCGTATATCGGTCAGAAGTTGATGTTGAGTAATGCGGTGTTGAAGCGTGTTAAGCATGAATCTGTCCCATCCTTCCATTTCGGTAATCGTCGATCGCTTGGATAATTTCGGCTTCAGTGTTCATCACAAAGGGACCGTAGCGCACCACAGGTTCACTCAGCGGCACTCCAGCAATCAGCAGCAGGTCAAGGGGTTGGGTGGCATCCGCAGGATTGGCGATTGCCACTTCCTCTCCATCCGGTGCAAAAATCACCATTTGCCCATCCTCACCCCGTTCCTGCTCAGTGCCAAACAACCCAGACCCATCGAGGATATAGGCAAAGGCGTTGTACTCTTTCGGTACTGGTTGAACCGTGCTGGCTCCTGGTTGGAACGTGAAGTGCAGGTAGATAATCGGGGTGCGGGTTTCAATCACCGCTTTCGCCCCCAACGCTTCTCCCGCAATCACGCGCACCGTCACGGACCCATCTTGGGTCTGAGCCACCGGAATCTGCGCGGATGGAATTTCCTGATAGCGAGGAGCCATCATCTTGTCTCGCTGCGGCAAGTTAACCCACAGTTGAATGCCGTGCAGTCGCCCACCCGTGCGGGTAAACTCAGCTTCTGGCATTTCGGAATGCACTACGCCTGCCCCAGCGGTCATCCACTGTGCATCACCGGGATTGAGCAGTCCGGCATGACCGACCGAGTCCTTGTGTTCCAGCCGTCCATCCAGGACATAGCTGACGATTTCAAAGCCACGATGGGGATGATCCGGTGCGCCCTTTGCTTCACCGGGCTTCAGATTCACGGGACCCAATTCATCGAGGAGGAGAAAGGGGTCAAACTCAGAAAAGCTACTCTTGGGAAAGGGACGACGCACCAGGAAGCCTCCTCCTTCCAGCGTTTCTACACTATTAATGATTCCAGCAACGGTTCGGAGGGTTTGAGTTTGAGTCGTCATACAGTTGCCTCCAGGCAGAATTTACAAGACTTATCCTATATATGATTAATCATATAATAGCATGGAAGGATATCAATATCTAGGGGTGGGGCTTGTCCTCCCTGTTCGTTCGGTAAACCGCCTATGTCTCTTGCCCATGTGATTCTGGGTCTGCTCCAACAACAGGAGCGAACCGGCTACGACCTCAAAACCGAGTGCTTTGACGATTGCATTTCCCATCTGTGGCCAGCAGATCAGGCACAGATTTATCGAACTTTAGACAAACTGGAGTCACAGGGGTGGATTACCTGTACTGTTGAGATTCAGCACGAGCGCCCCAATCGCAAGGTTTACCGGATTACCGAAGCAGGTGAAGCAGAGTTAACCCACTGGCTTCAAACGCATCATCCGTTGCCCGTGTTGCGAGAGCCGTTGCTGGTGCAACTCTATTTTGCGGCTCAGTTGCCTGACGAGGCGATCGTGTATCTGCTAGAGCAGGAACGGGAAGCACGGCAAGAAAAGCTGGCCCAGTGTGAGACGATCGAGGGTCTATCTTTGAGTAATCCGACTGCATCGCGTGAACAAAAACTGCATCGACTAGTTTTGAACTTAGTGAAGCAACGGGAACAGACTTATTTAGATTGGTTGGAAAAGGCGATCGCAACAATCCGTAGCCAATCAGATTAGCCCGCTTGTTGCTTGTTGCTTGTTGGGACCTTACGGACACTCTGATCGCGAATGCGGGGCGAGGAACTGATAACCAACTCCTCGCCTTCGCTTTTCTATTTTGCGCGTGCGCGTTGTAATTAGGTGTTTTTACACAGGTGCAAGTTGCCGATCGAGCTTGGTCTCCCGTCCATTTTCAGATCAAGTTCACGTCTGCCATCACTTCCACGATCGCCGGACCGTTATAGACTAGGGCATCCGCGATCGCTTGGTCTAAGTCTTGCTTTTGAGTGACTTGTACACCCATGCCACCGCAGATTTCAGCATACTTAGCAAAGCTGGGATTGTGTAAGGAGGTCTGCCACACATCCCATTCCCCGGCTCGCTGTTCCTTGCTGATTTTGCCCAGTTCGCAGTTGTTGAGCAGGATATGGGTAATGTTCATGTTGTATTTCACGGCGGTGGTAAACTCCCCCATATACTGACCAAAGCCGCCATCTCCTGAGACAGAGACAATGGGGCGATCGTGCCCCACAGCGGCCCAGGCTCCCATTGCTCCCGGAAAACCAAAGCCAATCGAACCCAGGTAGCCCGACATCAGCACGGACTGAGCACGGCACTCAAAGTATCGTCCAAAGGAATAGGTATTGTTTCCCACATCGACCGAGATCACGGCGTTTTCAGGAACCTGGCGGGTCATGGCTGCAAAAATCGCCGCCGAATTCACGCCATTGCCCCGGTCATCCTGTTCCCGATGGCGTTTTTCTTCGCGCCAGATCGCCCAGCGTTCTGCGACCTGCGATCGCTGATCTTCGGTCTGGACAGCGCCCGCCAATGCCTGTTTCAACTGCTTCACCACCACACCGATTTCACCCCAAACAGGTACAGTCACCGGATGAAACTTACCCAGCGCTAAGGGATCGAAATCGACTTGAATAATGGGTTTGCCGGGATAAATCCCCGTATGGTTTGAGAACGATGCGCCAAACACTAGCAGCACATCAGACTCGTTCATCAACCAGGAGGCGATCGGCGTACCGCTACGACCTAGCACCCCACAACCCAGGGGATGGTGATCTGAGATTTGTCCTTTCCCCTTGAAGGTGGTCAATACCGGAGCATTCAACTGCTCTGCCAACTCGATAATGGCTGGCATCGTAAAACGAGACCCGTGACCGACAATGATCACAGGACGCTTTAAGGTTTTCAGGAGTTCAACGGCTTGCTGCAAGGATTCTGGAGGGGGGGCGATCTGCATCGGCGTGATTCGCCCTGCGGGACCAGACGCTTTGGTATTAGGAGCAGACAGTTCATTCTGGACTTCATCCGGAAAAATCAGATGAGCCACATCCCGTTCTAGCAGCGCATGTTTGATGGCTTGAGTCATTAACTCCCCATGTTTGCTGTGGCTGAGAACCGTCTGGCTCCAGGCAGCTACTCCACTAAAAGCAGCAGACAAATCGCATTCCTGAAAATTCCCTGTCCCCAACACCTGAGTACTGACTTGCCCCGTCATTGCCAGGATGGGAGCGCGATCAACTTTGGCATCCCACAGTCCCGTCAGCAGGTTGGTAGCTCCTGGGCCAGCGATGGTTAAGCAAGCAGCCGGACGACCTGTCAGCTTGGCATAAGCAGAAGCCGCAAATGCCCCTGCACCTTCGTGGCGAATCCCGATGAATGTCAGCTTCCCCTGTTCTTCTTGCCGCCGCAGGGCATCGGCCAACCCCAGGTTGGAGTGACCCACCATGCCAAAGACATGGGTGATGCCCCAGTTCACCAGGGTTTCTGCCATCACATCTGTCACAGTGCGAAGATAAGGTTTTTCATCCGAGACAGTGACATAGATGCCATCGTCTCTGACTTCTACGGGAAAGGTTTCCAGTGCATCATCCACATCCAAATTTCCAGGGGGTTTGCCCGTCAGAGGGCAGTAGTCCCAGCCATGCCAGGGACAACGCAATAAGCCATTTTCAATCGAACCTTCGCCCAACGGTCCCCCTTGGTGCGGGCAGCGGTTATCTAGGGCAGCATACTGACCGTTGTGGTGAGTCATCGCCAGACTTTTGTGTCCTACGGTCACGGTTTTGACGCGACCTTCGGGCAATTCGTCCAATTGCAGTACTTTGAACCAAGGAGTTGTGGCAGCAGTCATTATTTTTTTCCTGACTATTTTTTCTGACTAAAGAGGCATGACTCCGGCATAGTTGACCCCAGTGAGATAGGCCATGTCTCGATCCCAGGTGGTCAAATCATCCAGACAGAATTGATTGAGGTGGGTATGACCGCAGGCGCGAGCCAGCACTTGCATGAGTTCGGTTGAGGCGCGGAAGAAGCGGTTCAAGCGTTGGGCTGCTTCGTCGATGATTAATCGCGATCGCAGATGTTCTTTTTGGGTCGCAATACCAACCGGACAGTTGTCAGTATGGCAGGCTCGCATCCCTAAACAGCCGATCGCCTGAATCGCCGCATTGGAGAGCGCAATTCCATCTGCTCCCAGCGCTAGGGCTTTGGCGAAATCGGCTGGCGTCCTCAAGCCTCCGGTCACAATCAAAGTGACATGGGTAGCCCCCCGTTGGTTGAGATAGCGTCTCGCTCTGGCTAAGGCCGGAATCGTGGGCACAGAGATGTTATCTCGGAAGATCAAGGGGGCTGCGCCCGTGCCACCCCCTCGTCCATCCAGAATGATGTAGTCCACGCCGATCCGGAGTGCTGCTTCGATATCTTGCTCGATGTGCTGTGCCGAGAGTTTGACCCCGATGGGAATGCCCCCTGTCGTCTCGCGCACCGTCTCCGCAAATTTGCGAAAGTCTTCAATCGATTCCCAGTCTGGGAACCGGGGTGGAGAAACGGCGGGTTGCCCTTCCTTGAGACCCCGCACTTCCGCAATTCTGCCCTTCACTTTGTTTCCCGGCAGGTGCCCTCCCGTCCCTGTTTTGGCTCCCTGACCGCATTTGAAGTGAAATGCCTGCACTTGCATCAGTTTGTCCAACGAAAAGCCAAAGCGAGCGGATGCCAATTCATAGAAGTAGCGGCTGTTATTGCCTTGTTCCTCTGGCAACATGCCTCCTTCCCCTGAACAGATACCTGTTCCAGCGAGTTCCGCTCCCTTTGCCAGGGCAACTTTCGCCTCTTCTGATAGGGCACCAAAGCTCATATCGGAGACAAAGAGGGGAATATCGAGTTTGAGGGGTTGCTGGGATTGGGAACCAATGACTAACTCTGTGTCCACTGCCGCATCTTCTAACTGGGGCAGTCGAGCCAATTGCGCGGTCACAAACTGGAGCTTTGCCCAGTGGGGAAGTTCTGGTCCAGGAACACCCATTGCCGCGACAGGGCCGTGGTGTCCG
>JAAUTN010000244.1 GCA_012031415.1 Leptolyngbyaceae cyanobacterium SM1_4_3 | reverse complement strand
GGTAAGAGGGTAAAAGGGAAGAGGGCTACGGCAGAGTCCTCGGAGCACTACAGACCACTCGAAAACCAATACCGAGGTTGGTAACGCGCGGGTAGTAGTCGTTGCGAGTGGCAGAACGGCAATGCCTCGGAAGGTAGAGCCAGGAACCGCCGCGTATTACTCGATTCTCATTCTCATTCTCGCTCAGCCAAGCGCTTCCATCTGTTGGTGCTCCCTTATGGTTCTTATGCCAGTGATCCTGGCACCACTCCCAGACATTCCCGTGCATGTCCGACAATCCCCAGGCATTTGCCAGCCCAAAATGATCAATGGGGGTAGTTTCTCCTCGAGATTTACCTTTAGGACTGTTGTTATAGGTGGAGTTGCCGTCGTAATTAGCCACCTCAGAAGTCAAAATTTGACCGAAATAGAAGGGAGTTTTTGTCCCGGCTCGACAGGCATATTCCCATTCCGCCTCGCTAGGGAGCCGATAGTCACGTCTTGTTTTAGCTGAAAGGCGAGCACAAAATTCCACCGCGTCGTACCAGCTCACGCTCTCCACTGGACGCATTCCTCCCTTGAAATGGGATGGAGCTAGTTCAAGGTCTTGCTGTTCTGGCGGCAGTCCTGCGACAAACCGCCACTGAGCCTGCGTTACCGGATACCGTCCCATAAAAAAGGTGGGTACCGTCACCCGATGCTGAGGCCCTTCATCGTCATATCGTTCAGGCTCATCCTCTGGTGAACCCATCTCAAATTCGCCGCCTTCGACTAAGATCATGTCCAGCTCAACGTCATCGGTTAACGACTCGGTGAAGTAGCGAGCTTGTCGAGGCTCCTTTCGTAGCGTCAGTTCTACCATGTTAGGAATCTGGTTTTTGAGCGCCAGATCTCCAATTTCTCTGAGAAGTTAGAGATCTAAATGGCTCGATCAACTCTTCAGCGAACTTACCAAGCTGACCGAGCCGGTTTGATTTTCGGATGCCCCGACCGTACAAATCAAAGCATCACAGGAGCAGGTCTGGACTCTTCTGAACACGCCCGACAGATCTCCCATCTGTCAGTTCTGGCACTGAAGAGTGCTCGGAGCACTACAGACCACTCGAAAACCAATATTGTTGTTGGTATCGCGCGGGTTGTTGTTGTTGCGAGTGGCAGAACGGCAATTCCTCGGATTGTTGTTCCAGGAACCGCCGCGTTTGCCGGCCTGCCCCATGCTTAAACTAGCCCTAAAGATCCCATTCGGGCGTGTATTTCACAGAAATCTTTAGAAACCGGGGTTCGGGCGGTGGGGTAAATATCAACTGGTCAAACAATCGTCGCCTGAGTCGGTGAGTGTCGCCGTGCAGCAGGTGAGCCTCCCAGCTTTGAAGTCGCTGCACCAGCTCGGATAGAGATAGTTTTCTGGCGGTGTAGTCACGCTGCAACTGCCGACAGCGATCGCGAGATCTTCTCAAGTTGTCGTTTCGCACCCGAATGCGGTCGGGCAATACTCGAAAGCCTACAAAGTTAGCGCCGCGACGAGTTTCAAAAAGCTGGCTTTTGATCGGGTGTAAGCGCAGCCGCAGTTGAGTTAGGTAAGCTTCGATGGCGAGACGAGCATCAACCAAGAAGGGGCGATCGCTTGAAAACAGGGCAAAGTCATCTACATAGCGCAGATACTGACGGGCTTTGAGCTGTTCTTTAACAAAGTGGTCAAAGCCATTCAAATAGACATTGGCAAAAAACTGGCTGGTGAGGTTGCCAATGGGCAGACCTTTTCGCCGCTGGATTGGGGTTAGCAGCGTGTCATTAGGAAAATACTCTACCTCCTCGCCCTGGTTGTTGCTGCCATCAATAATGCGATCGATTAGCCAGAGGGTATCTTGACACTTGATCTTACGGTGCAGCAGTTCTTTAAGAATGGTGAGATCAATGCTGGGAAAGTATTTACGAATGTCGCATTGCAAGACATATCGGCTGCTTCGGGCAAATTCAGTAAACCGAGCCAAGGCGCGGTGGGTGCCATAGCCGACGCGATTAGCATAGGTATCGTGAATGAACGTGCGTTCAATCAGCGGAATAATGATGTTGCAAAGGGCATGATGCACGACGCGATCGCGATACGGAGCCGCTGAAATCAGCCGCGACTTTGGATCTCGAATCACGAAAGTCTTGTAACCACCGGGAGCATAGGTCTTCTGCCGCAGTTCCGTTTGCAGCCGCAGCAGTTCTCCTTCCAGGTTGTAGTTAAACGCCAGTACATTCGGTCGGTATCGCTTACCTTGCTGAGCCTGACGCGACGCTTGCAGCAAATTTTCAAAGGCCGTCACCTCTGACCATAGAGAGCCATAACGCTTCATACAGAAGCTTGCCTCTGCTGCTTAATCCAACCGCCTAGCTCCATGCCAATGCTGTTAATCTGCTGACTGACATATTCATAGCGACGAGTAGACAGAATCTGAAAGTCGAGCAATAGCCGAGTTTGATGCCGCAAAATCTCTAGCCGTGTGTTGAGTACTGTAAGCTGAGGCAGTTTCTCTTTGCTGTAGCGTACCTGAATCAAGCCTTCAAGGAGTTCATAAAGCCCTGCGATGATCCGTTCCCCCAAGGCAAACTTGTGGTCGCGCGGCAACCGATTCAAAATCGGCACGTACCACTTGATCAGGTCATAGGTTTTTTGAATAATTGGCAGATCGCTCACGAAACTTGCGGGTTGAAAGGCTGGATAACTGTATCAAGCCCTCAATCTCTAAACCCAAACCTACAGAATCTATTCATCATCTGCTCAGTACAGCAAGCAGTACGGAATTCTCTATATCTCAAAATGGGCAAAAATTTCGAGGCGCTTCGCGCCAAAGAGAGTAAGAGGGTAAAAGGGAAAAGGGCTACGGCAGAGTCCTCGGAGCACTACAGACCACTCGAAAACCAATAAAGCTGCTGGGATCGCGCGGGAGGTCGGTGCCGCGAGAGGCAGAACGGCAATACCTCGGATTGAAGTCCCAGGAACCGCCGCGTACCACCCGTAGTGTATTTTCGTCACTGCTTAACCAAGCACTTCCGTCTGTTGGTGCCCCTTCATAACTGTCATGCCAGTGATCCTGACACCACTCCCAGACATTCCCGTGCATATCGCATAGACCGAAGGCGTTGGCGATCGCAAAGTGGTCTACTGGAGTCGTTTCTTTTCGATACTCCCCTTTAGAGCCTGGCCCATAAGCACCATATTTCTCATCATTACCGCGATAATTTGCTAAATCAGTCGTAATCGTCTCTCCAAAATGAAAGGGCGTTGTAGTACCTGCCCGACAAGCATATTCCCACTCTGCTTCGCTCGGCAGTCGATAGGTTCGTTTTGCGTAAATCGAGAGCCGAGCACAAAATTCCACGGCATCATACCAGGTCACCCGCTCCACTGGATGATTCTCTCCTTTGAAGCGGGACGGATTTTGATCGAGTTTTTGCTCTACTGGCGGCAATTCTGCGACAAATTGCCACTGCGCCTGTGTCACCGGATATTTCCCCATACAAAAGGCAGGCACCCGCACTTCACGCTGCGGACCCTCAGACTCAGCTCGGTCTAGCTCATCCTCCGGCGACCCCATAATGAAGGTGCCCGCCCGAATCAGCATCATTTTGAGGGCAAGATCATCACCTAATGGCTCATTAAAAAACTGAGCCGTTCCTTGCCGCTGGCTGTAAGTGAGTCTGGACAGTGAATCTGAAGTAGCTGCCATTATCTTTATGGAGATAAGCTCTAACCGATGCTTCCAAAAATAGCAAAAAATTTCGAGGCGCTTCGCGCTAAAGAGGGTAAGAGGGTAAAAGGGAAGAGGGCTACGGCAGAGTCCTCGGAGCACTACAGACCACTCGAAAACCAATATTATAGCTGGTACCGCGCGGGTTGAAGAAGTAGCGAGAGGCAGAACGGCAATTCCACGGATCGTAGGACCAGGAACCGCCGCGTATCACTCGGTTTGCACTCTTGTCGTTTCTTAACCAAGCACTTCCGTCTGTTGGTGCGCCTTCATAACTGTCATGCCAATGATCCTGGCACCACTCCCAGACATTCCCGTGCATGTTAGATAACCCCCATTCATTCGCAACTTCAAAATGCTCCACAGGTGTTGTTTCTTGCCGAAACTCTCCCTTAGGTCCGCCGTTGTAAGTCTCGGTTCCCCTATAGTTGGCTAACTCTGGAGAAATAGTTTCCCCAAAATGGAAAGGTGTTGTGGTACCCGCTCGACAGGCATACTCCCACTCAGCTTCAGTAGGAAGACGATACGTGCGTCCGGTATGGTTGGAAAGGCGGGCACAAAATTCTGTCGCATCATACCAACTCACCTGCTCGACGGGGCGAGCCGGATCTTGAAATCGAGACGGATTAGGCTTAAGTTCTCGGTTAACCTGAGGTATTTGTGTCGCCACAGCTTGCCATTGAACTTGTGTAACCGGGAATCTTCCTATATAGAATGGCTCAACCGTCACTTTGTGCTGGGGAGATTCGGTTAGTTGGCGATCCGGTTCATCCTCAGGAGATCCCATCAAAAAAGTTCCTTTGGGAATTGCCACCATTTCCAGAGTCACATCTCCAGAGACGGTGAGCGATTCAAAGAATCGGTTAGCACGATGTTGTCGCCGCTGAATCACCCATTCAGTACGTCTTTGTAAAAAGCCTGCTTTTCTACGACTAATCGTCGCAACAGTAAATTCAAAGGGTTGTAAGTCCCTGAACTGAGCTTCATCTTCTGACTCAACAGTAATAGTCGTAATCGTAAACTGTTCGGTCTGAATGGGCGGGAAGTATTCTCTATGTCTAACTTCAACATCAGGGTTAATGAATTGGGCAGTCTCAAACTTTAGCACTTGGAGCGGCGGAAATTCAGTGGGTAGACTGGTGTGAACGATAGGTGGGGAAGTGATAATTGGCTGCTCTATTGCCTCAACCAATGCTGCGTATCCACTTCCCATATGTTTCAGCGATTCTCTAGTAATCTGGGCAAATTGCAGCAGTTCTGTTTCACCCGCTTCACCTAGCTCCTGCTCCAGCATCAGCAGCGCCGTAAAGCTGTAAATGCTCCTTCCTAGTTTGTTGCCGATATACTGAGACACTCGATTCAGAACCGCTTCAGCCACCCTGGATGACACAGATGAACTCAACAATTTACGAACACCAGGGACAAATTCATAGCTCTTGTTGGAAGTGCGACGGCTTTGAACAATTTCATCTAGTGAACTTCCATCCTCACGCTGAATTAACCCACTCATAAACACTTCTGCTACGTGCAGTGGTGTAGAGTCCTGCAACACTGTTTCCTGTAACAAATAAACGATGGGCAAACTCACAGGCACTAGCGCCATCAACCCTGCTAAACGTTTTGCAAAGACAGAGGCAGTGGTATCAAAGCGTTGTACAAGCTGCTCTGGGGTGAGCGATGCAGGAGATGTTGATGGCTCTGGGAGAACTAAGGACTGCCACCCTTCATCAAACCAAACGCCTGTTGCCCAACTTTCACCAAACCCTGCTACCATGCGTCCCCAGGATTCCAGGTAAGTTGGGTCTAAGGTAACAACAGGGATCTTTAGCCCCTGGCTAGGATTACTTTCTGATCCGACTGGCACGTCTCGAAACAAGAGTTGATGATTGGGAACGCCTGGACTCCATGCACCCAACTGAACGTTTAGGGCAGCATTGAGAGCAGTGCGTTTCCAAAGATGGCTGGGTAGCATCTGTACAATTGCAAACAGTCCACGCTTTGCCCAGAGCTGTAAATAGTCATCGTAGAGCTGTTCAGACTGCCATGCTGGGGAAACACAATCACTTGCCAGCAAAATTAATCGACGGTTGGATGGATCAATTAGTTCTTTTGGACTGCGGGATTGTGGTTTTGCATCTTGAACGGGGTACTGGGCAAACAGAGCAACCTCCCCAACAGATGAGGTTTGAAGATACCACACCGCCACCGATCGAAACGCTCCCTGCTGCTCCAGTACTTGCTTGAAGTCGCGAATGGTTTCTTGCCAGAGAAAACTAGAGTCCGATTCCTCAATTATTAGTGCTACTTCTAACCAACGCTCTTGGTCGGGCTTGACTACCGTCATACAAAACTGCTGTTCGGCAGCTTGCTCGGCAGTAGCGTCCTCGTCTAGGACTGTTTGAGTATAGGAATCGACCTGCCGCATCAACGGGCGAAGAGAGCGACCGAGCGCCAGAGTTTTACGGAGAGCAGGAGCAGTTGGGGTCGGAAACGGAATGCCTTTTGGGGCATTCTGTTCAACTTTTGTATCTGAATTTGAGACAGGTGGCGAGTAAAGCCCTAAATCAGGTGGAGTAGGAAGTTCGTCTGAAGTTGACGGTTGAACTTCGGTTGAAATAGTTGGTGCAGGTTCACGGGTACTCTGCTCTTTCTCAACCGCCTCTACGGTTGTTCCCTCTACATACCTTGAAAGCCACAACCAGTCGGCAATATTTTCAGCATCCCAATTGATCTCAGCTCGGTTTAACCGTCTGATGAGATCAACCAGATCGCTATGAATATTGCTCTGAGCCATTACGCCTCTGATCCTGAGAGGGGTTTCAGCAATCTATCCCTCAGTGCGTTGCGAGCCTTCTCATCATTTGGAATACCTGCCTGTCGTAGTAGATAAATGGCGTTAAGCAACTGGTCTGTTGCTAAATCCTTTGCTTCATCATCCCGCTTTTGCAGAAATGCTTTGATCAGAGGTGTGACCTCAGCCAGAACATCAGCGTCGGTCAGATGCCGTCGAACAATTTCAGCCAGCTCGTCCTCATTCGGTTCCCGCATGTCCAAACGGATACAACGCCGCAAAAAGGGCGGCGGAAAATCTCGCTCACCATTGCTAGTCAAGATTACAAAGGGAAAGGCATTGCACTGCACCTGCCCCGAATGAATCTCAGCTGGTTCTTGGTTCTCATAAGCGGTGCCTACAGGGACAACTGGCAACACCTCGTTGATCCGTTCCAGTTCAGGAATGCGATAGCGCCCTTCCTCAAAAACATGGAGCAAATCGTTCGGCAAATCGATGTCGCTCTTGTCAATTTCGTCGATCAGCAAAATACGGGGTTTCTTAGGATTGGGAGTCGGTAGCAGAGCCGTCCCTAGCGGACCCAGGCGGATGTACTTGCTTATGTCTTTCAGGGTATGATCCTTGTTTTGCTGAGAGTCTTGCAGTCGCCCAATCGCATCGTAGTTATACAGCCCGCTTTTAAGCGTAGTGCGAGTCGTGATGGGCCAATAGAGCACTTCTCCTAGTTTCAGCTCATAGGCAACAGCATAGGCTAGGGAGGTTTTTCCTGTTCCTGGTTTGCCCGTAATGAGGAGGGGTCTCCGTAGGTAAAGCGCAGCATTGACCAATTCAATTTCTTCAGGACGCGCCTTAAACGTCGCTCCCTTCTGCTGTTGCCGCATTTGCTCATCTTTGAAGACACGCCAATTTGGTGGATCGGGTAACCGCTCCAGTCCATCATGTGGCTCACAATTCCCTTCAAAGATTTTCCAAGTTGTCATAGGGGGGCACTTGAGTAGACTATTTCAGGAGGTACGTGGTCAGGGTTCTCCCACAAAAAGGATAGATGATGTCCTAGCTCTTGGGACAGTTCGCGCTCAGCTTCATCCTCCAGTTCAGCGGTTGCACGTCGTAAAGAAAGGATCTGCTGTGGCAGGGTTTCGATACAGCAGTTCAGAACTTGCTGATCTATGCAATTCTCCCAGTCCACATCGTTCGATTGACAGCGAACCCAGAGCGCTACTGGAGTTCCCGTAGCAACTAATAGAGCAATTTCTCCTTGCTTTGTAGTTTGAGGCATCTGGGTTAGCTTTAACCCCAGAGCCGTTTTTAATGCCGTTTGGAGCTGACGCAGATTGCGATCGCCGCTGATAAACACGTTAGTAGACGGGTTAGACTTTACATCTTGCAGTTGTTGCCACTTGGTTTGCCACTGTCCCAAACTCCGACGATAATCCAGTCGGTCTTGAGAGCGAATCACGACATGAGGACAGTCTGACCCAATGCCAAGCGGAATCGGATATCCAAACTCTGCGGGAATCCAGCTTTGCTCAATCGCCTTGTTAATCAGATTCAAAGGCAGGAAAAACTCAATGGTGAGATGCTGGAGGTCAATACCTCTCGCTCCCACTTCATCTAGGTAGGCTGCCAGCAATAGAGGAATGTGGTCGTAATTGACTGCCTCCAGGTTAATGGCGATCGCTTCCTCGGTATATCGCTCTAATGCCCTGGGTGTGAGTGTTTCTGCACCTTCCCCAGTTTTAGGGTTATAGCGATCAGCATTGCGAATCAACCACGCTCCGACACGATAAGGTTCGGCAGCGGTTGCTGTATCTGCCTGAACGCTAACCAACAGATGGGGTTGGGATGGCGCGACCAACTGAGGAGACAAGTGTTCCTGTCGTGTTTTCATCGCGGTTAGCAATTGACCTAAATTAACTGTATAGTTTGCTGTCCAGGTCATTAGCTGAGTTTTAACCTGGTCTATTTGAGATTGGTTAAGCAAACAGGCTGCAAACTGAACTAACTTTGACTCGACTAGCCCCTCCGCTGGCATCTGAGCAAGATCAAAGAGAATAGCGTTCAGCTCCGTTTGGAACGGTTCATTCCAACGGGCTGGGCGGCAAACTTGATAGGCAGCAGCAATTTGTTGAGTTAGCGATCGGTTATGAGCCTCTAGAATTTTGAGCAAGGAGTGACGCTTAATATCGTTAAGCGGTGACTCTAGTTTCTCAGTCGGAATTAAAAAGCCAATTCGAGCAGTTTCACGAATGGCATCGCGAGCAACCATCATCCCCACTACTCCGTTGACAGACTGATTCCACACGGGCGATCCGCTGGCTCCTTCCTCCACAGCGGCCCCAGTTACTCCAGGTGCGCGAAGTTGTACCCAACCCCCAGAAATTTGACCTTCTGTGATGGCGGTTAGGTTCAATCCAGAAGCCTCACCTCCTGAAAAACCAAAGCTTTTGACCTCCACATTGTCATATTGACGCAAAGGCCCCAGGGGCATCGGTTGAATGTTTCGGGGTAAGGGCACTGACAGGTGTAAGACTGCGGCATCGTCACCACAGTCCGTTTCATCCAACTGATAGAAGGTCACGTCCGCTTTGTAAGAAGTGTCGTCGGCAAAAGGAAACGTTATAGCTACAACAGCACCCACGGGTTGTTCTGTTCCCCCCGCAAGAGCTGCCTTCACCACATGAGCACAGGTCAAGACATAGTTGTCCGCGACTAAAAACCCAGTACCTGCAATCTCAGTGGAATTGACGTAATGAATTTGGGCGATCGCTCGCTTGCTGACTTCAAACTCCATGCAGATTAATGACTCGCGCTACTGTCGTCTTTTTCCCATTTCATCTTGACCTCAAAGGTCACTTCGCCCCCTACAGAACCAAACACCACACCTGCTTCTGCACTGAGCTTAAGACCGAAGGTAACTTCGACTTCATTGGCAGGTGTCGTTAATCCGGATTTTAATCTAGACACAACCTTTGAAATCACAGGCTGTACTTGATCTAATGCTTGTTCAAGGGTGAGAGTAGACTGTAAAACCATTTGACCCGAATTGACGGCAGCAACCCGCTGAATGGAATTGCCTCTTGCGGGTGCTGGTTTCTCAACCTCGACTAAAAACGCAGTTCCATCCTCTAGTCTGAATTGCGCGAGATCTTTCTCCATGAATTAAGGTGGCTCCGTCATCTAGGTATCAATAGTATCAACCGAAGAAACTAGCAAAGAAGGATGATCCTTCCACACTAAGAGATACTATAGCCTTCAATCTCTCGCTTGGTCAGTGAGGAGGACATATGCTCATCTTTATATTGGAGGGGTTTGTGATTTCTATCACGATGTCAGATTGTTTACTGGATGATACTGAAATCGAGCATTTCTGTTAGATAGAAAATTCAGATATCTTTCTACAGCCGATGGTTGTTTGACTCGCCTACAGGCAGGATATGACCAAAGTTTATATTTCTTCAACTTTTAAGGATTTGAAAGATTATCGTGATGCCGTGATTCAAGCATTACGAAAGGCAGGATATTCTGTTGAGGCAATGGAAGATTATGTTGCAACAGGAAGGTATCCTCCATTGACTAAGTGTTTAGCGGATGTGGAAGCTTGTGAATATTATGTAGGAATCTTTGCGTGGCGGTATGGCTACATCCCAACAGAGGGTAACCCTGAGAAAAAGGCTATTACTGAATTAGAATACCGAAAAGCTCAAGAGCTAGACAAACCATGCTTCGTCTTCCTGCTAGATTCGGAAGCTCCTTGGTCTCCTAAATTTATAGACTCGGCAATGGGAGACGGAGATCAAGGTAAGAGAATTAAAGAATTTAGAGAAGAATTAGGAACTGATAAGCTTGCAAGTTTCTTCAAAACACCAGATGAATTGGCGACTTTAGTTACAACAGCACTTTCTCGGTGGCAGAGGGAATCAGTATCCGAGGAGAAGGTACAAGCCATCATTCAAGCCTTTAATCTAGATGATGTAGATAAGCTATTTCTAAATTCGTCATCTGTAGCCTTAATCAACATTGCTTTAGAAGCTGCTCAGAAAAGGCACAACGCTGGACGGTTGAATGATGAACAGACAAAAGAGTTTAACGTATTGAGGAAGCAAGTTCAGGATTTATTAACTCTCAATAAGAAACTCCAACTTGCAGCTCAAAAAGCCCGTCAACTTCTCAAGCAAACTATAGAGTCAATTCAAGCTGACTTAGAAGAACTTCATTCTATAGCAATCCTAAATGATATGTGAGAATGGGAGGAAGAGAACAGCGAGCAATTTCGAGCGATGACATTAGAAGATCTTGAGGCATTTATCCAATCCAACCCTGACCCGCGTGAGATGAAACGAGCCGTGGCCGTCAAGATGTTTTTGGAGGGCTACCGACACTGGCAGATTCAGGAAATCTTGGGAGTCAGTTCCGGCTTCATCAGTAAATGGAGTCAGATGTATGAACTGCTGGGTGCAGCAGGATTGAGGCTAGCGCATCAGGGTTCGGTGGGGTACT
>JAAUTN010000243.1 GCA_012031415.1 Leptolyngbyaceae cyanobacterium SM1_4_3 | reverse complement strand
GATCATCATCCACAATTAGCAGAAGAGGTTCCTGAACGGTCGAAGACTTGAGTGGCTTCACTTCCGGTAAAGGTTCAGCCTGCTTGTGTAAGGAAGGACAAATCGCTTCCTCTAGGACTTGACGCAGGCTGGCGATCTGTTGCTGAAGCTGCTGTTGATGATCAGGGCTGAGTGCCGTTTCAATCTGCAAAGTTTGCTCAATCTGCCTTGCCAGTTGGGAGCCTTCTGCCAGTCCAAAGGTGCCCAGAGAACCCGCTAGCTTGTGTGCTTCTTGTCTAGCTCGCCGCCGGAGGCGATCGCCCCCTTCTAAAGCTGAGTCTGGGCTAACTGCTGCCTCCAGTATTTCAATTTGCTGGAGTGTTTTGGTTTTAGCCCGTTCCCAAATCTTGGCAACGAGCGATCGCGTTTGCTGCTCTGGATTCTTAGGAGACTTAGACAAATCTAGAGCAGGGTTCCTCACCACAGACGGAGTTGTGGTATTGCTAGTGTTCAGGCGGTAGCCCAAGCCATAAACGGTCTCAATCACATCAGCGGCTCCGACCGCTTTCAGCTTTTGCCGCAGTCCTTTAATGTGGGCTTTGACCGTATCTTCTCCCGGCAAATCTTCAAATCCCCAAAGTTGATCCAGAATGGCGCTACGGCTATAGACTCGCTGAGTATTTCGCAGAAAAAGCTCCAGAATGGCATACTCCTTGGGAGTCAAATGCACCGGTGCGCCGCTGTAAGTAACTTCACAAGCACTGGGGTCAAGGCGTAGCTCTCCGCACTCTAAAATAGGCGATTTAGCAGCCGTTCCTCGTCGCCATAGCGCTCTCATTCGAGCTAGCAGTTCTTGAGGTGAAAACGGTTTAACCAGGTAGTCATCTGCACCTGCATCCAGCCCGATCACTTTGTCGGTGCTGGCATCTCTAGCCGTCATTAACAGAATTGGCGTTTGACTACCTTTTGCCCGAAGTTGACGACAAAAGCTGATCCCATCCAGTTTGGGCAGCATCACGTCTAGCAAAATCAGGTCATAGGTTCGTTCTTCTGCTAGCGTCCAGCCTGTCAGCCCGTCGGCAGACTGATCGACCGTATGATGCTGCTCGACTAAAGTGTGGGTGAGCAATTCGGCTAGATACTCATCATCCTCAACCAGTAGGATTCTCATTGCTAACAATCAGTAATAGTCAAAGACAGACTCTCAATCCGCAATCCAAGAGTTCCCTAGAAATCAGCAAGTCCGACAATCTGAAGCTTCCTGCTGATTTCGGGAACGCTAGACCGAGAGCATCCCAATCAACAAAGTTTTGAACCCTATGGTTGATGCACCTTTACCAGCTAATGAGTCGGACAGGCTGCAAGCGCTTCATCAATGCAAGATTTTGGATACTGCGGGCGATTGTCGCTTTGACGATATTGTTCGCCTGGCCGCTCAAATCTGTGATGTACCGATCGCCCTGGTTGGTTTAGTGGATAGCGATCGCCAATGGTTTAAAGCCAACGTTGGGCTAGCTCTAACCGAAGTTGCCCGAAACATCGCTTTCTGTAGCCATACCATTGGGCAGTCCTTACTGATTGTTCCTGATACCCTGACTGACTCAAGATTTGCAGACAACCCACTAGTAATTGGCAAACCCTTTATTCGATTTTATGCGGGGGTATCGCTGCTGACTTCTGAAGGATATGCGTTGGGAACGCTGTGTGTGCTTGATCACGTACCCCGAAAGCTAAGTTTTCAACAAACGGAAGCGCTTCAGATTTTGTCTCAGCAAGCTACCAGACAAATCGAGTTGCATCGAAGTTTGACTGATTTAGAGCGAACAGCGATCGAGTCCAGACCAATAAAACGCCTCCAACCCTTCTGGCAGAGAATCGTATTTGGGCTTGGCGCGATTTCAGCCCTAGTCATAGGAATAGATGCGCAGAGCAAATTTTTGCTGCTGGCTGCTCTGAATACAGGAGTTTTGTTCTCTATCTCTTACCTGTTTCGTCAGGAAATGGTTAAACACCGCCAAATGGAGAACGAATTAGAGCAGGAGCGTGACTTTAGTACGGCAGTTCTCGATACGGTCGGGGCATTAGTAATTGTGCTCAATCGACAGGGCGAAATTATTCGATTTAACAATCGCTGTGTCCAGACAACGGGCTACACTTTTGAATCAGTCCGGCTCAGACCCTTTTGGGACATTTTTCTACCCAGTGAAGAGATAGAATCCGCTAAAGCGGTATTTTCTGACTTGCGGGCAGGACAGTTTCCAAACGCTTACGAAAACTATTGGTTAACCAAAGCCGGCGAGCGGCGGCTGATTGCCTGGTCAAATACGGCACTGCTCGATACCAAAGGAGCCATAGAGTACATTATTGGAACTGGAATTGACATCACCGCACGTCGTCAGGCCGAATTGGCGCTACAGAAGAGCGAAACTACCAACCGCGCCCTGCTGGAGTTGATTCCTGATTTGCTGATTCGGCTCAATCGAGACGGTACTTATCTAGATTTTCTCTCTGCTATAGATAAAGCAAAATTTGTCTCTTTCGATAAAACGCAGGGCAAAACGGTATATGAATGTATGCCGCCTGAGTTTGCCCAACAGCGAATGCATTACGTCGAACAAGCCCTGAAAACAGGCGAGATGCAGGTTTATGAGTTTCAGCTTCAGATTGCTGGCGAGCTACGCACTCAAGAAGCTCGAATTGTGGTCAGCGGTGAAGACGAAGTACTGGTAATCGTGCGAGATATTAGCGATCGCATTGCCATTGAGCAGGCAAAAGATGAATTCATCTCCACCGTCAGCCACGAACTTCGCACCCCTCTTACCTCTCTGCGCGGTTCATTAGGACTGCTGCTAACAGGCAGATTGGGCAACCTGACAAGCAAAGGGCATCGGATGTTAGAAATTGCCGTGAACAATACCGATCGCCTGATTCGCCTGATCAACGACATTCTTGACCTGGAGCGTCTGGAGTCCAACCAATTCACCTTCTATCCGCAATCCTGCAATATTGCCGACCTTCTGCGACAGGCTACTGAGGTCATGCAGCCTATGGCTGAAAAAGCAGGAGTTACTCTCTCAAGCTCTAGCCTGTCGGTCAACCTTCACGCCGACCCCGATCGCCTGCTGCAAGTTCTCACTAATCTACTCAGCAATGCCATCAAATTTTCCCCTCCAGGCAGCACCGTCCAACTCACTACAGAGATTCAACTCCCGCTGTCTCGCTGCTCTCCCTTCTCTTCAGATCCTCCCAGTCTCCTGATTCACATTCAGGATCAGGGTCGAGGCATTCCAGCCAGCAAGTTAGAGACTATTTTTGGGCGTTTCCAGCAGGTTGATACGTCTGATGCGCGGCAAAAGGGAGGAACGGGGCTAGGACTAGCAATTTGCCGTAGCATTGTTAAGCAGCACGGTGGCAAAATCTGGGTAGAAAGTGATTTGGGACGAGGCAGTTCTTTTTACCTGTCGCTGCCTACTGCTGAGACAAAGGATAGGAAAACTTCCTCTGTCGGCTGGTCTGCTGACCGTCGCAGCAATGTTCTGCTAGATGGAGAGCAATCTGCTGGCGGTTGGCAATTGATTTTGATGCGTGACCAAAGTTCTACTCACTTTGACACTCTGCAAGCTTTGCTGGAAAAACAGAACTGTCAGGTTACGGTGGTTGCTTCGGTGAAAGAGGCGATCGCCAGGGCAGCAGTTTCACAGCCAACAGCAATTTTGTTAGACCTGGGCAATTCTGAAACTGATGATTGGGAATTGCTAACCCTGCTCAAACAGCGTCAAAGCATCGAAAACATTCCTCTAATCATTTTCAACAGTCCGTCTTCGCAACTTCAGCCTGAAATATTGGGCACAATGGGTTGGGTTTACGAATCTGCTGACTACGCTTCCCTGTTTCAGGTGCTAAAGCAGGCTGCAATTCAGCAAGGTCAGATTGGACGAGTGCTAATCGTGGAAGATGACCTGGATTTGACCAAAGTTCTCACGGCAATGCTGAACTGTCATCAAGTTCAAACTGCATCCGCGCAAACTCAGCAAGAGGCGATCGAACTCTGCCAGTATTTCATTCCCGATGTGCTGGTGTTAGACCTAACTCTGTTTGAAGGGAATGGATTTGCTGTCGTAGATTGGCTGCGTCAGCAAGAGCACCTCCGTCAAATGCCCCTGGTAGTTTACACCGCTCAGGAGCTAACAGAGAAGGAGCGATCGCGACTGCGACTGGGGCAAACAGAATTTGTTACCAAAAGTCGAGGGGTTCCAGAGTCCCTGGAAGCGCAAATCATGCATCTACTTCACCTGGAAACGGGTAAGTAGCAAGGGATTGAAATCTTATTGGGTTGGAGGTTTACCTAGTGTCAAAGCGAGTCTTAATTATTGATGACGAAGACGATATCCGGGAAGTCGCTCAGGCGAGCCTGGAAATGATGGGAGGATGGGAGGTGATGACTGCCAGTTCAAGCAGTGAAGGGCTGGAGATGGCTGAGACTAGACAACCCGACGCAATTTTGCTAGATGTCATGCTGCCTGATATAGATGGACCGACGACGTTTCAGAAGCTTCAGGCAATGCCAGCTACCCGTGAAATTCCAGTTGTGCTGCTCACTGCCAAAGTGCAAGCGTCCGATCGGCGGCGATTTGCAGATTTGGGTGTGACGGCTGTCTTGTCTAAGCCGTTTGATCCGGTTGCGCTGGCTGGTCAGGTTGCAGCAGCGCTGGGCTGGAGTTTGTAAACAACTATGGTTAACTCAAATGCTGAGCCGGAAATTCCTTCACTGACTGAAGTGCCAGACTTATCAGCAGAATCATCGCCCAAGTTAGACGACATTGCCTCGGTCGTGAGCTATGAGTTACGAACCCCTCTGACTTCGATTCGGGCTGCGCTGGGGCTGCTGTTAACGGGGATGCTGGGCACTCTGCCCGAAAAGGGACAGCGAATGCTGGAGATTGCGCTCAGTAATACAGAACGGCTAATGCGTCTGGTTGATTTGCTTGAGTCGGATTCGGACATTAGTACAGAGACTGATCCAGAAATTGATTTAAGGACTTGTTCAGAAATTAGCTCGAATATCAGTTCAGGTATTGGTAGTGACTTTGCAATTCTGCGGCAGTCATCAGAAAACTCAGAATCGCTGTTACACAAGCTAGCAGCAGCTAACTGGCAGCAACGGTTCTACAACGAGCTAACGGCTTTGCCAGCGCTAACCCTATTTATGAGGTGGCTTAGGCAGGCGATCGCCACTGCCCAACCGGAGCAAACTTTAGTCATTTTGCTGGTTGACATAGACCGCTTTAACGTTATCAATGACAGTTTTGGACGAGAGTTAGGCGATCAACTGCTGCGGTCGGTCGCTCAGCGGCTAGTGTTAAATTTGCCCTAGTGCAGGCGATCGCTCATCTGCGAGAAGATGAATTTAGCATTCTTCTTGAACGAGTTCAAACTATGGGAGAGGCGATCGCCATTGCCGAAAAAGTTCAGCAAGTCTTTGCAACTCCCTTTAACCTCAACGGACAGGACCTATTCCTCACCGTGAGCATTGGCATCGCAGCGGGTACAGCCCACGACCAGCCCGACGACCTACTACACAACGCCTACTCCGCCATGCATCAGGCTAAAACGCTAGGCAAAGCTCGCTGTGAACTGTTTGACGCTGAACTGCGCGTTAAGGCGACTTCGCGCCTGAGGCTAGAAACCGACCTGCGGATGGCCTTGGCGCGACAGGAATTTCAGCTTTACTATCAGCCCATTGTATTTCTTGCGACGGGCAAAATTAGTGGCTTTGAGGCATTGATTCGATGGCGACACCCACAGCGAGGGTTAGTTTTACCCACCAAATTTATTCCCCTTGCAGAAGAAATGGGGTTGGTCAGCCGGATTAGCCAATGGGTTCTCTATCAAGCCTGTTCTCAACTGCGCCAGTGGCAACAGCAGTTTCCGACAAAACCGCCTCTGACTGTTAGCGTCAATCTTTCTGCCCAGCAATTCACAAAATCTGACTTACCTCAGCAGATCCAGCAAATTCTTCAACAGACGGAAGTCGATCCAGGCAGTCTGAGGATAGAAATCACCGAAAGCGCTATCATGCAAAGCCTTGAGACGGCAACAGCCGTGCTGGAACAACTCAAGACGCTCGGTGTACAGCTTTACGTAGATGACTTTGGCACGGGATACTCGTCCTTGTCCTATTTGCATCGGTTGCCGATCGATAAGCTAAAGATCGATCGGTCTTTTATCACCCGGATTGATTCTGAAGCCGAGCAGTTGGAAATTGTCAGAGCAATCGTCAAGCTAGCCTGGAATTTGGGCATGGATGTGATCGCTGAAGGGGTAGAGACTGCACCGCAACTAGCTCAATTAAAAGCGCTGCGCTGTGAATACGTACAGGGCTATTTTTTCTCAAAGCCAGTTGACCGAGCGATGGCAGAAATGCTGCTCTGTCAAGAGTTCATGGTACGCCCTTGAATCACATACCTTGAAACCAAAATGACTAGCAAGAAGCAGCTATAAAACTTCTCCCAAAACTTTCTTTAGGAGTTGAGCGATCGCCACGTATCGGCTAATGCTTTGGCGATCGGTTTGATGACTTCGCCATCCTTCCAATATTCGTTGTGAGATGTGGGATTCCAGTTTTGCAACATTCCACCTGCATTCACTTTTTTATCCTTCACGACTCGCTTGTATTTGTCATTAATGTTTTGAATTGGATAGCCCAACAGGTCATCTTCATCGTAAAAGTTGACCCATTCCCCTTTGAGGCTGGGGTAATGCTGTGAGAGCTTGGGTGAAGGAACAGCAATTGGAGTGCCAAAGTCTTTGTGGCGCAATGACCAGAAGGCGATCTGACTACCAAAAGTGTAGAACAAAGCTAAGGTTTCACCTTTCTCTAAAGGAGTGTTGGCTATGGGTATCTGTGCCTGGTTATTTTGCAAATCCCAGATGTAGTTGCTGGCGATTGTAGAACCTAAGCTGTGAGCCACAATGCACAGTGGTGCTTTATCACCAGCACTGGCAGCTAGCTTCTTTAATGTATTGGCAAAACACTGGTGAATGCCGTCGTAGATATGGCGATCGGAGGCTGCGGGGGAAGACGTTACCTGATAGGCAACGCTGTCGGATAGAGAGTGAAAAATAAACTCACCTAGCCTGAAGAATTTCTTGAGTTTGTCTTGAATTTGGAGGCGATCGCACAACTCATCCTGAATCTCCTGCACCACCTCCGCCCAGTAGATTGGCTCGATCACCAGTTTTGCATCAATCGTGTCAACTTCCTCGTTTAACACCTCGGCAAGCTCTGACTTCAGCTTTTTTTCAAAACCGCTCGTAAATTTGGGGCTATCTTTTTGAGCAAATTCGGGATTTGCTTCTCCAATGCCGTGAATTACCGCGATCGCAATCTTTTGAGGCATAAAGGCTCCGTTTGTAGAGATATTCTAGAGTTGTTAGCGCAACGTTGAATTGAACCTGTTACCAACGTTATGCATAATGCAGGACAATGCCAAGCCCCTATGCGGGTGATGCGTATTGCTAAAAATTGCGATAACAATGAAGGGACGCGAAATCTCGCATCCCTCTAGGTAATTTATAAAGCTTGTGTGAGTACCAGGTTTTACATTACTTCATTCACATCTATCAATAAACCAAGAACGAAACGCCAACTGCACCGTAGAACGTATCTGGCGTAGGGCTTCCCTGATGGTCTACTGCCCGCCCCTGTCCTGAAAAAATACGAGTGACTCGAAAGCGATGATAATTACCCAATAGTTGAGTTAAGGGAACGTAGTGAACTTCCTCACCACTAAATAGTTCTGCGTCCAGTTCGGGGAGTGAATGCCAGGGACATTTCATCAGTTCATGATGAGCGTTGTGATAGCCAAAATTAAGTAGCAGCAAGTTCAGCCAGGGATAACGTTGAGAAAGTAACGTTGAGAAAGTATTTGCTTGTTCGTGGGCGCGATCGCGCTCTGGCAGAGGCGTTCCCGGTGGAAGAACCTCATAGGTATGCTGAAACGCATCCATCCAGCGCAGCACTATGATCATGCCAATGTAGGACAGGAAGTAGAGTAACAATGCTTTAGGTGAAACAATTGCCAAAAGTGTAAACAAACTGCCCCGAATCACAAGCAGAGCAGCTACACGCAACCGTTCATCCTGCCGTTCAGGATCTTGAAAGGTGTTGAGAATGGAGCGCCATTGCAGCCAAAACGAAATCACCGGAACGTAAAGCCATTCCAAAGTGACAATGGTTTGCCGCAGCAGCTTTGGCATTCGTTCTAATGTTTCTGCCAAATCAAATGCAGAAAAATCTACTCGATCAATGTGATGAGCAATGTGAAGCTTTGCTAACTTGTCAAAGCGCCCGTAGCAACCACCTGTAATCCACAGCATCAGAGTGCCGAAAATAGCATTCCAGCGGCGATTGCCGAAAATAGTGCTATGCATAAATTCGTGCGACAGATAAGCCGAGAATACTAAACTGTGAGTCAGCAGTACGATCCCAGCAGCGTTTAGCCAACTGTTAGTCAACAGCAGCAGGGAAATTCCGCCCATGTAGCTCAAAAGGCTGTACAGAATGGCGATCGCATTCCACAGTGGCTTTTGACGATGCACATATAGATTAACGTTGACGGTTGCAGCAGTAACCATAAGCTGTTAAACGTTGGACTCCATCTTTTGAGAACACTATAAAGAGTTCTACCCATTGTGCCTGTATTGTAGATAAACCAGTCCCCTGATTGAGTCACCGTTTCCTGACTTAATAGTTTTATGTCTGCAAACGTTAACGAATTTGATGCGATCGTGCTGGGCGCAGGCGCGATGGGCAGTGCCGCAGCCTATTACTTGACTCAGGCTAAGCAGCGGGTTTTGCTGCTAGAGCAATTTGAACTGGATCATCAGAAGGGCAGTTCTCATGGGCTATCACGAGTAATTCGCTATTCCTACGACCATCCGATTTATCGCTCACCTGAATGCTGACTATGGTGAAACTC
Organism: Leptolyngbyaceae cyanobacterium SM1_4_3; assembly: GCA_012031415.1. GTDB lineage: Bacteria > Cyanobacteriota > Cyanobacteriia > Elainellales > Elainellaceae > JAAUTN01. The sequence continues at coordinate 2,048 of JAAUTN010000243.1, read as the reverse complement.
CTTATGGCATTCCCACTTATCAAGGCTCTGGTGTAAAGATTACTCCGTTTTACGGTTGGAGGACGGTCAGTGACCCCAGTGAAGTAGACTACACGCCCGACCTAGAATGGATTGAACGCTTACGAGAATTTCCCCGTCGCTACATTCCTGCTGTCAATGGAAAACTGGTTTCTACTCGTCGTTGTCTTTACACCATGACTCCAGATAAACATTTTGTGATCGATCGCCATCCTCACTATCCTCAAATCATTATCGGTGCAGGCTTTTCAGGGCACGGGTTTAAGTTCAGTACATTGGTGGGCAAGATTTTGATGGAGTTGGCGATCGCAGGCAAAACTAACCACGATATAAGTCTGTTCAAGCTCTCCCGCTTTTAGCCACATACACTGTTTCTTTAGCAGGTGTTATGTTGCATTTCTATTGGACTGGACTCAACTGCCCCAGTTCAACGCTGACGGCATCAAAACGGCTATCTCCCGGATGGTATGAAAGGATTTCTATACCGATAGGCTCTCCTGTTGTGGAGTCTTTGATTAGAATGACTCCATCTCCAAGCTCAGTGCTAATTTGCTCTTTGCGGGGAGATTGCCAAAATACGGTCAGCAATTCTGTTTCTGGTTCGTAGAAGACTTGTATCTGTGCCATATTGACTCCCCTTTTTGGTTGCATCGATTTGATACGCCGTAATCAGAAACCTATTGCCGTTTAAGCGTCGTGCTACAGCAACAACTCGGCATTTGCTACGTGCTAAGTAAACCTCCGTCTCGGCTACTGCGGGACTCCAACCGTTCTGAGCAATTTTTATGCAAATAGCAATCGACCTTTGGGTTCTGGGATGGGTTTGCCCAATTCCTGTGCGGTTTCAATCCATTCCTGAATCACAACTTCGACATTCTGTACTGCTTCCTGATAGGTTGCACCATCGGCAGCGTAGCCTGCAAGTTCGGGCACTTCGACAATGAATGCCTGATCGTCCTCGCTCCAATAAATAATCAGTTCATAGCGAATTTGCATTTCCTTCAAGTTTCCTCCAGATGTCTTGCTTCAATCAGCTTACTGATACACATCGCGTCGATGTCTGATACGTGTTATTTGAAGCATCTGAGTTGAATCATTGATTTCATAGATAACGCGGTAGTCTGCGACACGAATTCTGTAGAGATTTGATTCACCCGCTAGTTTTTTGACACCGACTGGGCGAGGGTCTGTTTTCAGGGCATTAATGGCCTCACGAATGCGGGATTTAATGTCTTGAGGAAGTTTACGAAACTCTTTGGCAGCTGATGTTTTGAACTGAATCTCATACTGAGCCATGGTTGGGGCTTTCCGCATCCAGTTCAGATTCCAGTTCTGTCCAACTGACTGATTCCTCCTTTGCTCTAGAGTGGGAGACTAAAACGTCATAAAAATCTTCCCAAAGTTCTCCCCATTCGCGTAAATCCAGCAGCACGGCCGTTTTTTCGCCATCTTCATCCACAACGAATTGAATACCACGCATAGGTGAAAAACTCTCCTTTATGATTTGTGATCTTGCTCTAATTCTGACAGCAATGCCTCGCACTCGGCTTTGAGGGGAATGCCTAGCTCTGTCGCCAGCGTCAACGCCTGCTGACCGTATTGCTGCGCCACCTCGACCTCGCCTAACGCCTGATGCAGTTCTGCCAAATTTTTGAGGGCTTCGGCTTTCAGAGATCGCCCACCCGTCTCTTGGCAAATCTCCAATGCGCCTTGCAATACCTTTAACGCCTCTGCATATCGCTCTAGCTTAATGAAGACTTCTCCTAGCCCCGATAATGCGTAACTTTCAGTGGCTCGACTACGAATTTCACGAGCGATCGCCAATTTCTGATTTTGTAGATCTAGTGCCTTAGAGTACTCGCCAAGGGCGCAACATGCACCCCCTAAATTCCCTAATGCGATCGCTTCACCCTGGCGATCGCCAATTTTCCGCGCAATGGTCAGGTATTGCTGATGGAAGTCGATCGCCCGCTCATACTGCCCCAGACTGTAGTACGCAATCCCCAGAACTGCCCAGGGCAGCGCTCTTA
>JAAUTN010000032.1 GCA_012031415.1 Leptolyngbyaceae cyanobacterium SM1_4_3 | reverse complement strand
ATCGTAGTATTTGATATTCAAATTTAAACATTCTCTGAGCTATTGTCGTGAGAACTTTTGTTGTTGAGCAAATTAGCTTTTAATTTACCAAGTCGTTGTGGTGACTCAACAACAAAAACCTCACTGGCTCATTCCAAAATATAGAAATTTTAGCTTTCGAGAAGTTCAAGCTGATTTTGTCGAAAAGCTAACCGCTAGACTAGATCATCTGGAGAGCAAAGAGACGTTCATCTTTGGATTAGTTCGATTTCTAAGGAAGCTGTTTGTCCCTGATTTTTTTAGGGGACGTGTGTTTAGCGATCTGCTGCAAAGGGTTCATTTGCTGCTAGCTCAAGCACCATTGTGGGATGGTAGTTCTAATATCTTTGGGGTTTCAGCAGGGGGTTATGAGGAAGGGAAGGGAGAAGGGGCGATCGCCATCTTACTAGTCGATGCTGAAAACATCGGTCTTACCGTTGAAGGCGAAAAGTTTTTGCAGAGTATTTGTCAATTCCCCATTCAAATTAAAATTGCGTTTGCTAACTGGCGCAATAGCAACATGAGTAAAAGAGATCTAGTTTTGCACAAGCGAGGCTATCAGTTGGTTCATGTTCCTTCAGGAAAAAACAGCGCAGATTTGCAGATGACGGCGATCGGTTCATCTGTCTTTGTGCATTACCCAACTGCAAAAGAAATCATTATCTGTTCATCAGATCCAGACTTAAACCACCTATCTAACATTTTGCGAACTCGTGGATTAGCCGTTTATTCAGTCGTGAAGCAGGGCAAATCGCTAGTCATTTCTAATTACACGACAGGCGCGGTTGAAACTCACTTTCCCACAGGTTCAGGGGTAAGTTCAGGCTATGCACTGGAGCAGGAAATTACTCGAATTCTAAAAGATTTAACCGATCCGCTGCCAGGTACTTACATTTCAATTTCGACCCTAAGTACACAATTTAAGCAACTGCATGGACAGTCGGTGACAGAAGTGATGAAAGACCTGAATTTAGGCAGTAAATACATCAAATTCCTACAAACTTGTAGTGACTTGAAGCTTCGCCTGACAGACAATGGTTGGCAAGTTTCGCTCTGCAATGACCTGTTTGATGCATAGATTAGCTACTACTTGTCGCCGCCAATCGGTAGGTTAAATAGACATCTGCTGTCGCTGATAGAGCGACCAGTAAAGTCCTTTTTGCTGAATTAGCGAATCATGCGTTCCCCGTTCGGCAATTACGCCTTTTTCCATGACCAGGATTAGGTCGGCTCGTTTTAGTGGCGCAAAACGGTGGGCGATTAAAAACATCGTGCGATCTTTAGAAGCGCGCTGAAGGTTTTCTAACACCTGCTGTTCGGTTTCTGCGTCGAGGCTGCTGGTGGCTTCATCGAGAATCAGGATTGGAGCCTGGGAGAGAAACAGCCGTGCCAGGGTAATTCTTTGGCGCTGACCGCCAGATAGAGCAGTGCCTCGTTCCCCTACGCCTGTTTCGTAGCCATCGGGCAGATCGCAAACAAAATCATGGGCGACAGCAAGACGAGCCGCTTCTACGACCTGCTCAGCCGTCACATCAGGATTTCCTAGCGTAATGTTTTCTAGAATTGAGCCGTTGAACAGGAAATCTTCTTGCAGCACAACGGCAATTTGAGGGCGGAGAGAAGCCAAATCTGCGCTTTTGATGTCAAAACCGTCGATCAAAATTCGCCCAGACTCAGATTGGTAAAGCCGCTGAATTAGCTTAGAAAGCGTACTTTTGCCAGAGCCGCTGCGACCGACGATGCCCACGAACATCCCCGGTTCTACATTGAGGGAAACGCCGCGCAAAATCGGTTCCTGGTTTGCCTGGTAGCGAAAAAATACCTGGTCAAAGTTGACTTGCCCTCTTAGCGGCGGCAACACCAGACCTGTTCCAGGTTCAGCTTCAGGGGCGACGTTGAGAATGTCGCCAATGCGGTCAACGGCGAGCAGCACTTCCTGAAGGTTTTGCCAAAGCTGTACTAGCCGCAGTAACGGACCTGTCACTCTGGCAGAGAGCATTTGAAAGGCGACGAGTTGACCAATGGTGAAGTCCTGATTGATGACTAACCTTGCCCCAAACCACAGGATCAGCAGGGCTGAGAGGCTGGTGAGGAAATCACCGATGTGGTTGCTGATGTTGGCAGTGGTGGTGGCTTTGAAGCCTGTGCGAATGAAGCGGGCGTAGAGTCCTTCCCAGCGATCGCGCGATGCCTTCTCTGCGGCATGGGCCTTCACCGAGTGGATACCCGTGATCGTTTCTACGAGAAAGGATTGGCTGTCAGCGCTGCGGTTGAAGGTTTCATTCAGCCAGTTTCGTAAGATGGGGGTGCTAATCAGCGTCAGAATGGCGAACAGCGGGATCACTGCCAGCGCTACCCCGGTCAGGCGAACGCTGTAATAGAACATCACGGCCAGATAAACGACCGAGAAGATGCTGTCGAGGATGACGGTCAGGGCGGTACTGGTGAGAAACTGGCGGATTTCCTCAAGTTCCTGCACTCTAGCAACGGTGTCTCCCACCCGACGCGACTCAAAGTAAGACAGCGGCAGTCGCAGCAAATGTCGAAAAAGCTGGGCAGAAAGCCCCAAATCGAGCCGATTGGTCGTGTGGGTAAAGATAAACATCCGCAAGGTGCCCAGCAGCGCCTCGAAGATGGCAACCGCAAGCAGGGCGATCGCCATAACATCCAGCGTGGCCAGGCTTTCCTGCACCATCACCTTGTCGATCACCACCTGGGTAATGATCGGGGTTGCCAATCCCAACAGTTGCAGTGTGAAGGAAGCCAGCAGCACTTCCCCCAGAAGGTTACGGAATCGCCAAACGGCGGGCAAAAACCAGGTGAGGCTAAATCTTTCCTGCTTTTGAACGAGTTCTACCTGCCAGAGTTGTCCGTCCCACACTTCCTCCAGCATGGCTCTGGGAATGCTTTCGCAGGTCTGGTTAGGGTTCATTGGGTCAGCGATGATCAAGCGATCGCCCCTCACCGCATAAACCACCACCCAGCGTTCTTGCCGCCAGCGCATCAGCCCCGGTAGGGTAAGCTGCCGCAAATCCTGCCAGTTGCTCACCAGCACTCGCCGCAGTTGCAGTCCCAGCTTTTCGCCCGTGTCGGTCAGGTCTTTAGGGCGCTGTCCTCTGAGCTGGCGCTGCACCCATTCCAACTGGGCCGGAGTTTCTAAGTAATGACACAGCATGGTCAGGCAGGCCGCAGCCGTGTTGACGGCAGACACAAACGGAAAGCCAGAAACAGGCTGCGGCGCAGTGGAGAATTCAGGTTGATAGCGCGATCGCAGCGTTAGCCAAAACTGTTTGATTTCGGGAGTGGCGATCGCCCTCCACGCCTGCGAATCCCATTGAATCAAAACCACTTCTTTGCTGGAAGCTCTGGCTTTCCACTGGTCTGTCAGTTCTGGAAAATCGCCAAACCAGTCGCCTGACTTTAGCACCGTTGGCTTTCCCTCATCTGGGATCAGGCGCACATTTCCTGAAACCACTAAAAACTGACTTCCAGGCGTATCCGTAGACCAGATCACCTCTCCTAACCCGCAATAGCGAGTCTTTGCCTGATCTTTAAGCCGAACTTGCTGCTCGGAAGATAGCCAGTTCAGCGGCGGAGACCCCCAGGGAATCCTGGCTAGCTGGTCATCGGTAATCATGATCCCACCTGTAACTTAATCGGCAATCCCTGAATTTTGTCCATTAGCCATTGTTCAAATAGCTCATCCATCAGGCTTTGCCTTAATTGCAGATCGTCCAACGCGGCTGGCAGAAATTCTTCTACGCGAAACAGCGCCCAGCGATCTTCCATGCCCAGCGGCCCAACGATTTCTCCAGGTTGTGCCAGATCGACCGCTGCGCGAAGCATATCTGGCATTGTGCCTCGGCTGATTGGACCGACCATGCCGTTCACGATACGGTCGTCAGTGAGGGAATATTCCTTTGCAAGCTGCTCAAACTTTGCGCCTTCCGCAATTTGGCTTCTCAGTTCCTCAGCTAATTCCTTGTCGGCCACGATGATTCGGGAAAGGACAACCCGATCTAGAAAAATTTTGCGCTCAATGAAAAATTCTTGCAGCTTGGGAAGCGCGATGTCCTCTTTGAGCTTTCGCAGCTTGAAGCCAGAAGAAACCTGATTGTGGAATGCTTCGTAGTCCATCCCGCTGCTGGAGAGCCATTCCTGGAACTGCTTTGGGTCGGTAAGCTGTTGCTCCAGGCGAAAATCAATCACGGCTTGCTCAACGGCGGCGGTGTTGATTTTAAGGTCTTCACGGGTTTGTAACTCCTGGTCAACCACAAACTGACGAACGATTTCGCCAATGAATGCGTCAAATTTTCTCCCTGTTTGTAAATAGCGAATAGCTTGCCCCAGGGAAATGGGCTGGTCGTTAACAGTCAAAAAGGGTTCGGATGTCATGAATCAGCCAGTTAGACGCTAGCAAACTCAATTATGCCCAAACCCACAGGTACTTCACCCAATCTTTATTCATTAAGTTAAGTGAAATTACGGTTTAGCCGCACGGGGGTAGCGCTGCATCAACTCCTGCACCTGCTCAGCATGATAGGAACTGCGGGTCAGGGGCGAAGAAACAACCTGGAGGAAACCTATCGTTTCGCCAAATTGCTGCCATGCGGCAAACTGGTCGGGCGTAACAAACTGCTGTACAGGCAAATGCTTAGAAGAAGGCTGGAGGTATTGCCCAATCGTCAAAATGTCGCAGTTGACCGATCGCAAGTCTTGCATCACCTGGCGCACTTCTGTATCTGTTTCACCCAGACCGACCATGATGCCTGATTTGGTGTAAATGGAGGGCGCAAAGTGGTGCGATCGCCTCAGCAATTCCAGAGTTCGCTCATACTCTCCTTGAGGACGCACCCGCCGATACAGTCGGGGAATCGTCTCCATATTGTGGTTTAGCACGTCTGGTCGCGCCTGCAAAATTACCTCTAGCGCTTGCCAGTTACCGCACAGGTCTGGAATCAAAACCTCAATCGTAGTTTTAGCAGAAACAACGCGGATCGCCTCAATGCACCGAACAAATTGATCTGCGCCTCCATCGGGTAAATCATCGCGATTGACGGACGTAATCACCACATGGTTTAAGTTCATCCGGCGAACCGCTTCTGCCAGACGAGACGGTTCAGTGGGGTCAAGCGGCTTAGGCTTCTTTTCAAAATCAATGTCGCAATAGGGGCAGGCTCTCGTGCAGGCTGGACCCATAATCAAAAAAGTTGCCGTACCGTGACTAAAGCACTCGCCAATGTTAGGGCAGGAAGCTTCTTCACAAACCGTATTCAACGATAGGTCCCGCAAAATCTCCTTGACATTACCGACCCGCTCCCACTGAGGCGCTTTAACCCTTAACCAATCTGGCTTAACAGTCACGCTAAAAACCACCAAAACGGTAATAAGTCTAATCTTAGCAAGAGTCAGGAAGCGAGGGAATCAGCGCCGCCAGGGAATAACTTGGATGATCTGCCGCTGTGGTAGTCTAGTTTAAGGTTGACTAGCGTAAATCTGCAATTACGGGATGTAGCGCAGCTTGGTAGCGCACCTCGTTCGGGACGAGGGGGTCGAAGGTTCAAATCCTTTCATCCCGATTTAATAGGTATTCAGTAATTCTATGAACCGCTGTGCATTAAAGCTGCGGGGATCGCGACGGGTGCCTGAGCGATCGACGGCTTGATGAGTTGTAATTCTTTGATTGGCGACGTGGGTTTGGGCAACCACCCAGGCAAGTGATTGATATTGCGCTTCGGTGTAGCCGCTGTGTCCTCGGCTGTTGCCGCGCCCGTCAGCAGGGGATTCTAGCGAAGTGTGATAGGCAAAGTTGTTGACTGAAGACGCAAAGGCAGGATTGGTTTGCACGGTTTCAGAGCCATTGGCCCCTTCAAAGACAGAACTGCCTGCGCCAAAAGCTCTCATTTCAGGCGGCACGATGTAAACTACAGTGCCGTCTTGCTTGATTAATGAGTGATAGCTAACCTGGTCTTCGTCTCGCGGATGGGGCGTTTGAAAGGTGTTGATGGCGCTGGAGGCAGATCCGACAGTTTCATGAATCACCACAATCAAATCATTCGAGACGTTTCTACCGTTTGCATCTTGAGTAAACCGCTCACCATAGTTAGTGGGATGTGCCGGAGCGCTCTCCTGCCGGGGAACGTAGCCTGATGGCGAAGTCGTTGTTCCAGCCCAAAAAGGCGTTGCCCCTGGCAAAATTGGCTCTGGAAAGGGTGGCTCTGGCAGCGGCATTCCTCGCAGCATTACAGGTTGGCGAATGGATTGGGCCGAGGCGCTGCTATCTTCGTTGGACTGGCTAATGAGGATCGGAGGAACGCCCGAACTCCAGGAGGCGATTTTGGCGATCGCCCCTCGACTTAACCCCAAAATCATCACCAGCGTGATCAGCCCTAAAAGGAGCGATCGCCCCACAGCAGTTTGAATTAGTTTCACGACAATCCCAACGTTAATAACGAAAATAATTTGTTTTCCACAATAAAATCCAGCCTTTGGGGGAGTTCAATCTGCTAAAGAATCCACTACACCATATAGTCAAGTTGGCGTTACGAGTTTCAGGAACGAATTTGTGTATGGCTAACAGGATGAAAACTAAAATCATTTTGCAGGAAAAAGACATTAAGCGGGCGATCGCAGATTATCTAATCTCTCAAGGTCAGGAAAGGTGTTAGCGATCCGGTTAGAGAAGGGCGATCGCAACGTTGCAGATGACCCCAGAGAACAGGGCTATTTCATTCCAATCCCATTAGAGGTAAACGGCATGATACCAGTTCCATTTGAGCTTGCACAGAATCAACTCTTGCGAGACAGGGTTAAGTCCCTTATTCCGTGCAGCTTTACAAAGAATCGGTATGACGACCTCCGCTAATGATGGAATTTAAGGATTGGTTAGAATCTGAATCGCTTACTCTTTCCCTACGGTTGCTCGGTTTGCTCAGTGGATGGTGGATTTGATTGGGCAGGGCGATCGCCCCGACGCAAATACAGCAAGATTTTTACACTTGAGTCCTAACATTATTGCTACCAATATCTGAAGCTGCCAATACTTGCTAATAGTTACCAATACTTGAATTAAGCCAGGTTGGCTGCTGAGCCTAACAGATGTGCTAGAGGAGATTGAGCAAAAGCGGTGTAAAGTTCTCCAGAATTGGCTAACTCATAAAGCCGCCCAGCATGATAGCCCAGCGCCGTGCTCAGACACAGCAGCAAGAAGCGGCGATTGCCTACCACAGCGCCAAGCCCCAACGGAGACGGCGATCGCCTCCGCCCCAACTGAAGAATCTAAAAAGAACGTTAACTCTGCCGCTAAAACCATCTGCGTTTTGTAAACTATTGCAAATGAGTACAAATGCTTAATAATCCTGTTTTGAACTGGCAGTTTTTTTGAACTGGCAGTTCCATCTCCCCGGCGGGAGGTGAGGTTGTGGTGTCAAAAAAATTTAGTATGCGTAGGATGAGTGCGGAAGAGCTATTGGCTGAATACGCTAATGGCAGACGAGATTTTCGGGATATAGATTTGAGTCAAGCCCACCTGTTTGAATGCAACTTGCAAGATGCTGACTTTCAGGGAAGTAACTTAAGCCATGTCTATATGCCTTACGCTAATTTAGGTCGCGCCAATCTGCAAAAAGTTTTACTGCACAGTGCTGAACTCAGTAATATCAGATTTCAAGCTGTTAATTTGACCGATGCAGACTTGACGCAGTCCAACCTATTCCGTGCCGATCTACGCAATTGCCGACTAGAGCGGGCTAACCTGTTTGGCGCAAATTTTCAAAGCGCCGATTTGCGTAACGCTGACCTTAGCTTTGCCGACCTGAGTGAAGCAAACCTAGATAGCAGCAACTTAGACCAGGCAAAACTGATTGGCGCAAAGCTGAGCCGCTGTAATCTGTTTCGTGCCCAATCTGTTGATCTAGATGGGGCAAATGTAGATAGCACAACGGTCTTCCCAGATGGACATCGGTCCAGACCCTGATGAAAGCAGCATTTTGCGGAATGCTTCGATAAAAGAAACTTAAAGTTCAAACCTGTCCGTCACTGCTCTAACACTACTGGAGGAGACAAGTTTGACAGATTTCGCTAGAGAGCATCGGCATCAATGGGGATAGTGTCGCCTTCCTGAACGAGGGCGATCGCCTCTTCCACAGCGGCTTCTGGCGCAACGTGCCCAACCACCAAACCGTAGGTGCCGCCCGAAGAGCAAAAGCTTTGCCAACGAAGCCAGTTTAGAAGAAGCAGACTTGAGAGATGCAGACTTGAGAGATGCCGATCTGAGCTGTGCGAGAATGATGGGCACAAATTTGATTAATGCGACCTTGACGCGCACTAGCATTCGAGGCGCAAATTTGAGTTGGGCTTCCCTGCAAGGGGCTAATCTGCGGGGCGCAAATTTATATTGAGCGAGATTAAGCTGGACAAACTTGAGCAGGAATTAAAAGTTCAGGGATGCACCCCCGCTTAGCAAGAGTGCATCCCTGTTTGAATGAAACAGCCTGTTTGAATAGAACAGGAGTAGGCGATCGGCGCTGCGACTACTTAGTTTCTGAGAACTCAGCGTCAATCACGTCATCGTCACCGCCTGTAGGAGGTGGAACATCCGCACCGTCTGCACCAGGGGCACCGCCTCCAGGAGGTGTAGAGCCATCACCGCCTTGCTGCTGGTAGAGGTTGCTGCTGATGCTGTAGAAGGTTTGCTGAAGTTCGCTGGTGAGGGTCTTGATCTTCTCGTAGTCTTCACCCGCAGATGCTTCACGCAGGTCTTTGATCAGTCCCTCAACTTTGGTCTTGTCAGCCGCAGGCACCTTGTCGCCGAGGTCAGCGATTTGCTTCTCGGTTTGGTATGCTAGCGAGTCCGCCTGGTTTTTGATATCGATCTTCTCACGTCGATCTTTGTCAGTCGCTGCGTTGGATTCTGCCTCGCGCACCATCCGCTCGACTTCATCCTGAGGCAGGGTGGAAGCACCTGTGATGCTAATGGACTGCTCTTTGCCAGTGCCCTTATCTTTCGCCCGAACGTTGAGAATACCGTTTGCGTCGATGTCGAAGGTGACTTCAATTTGGGGTACGCCACGAGGCGCAGGGGGAATGCCGTCTAGACGGAACACACCCAAGTCTTTGTTGTCGTTAGCCATTTCCCGCTCACCTTGCAGGACATGGATCTCAACGTTAGTTTGACCATCTGCTGCGGTGGAGAAAACCTCAGACTTTTTGGTAGGAATGGTGGTGTTGCGAGGAATGATCTTGGTCATCACGCCGCCCAGCGTTTCCACACCCAAGGAGAGGGGGGTTACGTCGAGGAGCAGGATATCCTTGACTTCGCCTGCCAGCACACCCGCTTGAATTGCCGCACCTACTGCGACCACTTCGTCTGGGTTAACGGTCTGGTTCGGGTCTTTGCCCAGGATGCGCTTGACTAGATCCTGTACAGCAGGAATCCGGGTGGAACCACCTACCAGTACGATTTCATCGATCGCACTCTTATCCAACTTGGAGTCACGAATTGCGGCTTCCACGGGAACGCGGCAGCGATCGATCAGGTCAGCGCAGAGTTCCTCAAACTTGGCGCGAGTCAGGGTCATGTCCAGGTGCTTGGGCCCGTCCTGAGTCGCAGTGATAAGGGTAGGTTAATCTCAGCCTGAGTCACGCTAGAAAGCTCAATCTTCGCTTTTTCTGCGGCTTCGGTGAGACGCTGGAGAGCCTGCTTGTCTTTACGCAGGTCAATTCCTTCGGTTCTTCTAAATTCTTCAGCCAAGTGGTCTACGATTTTCTTGTCGAAGTCGTCACCACCGAGGTGAGTGTCTCCAGAAGTTGCCAATACTTCAAATACGCCATCGCCCACTTCCAGGATAGATACGTCAAACGTACCGCCACCTAAGTCAAACACGAGGACTGTTTCGTTGCTCTTCTTATCTAAGCCATAGGCTAGAGATGCAGCGGTTGGCTCGTTGATGATGCGGAGGACTTCGATACCCGCAATTTTACCTGCGTCTTTGGTGGCTTGCCGCTGGGAGTCGTTGAAGTAAGCCGGAACGGTAATCACCGCCTGTGTCACCGTTTCACCCAGGTATTTGCTAGCATCTTCAACGAGCTTGCGTAACACCTGAGCCGAAATCTCTTCGGGTGCAAACTGCTTGCCAGCGGTCGGACAGTCAATTTTGACATTGCCATTGATGTTGAGGATTTTGTAGGAAACCTCTGTCGCTTCATGGGTGACTTCATCAAAACGGCGACCGATGAACCGCTTCACCGAGTAGAAGGTGTTTTCAGGGTTCATGACGGCCTGACGCTTAGCGATTTGCCCAACCAGGCGATCGCCATTTTTGCAAAGGCAACAACCGAGGGAGTCGTCCGAAAACCCTCTGCATTGGCAATTACAGTGGGTTTACCACCCTCCATTACTGCTACGCATGAATTGGTTGTCCCTAAGTCAATTCCAACAACTTTTGCCATAATTTACTCCAGTTCTACGATGGGGTCTGGTCAATTCCAGATTCATTAAGGGTTTTCAGTTCCCTCGCTTGAGACTGGGGAGATCCGCAGTCACCCCCAACTCTCCTCATGCGGCACGGGCTTACTATTCTATATACTGCGTATGTTTTCCTATTCTCATGAAGGCGTATTTACCGAACCAAAGCTTGGACGGTCGTGCCGCATTGCACCAAGCGAGATCTCACAAGACAGAGAATCAACCCTGCTTAGCGCTCTCAATGACTCCAGTTTAGATGCTGCGATCGCCAGCCGAATTGGGGCGAACCGTAACCATGCAGGTGTATTTGCCGCCAATTTTCTAGATTCCAGAGAAAACTAACATCGGCAGATAGGTTGCGATCGCCAAAATCACCAAAACAGTAGAATTAATCTGGTGAAAACAAACGCAGCGTGCGATCGCCGCTCTCTCATGGTTCATTTGTCTCCTGAATTGAAGTCCCGACTGTCTATCCCTCTGAGCATCGGCTCCTTTGAGGTCAACAGTCGCGTTTTGCAATCGCCTTTGTCAGGCGTAACCGATTTGGTGTTTCGGCGGTTGGTACGACGCTATGCGCCCGCATCTATGATGTATACCGAAATGGTCAACGCGACGGGGCTGCATTACGTCAAGCAGTTGCCCAAGCTCATGGAAGTTGACCCCGATGAGCGCCCCATTAGCATTCAGCTTTTTGATTGCCGTCCTGACTTTTTGGCAGAAGCCGCACAAATGGCGGTTGACGAAGGGGCAGACACCGTAGATATCAATATGGGCTGCCCGGTCAACAAAATTACTAAGAATGGCGGGGGGTCATCACTGCTGCGAGATCCTGAAACGGCAGAAGCAATTGTTCGAGCGGTGGTGAAGGCCGTCAAAGTCCCTGTCACGGTCAAGACCCGCATTGGCTGGACAGAGAAAGAAATCAACGCGGTCGAGTTTGGGCAACGGATGCAGGATGCAGGCGCACAGATGCTCACCTTGCATGGACGGACTCGCGCTCAAGGCTACAACGGCCCTGCCAAGTGGGAATGGATCGGTCGCGTCAAACAAGTACTTTCGATTCCGGTAATTGCAAATGGAGACATTTTTTCTGTTGAGGCGGCCATTCGCTGTTTGGAGCAAACTGGAGCCGATGGCGTAATGTGTTCACGCGGAACGCTGGGCTATCCGTTTCTCGTCGGTGAAATTGACCATTTCCTTAAGAGTGGTGAACTCAGGGAGCCACCGACTGCCTCTGAAAGGCTTCAGTGTGCGCGAGAGCATTTGCAGATGCTGTGGGAATATAAGGGCGATCGCGGCATTCGTCAGGCCCGCAAACACATGACCTGGTATGCCAAAGGCTTTCCCGGAGCGGCTGACCTGCGGGGGCAGTTGTGCAACATTGAAACCGTTGATCAGGGCTGTGAGTTAATTGACCGAGCGCTGGCGCAGCTTGCAGAAATTTCTGCTGATTTGGACGCAAACCGTTTCGATCGATTAACGGCTGAAGTAGATTCGGAGTCTACCTCCCTGGCTATTGCAAGCTAGGGCGATTGTCAGGAAGGATACCTTGCGACGGGCACGAATTTGGTAGGGGGCGAACGGCCGTTCGCCCCTACTTGTGGGTTGCGGGAAGAGTTTGAAGCTATTTGAAGCTATAGGAAAGCACCCGCTATCAGTCCGACGACGGCACCCGCTGGTACTAACTGCCAGGTTGGGCGCTTGAAGCGAATCAAGGCAACCAGAGCAACCACGCCAACTATCGCCGCGACGATTGTTCGTCCTGGCGTATCCTGCAAAATTGCAGACTGGGCAAGGGGAATGGCGGCAGCGGCGATCGCTCCCAATACAGCCGGAGTAACGCCTTTCAAGAAACTGCGAATTCGGGGATTGCGCCGAATCCGAATCAGGAAGGGTGAGGCACCCATGATCAGCAGGAAAGAGGGCGTAAAAATGGCGATCGCCGACACCAACGCACCCAAAACCCCTGCGACCTTGTAGCCCACAAAGGCAGCAGTAATCACCACTGGGCCGGGCGTGAATTCGCCAATGGCAACGCCATCAATAAACTCGCTGCGAGTCATCCATTGAAACTGGTTGACCACCTCAAACTCCAACAGGGGGATAATTACTAATCCCCCGCCAAAGATGAAGCTGCCGACCTTGAGAAAAAATAAAGTCAGCGGCCAGAAGTATTCTTGAATTCGCTCTATTCCCCAAAAGCCAGACATTGCCAGAGTTTCAGCAGGTACGGCGGCGATCGGCAACCCTTGCATAATCGGAGCTAACGGCAATAACCAGCCACCCGTGCGATTTGCTGGGGCCGCAGGAGGATCAGGGCGGTAGACGATTAGCCCGACGATGCCTGCCAGGATAAATTGCAGCAGTACGTTGACCTGGAAAAAGACTATGAGCAGCAGGACGGCGAGGGCGATCGCCACTCCCTTCCAATCCTTAATCGCCTTCTTAGATAACTTCCAGCAAAATCCAAAAATAATCGCAATTACGACAGGTGAGACACCCAGAAACAAATCATCAACCTGAGGGACATCCTGAAAGCGGAAATATGCCCAGGACAGCGTTGTCACGATTAGGAAAGCAGGCAAGATGAAACAGAATCCTGCTACCAGTGCCCCCAATTGCCCCGCTCGTATGTACCCAGTGTAAATTCCCATTTGGGTTGAGGCTGGCCCAGGCAACATTTCACAAACCGCGACTCCTTCAAGGAATTGCTCTTCAGTGAACCAATTTCGCCGCACGACTGCTTCGTCGTGAATCATTGCGATGTGCGCTTGAGGACCGCCAAAACCAATCGCACCCAGTCTTAGAAACAGTCGAGCCAGTTCTTTCAATCGAGCAGATAGACTCAATGCAGGCAGGCTAGCTTCGGCTGCCACAGAGTCTTGATTCGTGTGCTGATCCATTGCTGCGAAACCCTCAGCGGTAGTTTACTCGTTGCCATCACACAATCTTTACAAAAGTTAGTATATCGGGTTTCGATAGCGAAAATCACACTTCCTCGAACAATTCACCAAATAGTTCTCGTACTTTTTTCTTGGCATCTTCTAGCTGAACTTTTCCCAAATCTGTGGCTCGATAGAGTCGTCGATTTTGCCGCCCCGATCGCTCTTCTACAGAAAACAGGTATCCCTTGCGCTCCATGTCGTGCAGCATGGGATAGAGCGTCCCAGCGCTGAGTTTGTAGCCGTGACGGGCTAATTCCTCCATGATGCCTACCCCAAAGATTGGCTCCTGAACTGCATGATGAAGAATGTGAAGCCGGATCAAACTGGAGTAAAACTCGCGACCATCCATGAGGTAGGGCTTGGCTAGATTAAGTACTGTGCAGAATAAATTTCCTTCTAAGTAGGTAGCGATCGCACCATTTGTGTGCTGATAAAGACCGCTATACTCCAAATTAGTACCTTATCAATTTGTGGAACTAGTCAGACTAGTTAGACTAGTTTTAGACTAGTTAAATTAGATCTATATTGAATATCCCAAGGCTAGATCATGACCTCATTTGCCACCTCTACTGTCAGAGCTGACCTGGGCGAGTTGCGGCGGTTAAAGACTCTGCTGCCTCCCGAACTTAGAAGCTGGGTCTCTATTGAAGCGTCTACCGCTGTCAACCCACCGCTGATTACCTGCGAGGAAATCGGCAAAGACCAGGTTGAGGTTCAGGTAGACCTGATGAAGTGGGACCAACTGGCTCTTGACCAGCGAAATCTGCTGTTCTGGCACGAAGTTGCCCGCATTCAAAATGACACCATTCCCAGAGACGGCTGGGAAATGGCGGCTCTGGCGATTGGTCTGGGTGGCGCGGTTGGTGAGCTTTGGGTGCAGGATGGGCTACTGCTGGTTCTAGCACTAGTGCTTTGCGGCGTTTCGGGCTATCGCCTCTACCAGCGCAATAGCGGCGAGAAAGTGTTAAATCAGGCAATTGATGCGGATGAAAAGGCGATCGCCCTGGCTACCCGCTTTGGTTACACCCTGCCCAATGCCTACAAAAGTCTCGGCAGTGCGCTCAAAATCTTGATTGAGCAAACTCCTAAAAAACGCAATCGCAAGAAATATGAAGCCCGCCTTGAAGCGTTAAAGCAAAGTGCCGCAAGGGCTAAAGCGAGAGCAAAGTCTACTCGTAGTGAAGCTTAGTATGGCACTACGCGCCCTAGTTAGGGCGTAACGCTATATCAGTTCCTAAAAGTTTGTAGGGCGCAGCGTTGCTGTGTCCTTTTGCTTGGCAGGCAAACTGCTTAGTCGGCAAAGCCATCAGCTTAACTAGAGCAGCCTAAGCTAGCAGCGATCGGTACGCTTTCAAGGTTTCTTGGGCAGTTCTTTCCCACGAATAGCGCTTTGCTTGCGCTCTGCCCTTGCGAATTAGTTCTTCGCGCAGGGTGCGATCGCCAACAACGCGCAAAATAGCGTCAGCTATCCCTGTAATATCGTTTGGATCAACCAACAGCGCTGCATCTCCCGCAACTTCAGGGAGTGACGAAGTATTGGACGTGACAACGGCAACTTCTAGCGTCATCGCCTCTAGCACTGGCAGACCAAACCCCTCGTAGTGAGAAGGATATACAAAAACATCCGCCTTCGAGTAGAACAAAGCAACAAGCTCATCCGATAGATAGTTGAGATGGTGGATGCAATGGCTCCAGGGCGATCGCTCAATTTCTGCAAAAATTGGTTTATAGTGCCATCCCTTTTGTCCAATTAAAATTAAGTGATGGTCAATCTTATACTTCTGCTTCAGCAGATTGAATGCCCCAATTAAAACATTGATATTCTTTCTAGGTTCAATCGTACTAACAAAAAGAATATAAGGTTTAGAAAAATCATAACCAATAGAATTAGCAAGCTTGTTAGCTAATTCTTTAGATAAATAGTTTGTGTGGTAGCGGCTTGCTAAAGGAGTAACTTGAATCCGATTGGGGCTAATGTTCAAACATTCAATAATGTCTTGCTTAGAACTTTCTGAGATTGTTAAAATCAAGTCAGTCCATTTAAGACATTGCTGAATCCGTGACGCATAGCTCCTAACAACTGCGTTGACGTAGTTCGGGTACTTGATGAATGTCAAGTCGTAGATGTTCATGACCCTTAAACTCTTTTGGCACGGATACACAGCATAGTTAGTGCCATGAACAATATCTGGCAACCCAAAAGATTGCTCAAAATGGGACAAGAGTGGATTCGGAACGGTTGCTAACAAATTGAGAATTCTAACAGGTAACGGCAGCAGATGAAGATTGGAATATTGCTGAATAGAATCTGGAAATTCAAGATTGCCGCGAAGCCAGTTCTTGAGGCTCGGCTGGTAGGCAATTCCTAGCTGAAAATTCTCTTGATCCTGCAACGCATGAAGCGCCCGAATCAGATTTGTAACATAAAAACCAACTCCGCTGGGTTTTGGAAGAAGCGGAGTCGCATCAACTACAACTTTCAACATCAGATGTGCGATTTGAGTACACCGGGTACCTTTCCTTTATGTACAGGCAGATACATCAACTAATATAAAAACTAAATAGATAAAGTCTTGATTCTATCTCGATTATTGTCGCCTACCTTCAGTCTATTTCTATTAAGAAATGAAACCCGAAGCGCTTAACTGTCGGGTTTCATCTTTCCTCAAATCCCTTTCGATTCCGCCGTTACGCATGGCTCAATTGCTTGAGGTCATAATCAACCATCAATTCAATTAACTGCTCGAAAGAATACTGAGGCTTCCAGTTGAGATTTTTTTGGATCTTATCAATAGAACCGACCAATTGTACTACCTCATCGGGACGATAAAAAGCCGGATCAACAGACACATAATCTTGCCAGTTCAAACCAACATAACTAAACGCACATTCAACTAGTTCTCTAACCGAACGAGTTTCGCCACTGGCAATCACATAATCGTCAGGTTTCTCCTGTTGCAGCATCAACCACATGGCATACACCGCATCTTTGGCGTAGCACCAATCTCGACGGGCATCCAAATTTCCCAACTTCAGATCGTTATCCATGCCCAACTTAATTCTGGCAACCCCATGCGTAATCTTGCGAAACACAAATTCTGTTCCGCGTCGGGGAGATTCATGGGTATAGGTAATGCCGCAGCAGGCATAGAGATTGTATTGTTGACGGTAGTTAATGGTCATCCAATGAGCGTAGGCTTTGGCAACACCGTAAGGGTTACGAGGTCGAAAGGCGGTACGCTCGTTCTGGGGAGATTCATCAGGTTGACCAAAGACCTCACTACTAGAAGCCTGGTAAAGTTTAGCATCAGGCTTGCCACGACGAATCGCTTCTAAAAGTCGGGAAACCCCAATCGCCGTATACTCAGCGGTGAGGGCGGGTTGCGTCCAAGAAATTGGGACATAGCTCTGGGAAGCAAGATTATAAATCTCATCCGGTTGAGCGCTGGCGATCGCATCCATCAAAGAAAACTGATCTAGAAGGTCGCCCGAAACAATCTGAACTTGATCAGACAGATGACCAATACGCCCAACATTGCCAGAACTAGATCGACGCACCAACCCAAACACCTCATAGCCCTTCTCCAAAAGAAGTTCAGCAAGATAAGAGCCGTCTTGTCCAGTTAATCCGGTAATTAGGGCTTTCTTTGTCATGGGGTTATTTTACAGATTTCAAATTTTGAGTTTGACTTAGATAGTATGCTAAACCAAAGGCAACCAGGTCTCCCAAGCTCGTTAGCACCCTCAACATCAGCGACAGACCTAATGCTAATCCTTCTCCCAATACTGGAGAATACAGCGTAACCAGGATTGCTTCTCTAACCCCTATACCTCCTGGGGCACCCGGCGTAACAAAACCAGCAACCCAGGCGATCGAAAAGCTCCAGACGAATTGAAACCAGGATACTTCAACCTCTACTTGCCAAATCAGATTGAGTAGCAGCGAAATAACTGTTCCAAATATAAAGAATATTGAAACGTAAAGAAGACTAGATATACCAATACGTCCTGCATGAATGTAGGGCGCACGTTCCCTAATCCAGTTTTTGGTAGAAGTCCAGATTGGTCTAGCGACAGCAAACACAACTGCAATTGCAGCGCCAATTACTGCAACTAAAGCAATGCTTGAAGCGATTAGAACAGCTAGATTCTTTGTGTAGAAGTCTATCTTTACATCCCTGAAAAACTGCTCATCAAATAGCAAACCAGTTGCCGATATGATGAGCGCCATCCCAAAAATCATCACGGTTTCCATGCTGGTGCTGAGAAGGGTCGCTTCAGTAGAAACTCCATATTGACGACCCAAAGCAACGCGACCAGCATAATGCCAAATATTACCGGGCAAGTATCTGCCAATTTGAGATTGAGCCATAATCACATACGCTTGGCTTATTGTCAAATAGACACTACCTCCCCTAATTAAGAGACTCCAAGCCCAACTTAAAATTGCAACCGTACTAGCACAAAGAATCGTAGATATAGCTAACGCTAAAACGGATTGGTAAGTCAGTTTAAAGCCAGGAATATCTTTCAAGTTAACTACGAGGTTTCTCAAAAGAAAAACCAATGATATTCCAACTAATAGATAGCCAACCAGATAGACGACTTTTTTCACTTAGCTTGAAGCTTATTTCGCACTTCCACCGACTTGAAAATCAAAGTAGTCTGACCCGGATAAGGTAAAGAAGGCGTTAATCCACGAGTTTCAATCATAGGATAATTAAGCTGTTCAATAACCTTGCGGTAGCGCTTTCTACCACTATTGTCAAACACAATACACCCCGTTTCTTTAAGATGTGGCAAAGACTGCTCCAGGCAACGCTCTCGGCAGCGCCCATCAATAATAATCAGGTCAAACAGTCCATCCACAGTATCAAGATGCTTTACATAATTTTTGAAGCTCATCCCCTGCAAGTCCGAGCGACTCGACGTGAAGGGTTGTGGCGATTTGTCAGGAACCGGAACCTCTAAAAAGCCCTTGGCGTTTGCCAGCCCAGCAGTATAGCGATCGAGGCTCTTTTTGTACATGGCATCATGCTCAAGAAAGTATACAGTACCAGCACGTCGAGCTAACCAAAGCGTGCTTGCCCCGGCTCCGTATTCAAACACACGTGCTTGCGGCACACCTGCCAGAAAACGTTCAACTAAATCAATGGATGAAAAAGTCCACCAGGGCACACCCAAACGGATCATGTCGTCCATATCATAAATGGCAAATAAACTGCGAAGCCAGAACAGAGTGCGGTTGTTCTCATGGGCTTCTAATACTTTTAATAGACCTATCCTTTTAGCAAGGGTACGTAGCCCTCTAAGGAGCAAAACGTAGAATTGCTTTACCGCTGTTGCCATTCCTGAGACAAGATTATTGACTGGCATATCTGACACTAATTCTGAACCTCCTACAAAGGACTGCTGATATTGTCTAAGCGCAGCTCATGCACTCCAAGACCAAGCACACGTCCATCACTGGAAACACCTAGCTCGGCAGGAGATTTGGCATCAGGAATCTTAAAGACAATCTCAAGGGGATTTTGCTTCGCAACTAAATCTGCTGGAACTACAGCCTTTCGTCCACCACCTGCACTCTCTCCATACACAAATTCCCACTGGTCAACCTGCTCTCCATTGACAATCACCTCTACATCAAGCTCAGGGTGTTCTTCAGTGACATAAGCTTGAACGACTGCCGAAAGCTCTACATCATCAGAGGGCGGCGAACCATCAAGCTGCATAGCTAACCGAGCATCTTTTCCAAGCGTCCATGTTCCCCAAGTCTCTGGCTTGGCCCAACCCAGTGAATAAAAAACCATAGGATGCGACTCTGAAGAAAAGCGGATTGTGTCCCCAAGCTTGTAGGGTTCAGCAAGATTAGGCGGGTCAGCAACATCTGCACTGGGTAGAAAGAACGTTGCGTATCGCTCATTGTCACTAATCAAAGGCGCTTGCTTCAGTAGGTTTGACAAATCATTAATGAGCGTTTCTGCACGATCCTCAAAACCAAGTCTGTTGATATAAATTGCTGAAAACCCAAAATCTTGTAGTCTTTGAATCAACTCGGCTGGAGAGCGCTCTGCCAAGTCCATATTCCAGTAATATCCCTGCCGTCCTCTAGCTGAACCATAGCTCCATCTCAGACTAGATGTATGAAAGTACGCCTTTAAGTGGTCATAATCCGTCATTTTACTGATGGGCCCGCGTTCTGGGTAGAAGGCGTAAGGCATTTGGTAAACAGCGGCATTATCAGGCAAACGCTCCTCTAAGAGGCTAAAGTATTGCCTGTCATGTTTATAGTTCTCATTGATTGCATCGTACTTGGGAATTAATTTTGGAGAGGTTTGATCCAAAAGGCTAATAAAGAAGATGACTGTCAAAAAGGCGTTAACAAAAACTCTCTTTCTTGGCTTGACATTGCGCCTGACAGTATCTAATACTACACAAAGTGCAAATACTGACAGAAATGCTACGTAGACCGATATTCGATTTGTAGCCCGAATTTTAGGTTCTACAAAAAAGGCAAACATTGCGCTAAAGCCAGCAAAAGTTGCGTATGAGAAAGCAACTATGTTGAGCGCACTGAGCGAAGCCAGAATTGATGAGGCAGAAATATTCCGAAAATACGTAGTTTCAAGCTTATCAACTTTGGAAAAAATGACAAAAAATAAGAGAAATAAGAATCCCATTGCACCCCACATACCAAGATATGAGGTCTTGTTCTCGTTAGTATGTAAAAATGTATCGTCAAACCTATCTTTCACATCGGCAAGTTCGTCAATTCTGTGCTTAAAGTGAGGCAAGAGAAGTTGAGAAAGCCTGAGAGAGTAAAGCTCAACCTCCGTAACAGATCGTTTTGCAACGCTAGCATTAACGCCATGAGTGGATTGATATTGAATTCTGGGTATTTGCTCAAT
The DNA here is from genome assembly GCA_012031415.1 of Leptolyngbyaceae cyanobacterium SM1_4_3. Taxonomy (GTDB): domain Bacteria; phylum Cyanobacteriota; class Cyanobacteriia; order Elainellales; family Elainellaceae; genus JAAUTN01. The sequence continues at coordinate 13,371 of JAAUTN010000032.1, read as the reverse complement.
TGTAAAAGCGCTTGCGATCGAGAACCAGATAAAAGCGGCTATAAGAAGCGATCGAAAATTTTTAGTTTTTAGGAGTCCAGATAAACCTGCTGCGGGAGTGAGTACGGCCATGAAGAAGCCGTTGTATGGCATTTGCAGTGAGGTTAAAAACGATATTACAAATGCGGACAGAAGATACTTCTTGGAAATCTTGCCGTCTTTGAAAAATAGTCCTAGCGATGTCCAAAGCAAAACCATTACCGAAAGCGGTATCATATAGTATGCCGCGTTCGAGAAATGTGGTATTCCTCGATAGAAAGGGTAGGGGAGAAATGCAAAAAGGATTGAACCGTAAAAAGCAACAAAATTAGATACTTTAAAGTGCTTCATGACGAATAAAGCACTTAAAGCACAAAGAATGAACGAAAGTAAGTAGTATGAGTTGATGATTACAGCATAGTCCTGAGTGAAGATCAAGAAGACCTTCATGAGTAGGTAGTTGAGAGAGTCAAATCTTGGAAAATCAAGCCTGTTATAGCCAAAAGGGGCACCAAGAGATGGATTATGAAAAAGCCATCCGGTGTCCATCATAGTTTTTACTTCGTTGCTTTTATATAGAGCGTCACCAGCATAATTGAATGGAGTTGACAGCGTTGAGTTGCCTAGATCTAAGAATATGAATAATAAGATGCATGAGAAAGCTACAGTAGCTAAATACACTGCTACTCCAGCACGGAAATCAGATAAGTATTGAGGTATTTTAACTCTATTGAGTTTTATTCTCATAATCGTCAAGCCTGAGTTATTAAAAGTGACTTGGACTATCGGTTGTCGTTTTTTTTGCCAAACAAAACACCGACAAACCAAAAGGAAAGATAGGGTTCCTTTCTATTACTTTGGTTTCGACTAGCAGAAAACTTCCAAAGGCTGAATCAATCCAGCGAGGAACAGTAGAGCTTTCTTTTTTAAGCTCAGCAGGTTTTTTCTGAGGGGAAATACGTTTGGTGAAGCGTTTGAAAAGACGAATCGCCGCAGCCAGTAAAAACAAGACGCTATTAAAATAGCCGCTTTTTAGAACAGTCAGTTCGGATGGAAGGATGCGATTGAAAGTTCTTTGGGTGTATCGCCTGTAATGCCCCAAAGCAATGTCGTGATCAGAAAATAGCCACTGGTAGGCGGGTACTGTTGTAATTAGATACCCGTCTGGTTTGAGGCGATCGACAAGCCATTGAACAGCAGTTTTATCGTCCTCAATATGTTCTACAACATCTAAAGCGCAAATAATATCGTAGGTTTTGTTGAGGTTAAAGGGAATAGGGGTGCTGTAAATTTGATTAATGTTAGGAATATCTTTTAATGCAGCAAGACCAATATCACTAACTTCAACAACCTCTACCTGTCCAAATTCCTGTAAAGTCGGTATGTTTTGCCCCACTCCTGCCCCAACTTCTAAAATATTGAGAGGCTTTGTAGATCGAGCAGTTTGGTTTGCTTCTCGAAGCAAACTATGAAGCAGGCTGCGGCGACCACGCTTTAACCAGTTTTCACTCTCTGCCTGATACTGCTTGAAAACGTCTGGTTTCATAAATAACTTTTCTCCTTATTACAAGCAGTAGTTATATCACTGCTGTCGGATATCAGTAGATGCGTTGGTTGCGATGGGCTACAGTTTAAGACTAGCTCTGCCAACATTCCGAGAGAGAGCAATTGTGCTGATAAAATCTCTAACATAATTCCAAGTAAAAGCAATGGCCGCCCTCCAATCGGATCGCTAGTAAAAATCCATACTCCTGTGAGGTAGCTTAGGATAAAAAAGCCAGCCATACCGCTGATTAATCCTACTCCTCCAAATAGGTGTCCTGGGCGACGGCCGTATCGCGTGATGGTTAATACCGTTAACAAATCGAGGAAGCCACGCGCATACCTCTCTAGACCGTACTTAGACTTTCCTGCGGCTCGAGGGTGATGAAGAACAGGAATTTCGCCTACCCTGTAGCCGAGGTTGTGAGCTAATAAAGGGATGTAACGGTGCAATTCGCCGTAAAGGGAAATGTTTTGGTAGACTTCCTTACGTGCTGCTTTAAAGCCACAGTTAAAGTCCCGTAATTTTACATCACTCACCGAGCAAATAACAGTATTGAAAATCTTTGAAGGAAGCGTTTTAGACAGGGGATCTTTGCGATTTCTTTTCCAACCGGAGACCAGATCGTATCCTTCTTCGAGTTTCTCTAGAAATCGCGGGATCTCTTTAGGATCGTCCTGCAAATCGGCATCCATTGTTATCAGGATGTCACCCCTTGCCATGCTGGCTCCTATCGATAAGGCAGCAGCTTTACCAAAGTTGCGGCGTAACCGAAAGCAGCGTACTCGCGCCTCTTTTGCAGCAAGACTTTGAAGAATAAGCCAGGAGCGGTCAGTACTGCCGTCATCAATGAAGATGATTTCAAACTTCTGGTCAGGAATCTGTTCGACAACATTCAGGATGCGATCGAGCAAAATTTCCAACGTTTGCTCTTCGTTGAAGGCAGGAACGACGATGCTAACTTCAGGGATTTGCGTCAGTATAGTCACTGGATTTACGTGCTATTTGCTACAAAACAAAATAACCTGGACGAATTGACAGCCATTATTTTATTCAACTTCAGATTGTGTCATGTTTCTTGAACATAGTCTTGAGAATCTTGAGGAGAATTTACAGACTTACAGAAAATTGACAAGACAACAATACAGCACAACTCAGTGAATCTCAAGTTTAGGTTAGAGAAGTAGGGAAATAGTCTTGGCGGTTTAAGTTTTCAAATTTCCTACCTTTTCAGACGCAGAAATTGGTCTGCTAACGGTACCTACCTAATTAGAAAACAAACCTAAATATAGTTTCTGAATTTCCGGCCAAACATAGTTCACTTCTACGAAGGATTTTCCCTGCGCTCCTAGCAGTCTTCTAACTCGATGATTCATCGTTTCTATAGCTAACTGGAATTCGTGGATGTTGTTATACCAAAGCCCGCCTTGAGACCTTTGACACTGCCCTAATAACACATCACATTTCCCATTCACTAAGACGGGTTTTCCTACTGCCCAAGCTTCTAATAAGACAATAGAAAGACTTTCATAAGGTGAAGGCATTACTAGTACATCGCAAGCTGCTAAAGCATCCCATTTAGTTTGCTCATCCACAAAGCCAAGCGCTATGATGTCTGGGTGTTTTGGGACGGGCATGGTTGGCTTACCCAACAGCACTAGCTTTCTTGATCCAGGTTCTTGTTTGCGGAGCGAGATGAAATAGTTAAATAGTTCTTCGCAGCCTTTAGAGGGATCAATTCTGCCAACATATAGCAAAAAGGGTTCATTAATTTTATGCTGCTGCCTGAATTGGCTTGCGCTAGAAGTTTCTGGCGGTTCCACGGCCATTCCGGCGATCGCCCCTTCCAAGTCAACGTCCGGAAAACGAGTTTTGAGAAAGCGCTGTTCCTCTACCGTATTAAAAATAAAACCACGCGGCTTTTTGAAAAAACTATTCCATATGCTCATGTAAATAGTCCATTCGTCATGAGCTAAAGGCTCAAGATAGGACTTTTCAGCAACTAGTGGCAAAACGAAATAAGTGGTTGCATACAAATAGGTAAAAAATATGAACACATCATACTCCTGCTGATGTTGTTCAACGTAAGAAATGAGATCGGGTGTCCAGGGTCCCTGAGATCGCATCCAGGCTTCTTGTTCCTCAATTGAAGCCGTCTCCAATCGAGAATTAATTTTTTCAGATAGACGATTAAATTCACTAATATTTCGCTGCTGTTCTACTCGGAAGCGACGTATTTTGACACCTAAAACTTCTTCTATTCCTGGTGGGTAATAGTTTTCCCAAGTGACATAATCTAATGCACAGGTTGTTAATATCTCCAAGTCCCAGTACTCAGACATATGCTGTGCAATTTTGAGGCAGAGAACTTCCGCACCACCATTGACTTCTAAACCACAACGTTGAATGACAAAAGCAACTCTGGGCATTACTCTATCTCATCAGCAGGACAACTTCTATATAGAAAAGCAGGTTTTTTATTGCCTGCCTCTCTAACATTTAAGGCTCTAATAAAGATATACTGTCCCAAATCCTGCTCTCGATTTTTCAGCAGCGCTGAAAAATCAACTACTGGTGCATAGGCATTCGCGTTATTAAAATGCACGTCAGCCGTAAACATGGCATCAACGTCAAAGCCTAAGTAGCTTAGCAACAGATAAAGTTCATGTTTGTTATATTCCCGGTTGTGTCTGCCATAAGGGCCATAGCCGGAGTAGGGATCGTAGATATTTTCTCCAGCAATCATTCTTGCAACGTTCTCTAACCTACTCACATTTGGCGTAGTTAAAATCAGCGCTCCGTTTGGCTTTAGAATTCTCTTAATTTCTTTGAGAGCCGCAATGGGGTTTATGAGTAGATGCTCTATGATTTCGCAGAAAAAAACTACGTCAAACTCTTCATCTACAAAAGGAAACTTTTCTTCTTCAACATTAAACTGGCTTGACTTGAGCTGAATTAGTGTATTTTCTTTCGTTCTAAAATCCTGATACGATACGCCCTGCTCAATACTAGGACCTAATTCGGAATTAAAATAGTTGGCTAAAGACAAATTTATTTGTGTGAATTCTTTTAATAGCATTGTTGTGAAGTAAGGATTTGAACCTAGCTCAAGCCCCCTTCCAGTTAAATCTCTTGCTAACCCATAGGTATAAACAAATCTACGAAAATCTTGTTGGCAATAATTTGCCATCTCCTGGGGAGGTGCATCCTTCACTAAAACTGACTTCAGAAAATCAAACAGTTCGCTTTCAGAGACACCTTCGGGCAAAGGCAACTCTGGATTCAGTGGAAAAAGTGCGTTGGGGTCAGGACAAGGCTTTTTGCTTTTTCTATTAAATTTATTGAGTAGTTTATAGAAAGCATTATTGTAACGAGTCATACAGATACATTTTCCATTTTTGAAATCAAATTATCTAATTTACTATGTCCTAACTCAGTTAGAAAATCATTCCGTCGCTGACGCTGTGCTGTAATGATTTCGGATTTTAATTCTTTGTCTTTTACTACTAATTTTGCCAGAGCTGCTACCTGCACTAAGTCACTTTTGGTAGTGAAAATCAATCCTGCTGAGCCTAATGTTTCAGGAACCGCACTACTTTTATAGGCAAGGATTGGAATGTCAAACCACATCGATTCGACAAGCGGTACACAAAATCCCTCATGGTCACTCATTGACCAGAATAGATGGGCTGTTCGGTAATAAGCTAGTAGCTGAGGTTCTGTAACTAGTCCTGGAAGCAGAACGTAGTTTGCTAAGTTTAGTTTGTCAATTAAATTGAGCAAGTGAAAATAGTAAGGGTCAGTCAAACCGTATCCGCCCAACAAAATTAAACGCGCCTCGTGGTCAAAAGTTAAATAATGGGCAAACGCTTCAATCAAATCGTTTTGTCGTTTATTGGGGGCGATACGACCCACAAAAAGTAGGTTGGTTTTGCCGTCTTGCAATTGTCGCATTAGAGAAGCATCTGCTGCGGCATCCCATTTTTTTGGATTCACTATAATTGGCAAAACTTCTGACTCTGTAAAACCAACTTCTAGCAGTTCTTCTACATTAAAGGTAGAGTCCCCAACTGATATTGGAAAATGCTGAGCTAGCTGTTTGAGTTCGGCTCGACCATCTTCTAAGAGCTTCGCAATATCAGGACGATAGGGTAAGAAAAATTCGGCGGGTGTAATGTTGTGATAGACCAGGCACTTAGACCCAGAATGAGCGATCGCATATTTCGTCAACTCTGAGCCAATTGAGTGATGGTAGATTAATCCTGCTTGATGATCGAGTTTTTGTGGACTAAATAGAGTCGCTTCGTGAGCAACGCGTTGGTCAATATAGCGGACAAAAATTTCTGAACGGTATCCACATTGGCGAAGATAGTTGCGAATCTCAATCGCATGATTTGAAATCGCGTCTCCGTAGGCAAGATTAGGCAATAATTGATGAATTTCTCTCAGCTTTCTAGAATGAGATTGAAAGGGTGAACCAACCGCTTTTTTAGTTAGGTTTAAGGCAACTTCATAACGCTGAATAATTTTGTTCCAGGCTGCATTTTCCTCAGCATATGCCTGCCCTTTAATCCCATATTTTGCCAGGTGTTCGTCTCCGATCTGGTCAATCTTGTCAAATAGCTCTGACCACTCTAACTCGGTTTCTGCTAACCACCCACCCTGAGCTTTTTCGACAGCGATCGCCGTTGCCAAACAGTTTCGATGAGCCGCCACAGGTCGCTTATAGAACCAAGCCTCCATGATCACGCGAGAATAGCTTTCATTTTGGCTAGGCTGAAATAAAGCTAGACAATTGGCTAATAGTGATTCCTTTTCTCTTTCCTCTACTAAACCTAAATCGATTAAATCTGGTGCTAATCCGCTGTAGGACTGATTACCCGGACCTGCCAAAACCAACCTCAAGTTAGAATTAGGATTCCTTTGTTTAGAGTGGGCAAAGGCTTTAACTAACAAGTCAGTGTTTTTTCCTGAATCACGACGACCTAGACACAGAACAAACCGCTGTTGCTTAACCCCAAAACTGCCCACACTGATAAGATTTTCATCGAAGCTAGAGCCTGCTTCTATCCCTGCACCTGCAACAGAGCTTTTGGAAATAATTCCTGGGCCATACAGCCGTGTCGCTAGCTGGGCTTCCCCTTCACTAATGAATAGCAAACCGCAAGCCAAATAAAAAGTGTTAGCAACTTCAGGCAGGTAGGCATAAACTTCATCATGTAAACAAGGCTGTAAAAAAGCCCGATCTGCAACAATAGGTAGCCCATTTAAAATAGGGCCGTACAGATATGGAAGAAAAAGAAAAGCATGGTACTGGTCTTTATTTCGCTTTAAAAAGCTGAGTAATTTATTAGAGTTAATATTCTCAGAAGCAAAAATCAGTGAATCTTCTGGACTGACCGGATTAACCTGAGGTTTTAAGGTTGAGGACGGCAAATTTAACATTAGACTGTTTACGCGAGCGAAGGCAGCTTCATTGCGGCGATCGACTCGAAAACGTCGAACTTTTATGCCCTGTTCTTGCTTTACTCCAGGTCTGTAGTAATTGGATGTCCAATCGTCTAAGAATGAGCGGCAGCAGGTTGTTAGCACTTCAACCGCATGGCCTTGCGCTGCCAATCGTGTTGCTACTTGCCAAGCTTGCTGCTCGGCTCCGCCCTTTAAATCTTTACCAAACCAGGGAGTGACGATACCCAAAGGCTTCATGGCTTATAACCAATGACTGCATAATCTTGTGGACCATAAAAATAATCGTTAAATCGATTCGCAATTTCCGAGCCGCTCACTTTAAACGAATCAGCATAGGCATTGAGATTCATGATCTCAACAGCCTGATATCCAGCGTTTTCAAGCATAAATTTAGCTAGCGGACTAGGTAAAGGATTGAGGTGAGTAGGGTCCATGTAGAAGTTGTTGCTTCCTACCAAGACATTCTGAGGGTTAGGAGTCTCCATAATGATTAAACCATCCGATTTCAACACCCTAAGTATTTCTTGAAACAAGGTGATTAACTCTACGAGTGGTAAGTGTTCAATAATATGAAAACCTGTTACAGCTGACAAGCTTTGTGCGGGCAAAGACTTTAAGTGAACTAACGCATCTGCCTCAATCACCTCTAACCCTTTTGAGCGACATCGGTCTAACATTACTCTGTTAATGTCTAGCCCTTTTGCTGCATAGCCAGATTTCTGCAACAGTTCTAACCATTCACCTCGTCCACAGCCAATGTCTAGAATTGGGAAATTTGATGTATCAAGCTTTGCGTGTTCTAAAACCGGTAAATACACTTTTAGTCGGTTAGAAATGTCCTGATAGCTGCCTCGAAAATAATCCTCAAAAGCAACGTAGAATGCGTCTAACTGATGTTTCCCTTCATTCTCAAAGACTTGCAATTGCTCCTGCTCAAAAGGTTCAGGAAGCCGCCTTCGAGCTTCCTCTAGAAACAAAGTAATCAGGCGCTTTTGTTGCGTCAAGTCATCCTTGATGTAGTTTTCATTCCTTACATAGTACTCATGGGTAGAAGAAAGCTTTTGATCCAGAGTTGTGAAACGACTATCCATAGTAGAAAAGTGTCCATCTACGGCAGAGAAACGTTCGTCTGTAGCTGCAAGACGGCTGTCTACTATTGATAAGCGTTCGTCCGCACTAATGCTAATATCCGCAGTTTGCCTGTCAATTGAATCTACTCGATCTGCCAATTTATTTAATTGCATTTGAAGAGTAGAAACCTGCTGGCTTAATCGCTGGTTGATGTCAAGAGAGATTCTAAGTGCTTGAGCCAGGGAGGAGTTGACTACTCGCTGTTTTTTAAACAAAAACCCGTAAACTTTGAGAACAAGTTTTTGCAGGGGTTTAAAGACTGCAAATAGAAAATTAAATTTATCTGGAAATTTTGTCGGAACCTCTGAGAAAGTTTCAGCAACGCTTAATTGAGCTTCTGCTTGGCTGATGCTGGTGGTGGTAATTGTGTTCATACTGCTAATTGCTATTTCTACAGGATTGAAGTCACGGCGCTTAACAACTTCTTCCTGTACCTTTTGCATCAATACGTTTACGTCAATTTTAGGATTATTAGTTTCAATCATAATGACTGCTTGCTATTAACGGAGATGTGAATGTCTTCTATTAGTCCGACAGGCTCTTGGTCAAACCAACGAATTCCCTCCTGCACTAGTGTAATTCTGAGTAAATAATCACCTGCTTCTAGTGGTGCGTCAACTTTTAACTCGTACACGTGCTGGTTTGCAGGGGCAGAGAGAGAAATAAAAGCTTTTTGAGGTGCTTTGTCTAGAGGTGGAATTAGCTGAGTTCGCTCTCCCTCAAAGACTATGGTTTTGATTGCTTTATTATCTAACCAGTGATATGAGAGATGAACTGGATTAGGATTACAACTATTCAAAACAAAACGGCTTTTGTTCGTAATTTCCACATCGACAACAAACTCGCTTTGAATCTCTACGCTTTTAGGACAGTCCTTGACCGTTATTTTTATTTCATCCGGTTGAATAGCTGGTAAAGGAGCCATATGCAATCGGGATTTTAGCAGGTCTGAATCAATAGGTTGATGGGATGCGATCGCAAACAAGCTATGAGCAGAACGTATGTCTTTAATAGAGAACTTCTTAAGCAAACTTCCACCGAGGTTGCTGATGTCTCCAAACCAAAACAATACATATTTGAAATGCTTTGACAATTGCTGTTTAAGTATTCTTGGAGACTGCTCATTAATATGCATCCAAAGCTCATAGTTAGTACGAGGTTCTGGGGGCAAATAGGCTCCTACAGAGGCAGCTATCTTTCTTCTCCTGGGATACTCATATTTGTAGTACCAGAGATTAGGGAAAGTGTGCAGTACAAACAAACCGTTCACCTTTAAATGCTTTGCTAATTTTTGGTAAAGTGTGTCAACCTCATCAGGCGATAAGTGTTCAATTACGTCGGAAGCAACGGCTAAATCATATTGAGTTTGTAGCGGAACAGTGCAAGCATCATCACAAAAAAACTGACATTGGTTAACAAATTCTTAGACTCATCAAAACATTTCACTGCTAATTGAATCGCATCTGCTGAGTAGTCAATTGCGGTAGTTTTAAACCCTTGTCGAGCAAAATAGTAAGTTAGCTCACCGCGCCCACACCCAATATCCAGTACATAGCCTTTAGTTTTCAAGCTAGAAATTGTTGCGATCGCTTGCAATCTTGGATCTTCTAGTCTTTTGCCTTTGTTTCGTCTATATGTATCAAACCCGCCGCAATCCTTAGTGTAGTAGTCGGCAGTATAGGCCTGACGAATAGCGAGGCTGGAATTAGATTTGTAGCTTTGCCCATGACTAAGTTGCTCCAGACAAGAGGGAGAAGTTTTAATCAATAATTCTCCTGCATAGCCAGGAATTACGCCGTAAAAGTCCAATAAGTTAGCATATCGGAACAGAAAGTCGCTGACCGCGACGTAATTTTGTCTTGTCCAAAAGTACCCGTCCACCAATACATACCGCCCCTGTTTAAGAGCAAGCTCCAGATCATGAAAAGAACCATCTCCGTCTTGCTGTCCATCAACATGAACCAGATCGTAAATATTTCCCGGTAGGTACTCTAGGGTTTGGGTATCTGCAATGATAAAGTCAGCGTCAAACGATTGGGTTGTCTCTTTTGCCCAGTTGATTGCTCCTTTCACGCCTCCATAGGAGTTTGTATCTAAGTCAATACCAACGTATCGAGCATCAGGATTTCCATACAAAAAAGCTTGCGCTGAATAACCAAATCGAACGCCTATTTCCAGAATTGAAGTAGGTTTTAGCACATTGGCGATCGCCCATTTCAGCTTATAGTAATCAACCCAATCATCAAAAAGATGCGCTAATGGATCAGATGGATTAGCGCCTTTTCTAAAGTCATAATTTGACTGTTTTGCTTTTTGAATAATCAACTCAAACATAAGCAGAGCTATTGATCGAGATGGAAGGATTAAGATTTACAATGCCTGACCAGTGAATGGAATCATTGTTTCTTAGAACATTAAAGGCAGCAGAGTTGTGAGCATATACTAGCGATCGCCTAAATAGCCCCTCTCCAAATCCACCATCAGCGACACCCAATGAGATTGTGTATTCGCCTTCGCTTAAGGGAACATGAAATCCAAAAATTACTTCCAAAGAAGTTCCGCTATAGACCTTGCCAAGCTTCTTCCTCATTGCAAACGTATTAGTTTCAAAAATAACTTCCCCAGTTCTGTCTCGAACTTTAAAGCCAATATGGAGGTCGTCAAAACTTTGGAGAAGCAGTATACCGATTGATAATTGTAAAGTTTGCTCACTGATTACTGAATCAACAATCTGACCATTCTCATCTAAAAGCTTTACAAATTCAACAACAACTTCCGAAGACTGAATAATCACTTCCTCTAAAACCTCATCAGAAGAGGTTGTTTCCTGAGCAGATGAGTCAGGCTTAGCTAACATCTGAATGTCTACAGATTCAGAGTGCGTATCTCTTCTCTTTAGAAGTTTTGCCTCATATAAATCAATAACTTGTTTTGGCTTTGCATCCAGTATGGCCTTTCCTGATTCCATTAAAACCGCTCTACCACAGAGTTTGTACACTGCGGTAGAGTCGTGAGAAACAAATAGAAGAGTTGTTCCTTGATGCTTAAGTTCTTGGATTCTTTCAAAACATTTCTGCTGAAAGTAAATATCACCAACTGCTAGCGCCTCGTCAACAATCAAAATATCAGGATTAACACTGACTGCAACAGCAAAAGCTAACCTAACAAACATTCCACTAGAATATGTTTTTACAGGTTGTTCTATAAAGTCTCCGATTTCGGCAAATTTGATTATTTCATTAAACTTAGTCGCAATTTCTTCTTGGCTAAGTCCTAAAATTTGTCCATTAAAAAATACATTTTGCCTGCCTGTAAACTCTGGATTGAAACCACTCCCAAGTTCTAGCAGAGCCGAAACTCGCCCATTGACAAAGACTTCTCCTGCGGTCGGAGTTAGAGTTTTAGCAATGACTTGAAGTAGCGTACTTTTGCCAGAGCCGTTTTGACCAATAACTCCGAGAGCTTCACCTCTGGCGACATTCAAGCTAATATCGCGCAACGCCCAAAACATCTGAGCATGACTCTTTTTCGGCAGTAAAATCTCCTTGAGGCGATCTGCTGGCTTAGCATAGCGCTTGAAGCACTTTGAAACGTTCTTTAATGAAATCGCAATCTCATCCATTACACGTTATACGTCAGCAATTTCTAAAGGACATCGGCAAATGCTGGACGCAGCCGCCCATATACCCACAAACCACCAGTAAATGCGACCACAGATATTCCTGTGGCAAGCCCCCATTCTCCCCAGTGGGCAACTCTCCCGACCAGAACGAGGTCACGATAGGTTTCAGCGATCGCCGCCATCGGATTGAGCCAAAACACTAAGCTCCTGAACCGTTCAGGAATGATGTCTGCCGGATAGACAATTGGGGTCACGTAAAACCACAGGTTTAGAACAATTCCTAAAGTTTGGGGAATGTCTCGGAGAAAAACGGTAAGTCCTGCGGTCAAGTAGGCTAGCCCTGCGGTTAGCAGCAATTGAGGCATCCACACCAGCGGCAACAACCATAGAGTCGCGTGTACTGTCTGACTAATTACTGCGACAAACACGATTAGCGCCACCAAACCCAACGTACTCTCGACAAATGCCGAAAGAACTGGAACCAAAGGCAATAAAGCTAGCGGAAATACTACTTTTTTGACCAAATTGGTTTGTGCCACGACTGAACCTGCCGCTGGAACCAACCCGCTCGTAAAAGCAATCCAGGGTAGCAGTCCGGCAAATAGCCACAGTCCAAAGGTAAGATTGTTTTCTGGCAAACCGTTGAGGGTTAGCTTGACCCGTAAAACAATTGAGAAAACGTAGGTGTAGATCAGAAGCTGGGAGAGTTGGTTTAACAGCGGCCAGACATTTCCCAGAATCGACCCTTTGTAGCGAGCCTCTAAGTCTCGCTGTACCAACGCCTTGAGCAAACTTAATTGAGTCCAATCCGACTCCCGGATTGGCAACCAGCGCTTTATCTTGCTGGCTTTGTGAACTAGTCCTTTGATCAATCCCAACAACGCCCATTCCTCCGCTCACCACTTATCACAAATTGGAGGTTTTCCAATTTTTACCTTGAACAGTTGGTGAGCGTTACATTACCAGAGTACGACGCTCACTCCCCACTCCACCTGAAGCTCATTCTACGATTGCCACAGCGCCGTTTGCCTACTAGACGACCAGTGTTCTTTAAGATTTTAGGGCGTTTTGCCAAAACGTAAGCAAAAATTTGTCATCTCAAAAGTTAGTAACCCACACTGCTAATCAAGATTCTGTGTAGTGTCGGCCAAATGATTTAGCACTGAAAGAAGTAGAAATGCAGCGCTCAGATCTGCGACTTCTCGAAGAAGTCGCAGATCTTGCCCCCCTTAAGTCCAGTGCCATTGACCTAGAAACCTTTTGAAAACCCTAATTTAGTAGAAACCTTTGCTGCTGAAACAGAAAAAAGTTATTTGGCGAATACCTACGGTAAGGGCGTAGCATTCGGCAGATAGTCCCTGGAATCTATCGGAGATTTTTGCCCGAATGCTACGCCCCTTGTATCTTACAGAGGTAGGTAACCCGTCGCCCCTAAGGTGAAACGAACACCGTTTTGTAGCTTGGGTGCCTATATTTTTAGGAAGGAGCGTGGCAACCCAGTTTCCCCTGGTGCTTGACACCGAATGGTAGCCCTCGGAGCCACGCTGCTAGCCCAATGACCAAAACTCGAAGGATCGCTAGAGACCTA
>JAAUTN010000242.1 GCA_012031415.1 Leptolyngbyaceae cyanobacterium SM1_4_3 | reverse complement strand
CTGCTTAATGCGATCGCGAATATCTCGGATCGAGAGGTTTGGGTGATTGCCTCTTGAAGTACTTCTTGGCGCTGCTCCTCATCCTTGAGCCGCGAGATAGCTAGAGCTTTAGTGTACTCAATTTTGCCCTGACGAATCGGCTCAAGAACATCCGGTGACAGTCCCAGAAGCGGCAATTGGTTTAACACAAACGAGCGCCATTTGATGTTAAGCCCTTCAAGAAGCTTGATGATCACATCACTCTCAGGTTGTCCTATAACGTTATAGGACGCACGACGGACATCATTATCCATCTGTTTAAGTAGCGCAATGACTGTCTCAACTGGCTTTTCCAGTTCTGCTGCCAACAAAGCCAGCGCTCCTTCCACCTCCTCAACTGGATTAAGGTCTTCGTGGTGTTTATTCTCAATGAGTTGGAGCTTAAGCAGCTTTTTCTCATCCGGTTTTTCAATCACTCTGACCGGAACCTTATCGAGTCCCGCAATCCCAGAAGCCCGATAACGCCGTTCACCAAAGACTAGTTGATAGTAGCCAGGGCGCTCAGAAATCTCATAAACCGCAAGATCCTCCAAAATTCCTTCTTCAGCGATCGTTTGAGCTAGCCCATTCAGCTTCTCTACATCAAAATACTTGCGGACTTGATTTTCATCCCGCACAATCCGATCACGAGGAATAAACTGGCGAACTTGTGTCGATACCTCTTGAGGTTTTGCACCATTCTGAGGCTGCGGCTCCAGTTCTTCATCTTGCAGTGAGGTCAACAGCTTATTAAACTTACCCATTCAAAATCTCCCGTCCAATTGCTACATAATCATTCCAGGCAAGCTTGGCACGGCGGTCACCAACATCACTGACTACCAAGCCTTCTAACGCTGCCTTCTGAAATGCCACCAATTCACGAACTCTGCCCTTGAATAAAGGAAAACCTGCGGCGGCAAGCATTTCCCTAGCATCCTCACCATCTTTCCGAGGCGGGGGCGGCACACGAGTCAGTAGGACTCGATATTGGCCAGACCCTAAAACCTTCATTAGATGAACGGTCTGCATTAATGCGTCTAATGACAAGACATCTGGTGTCGAAGGAAGAATCAGAATATCGCAGCCGTCTACCAAGTCTTTCAAATCTTCTTCGTCAGGGCGGGCCTGGGTATCAATGACAATGTGCTTAAAGTTTCTACCGTACTTTGCTGCTTGCTGCTCACTCACAACTTTAAACGGGAATCCATTTCCCCGCTTAGACCAACGAGTTGCAGAACGATTTGGATCACCATCCACCAGCAAAGTATCACCATCTTTCTGCAAAATGCAGCAACATGAACAGCCGTTGTAGTCTTGCCCACACCGCCCTTAAATGATGCTGGTTGTAACGATCATGTTGTACCTTTCAAAGAACGTTCAATAACAATAATGTACTGGTTGAAACAGATCCAGTCCATAACGCTGTTCCATTTTGTCAAAAAAGTTGTAATTTTTTCGTTTATTCTGGTGCGTTTTCACCAATAGATTGATAAAATGCCCGTTCTGCCGCTGCACCAAGTGCTCGCTTGGCATAGCGCTTAAAGCTGGACTCCGATTTATGACGAGTTAGCGTCCGAGCATGAAGGCTTTCAACTCCCCTTAAGAGCAGCCCAGTCGCAAAGGTATGACGTAACTGATGCGGATGAACGTTCACTAAAGCTAAAATCTGGTTCAATTCCGTTGGGCAAAACTGTACCCACTTGTCTTGAGGATCAAATTCCATCTCCTCCGACTCAATCTTCTGCTGCCGCTCAAATGCCAATTGAGCCTGTTCCGCTGCAATCTTTCCCAAAGATTTAACTACATAGTACAACCCTTGATAGCCCAACCGTTTACCGATTCGATTCCGCCCATAAGATAGAAAAAGAGGAGCATCAGACGGTAAATCACCTTCCTCAGCGCGACGCTGCACTAAATATGTATTTACCTGTTCCCGTGCCTGACGGCTGAGCGGTACCGTACCTGTACTGTCATCTTTTGCTTCTCGAATGGTCAAACGAACGCCGTCGTAGTCTTCTACATTCAAATTCACGACCTCTTCTGCTCTTAAACCATGACTGAGCACTGCGAATAACGCTCGATCGCGCACCTCCGTCTCCCCCCGTTCCTCCAATGCCAGATATAGCGCTGCCACTTCAACTTCTGATAGATCCCTCGCTGGCGGCAAAGGAACTCGCTCCATCTCCACCGCTGTAGTGGGGTCATGGGCAATCTGCTCTGGGTAAGCCGATCTAAACCAATCAAAGAAACTCATTAAAGCAGTCAATGCCCGATTAATTGAGTTGGCAGACAAGCTTTGTCCCTGCAAATACGCTTTAAACTGAGCAATCTGGCGAGGGGTAAGGTCCGACCAAGCTCGATCGGTCCAAGCCAGAAACCGTTTCAATTCTCGTCGATAAGCTTTCTGGGTATTTTCAGCCAGTGATCGCGCCTGAAAATACTCCTCGACTCGGAGCCAACGCAAATCCATCACTCCCGTTGAACGGGATGGTAATGGAGTCTGGGAAGCAACTAGGCGAATCGGAGGAAGTCCATCTGAGCCTGAAAACATGAGTAATGACCACACAACTCAATTTGACTCTCTCAGTTTAAGGCATTTGAAGTAAAATATCTCAACAATATCTGTTATACGACTAAACTACGACTAGGTTCAAGTGGGTTAGGGTATACTAAATGGAAATCCTTGCACTGTGGGAGTTTCACGGATGCCGTCGCCCTTCCCTGGCATGAATCCCTACCTAGAACATCCAGCTTTCTGGTCGTCGTTTCATACCCGGCTGATGGTGGCGATCGCCGATACGGTAGCGCCCCAACTGCGCCCCAACTATTACATTGAGGTTGAGACTCGCACCTACCAGGATCAAGAAGAGCCAGAAGGAATCCTCGTGGGTATTCCAGATGCCGCTGTCTTAGCGGCTCGGTCAATCGATCAAGTGGAGCCATTGCGAGTTGAACCGAGTGCAACGTTAACTCAGAAGCGACCCCGCTCCATTTTCTTACCCCAGCCAACCACGACTAAAGAGCGCTATCTCGAAGTTCGCGAAGTCGGCACAGATACGGTTATTACAGTGATTGAGGTGCTGTCACCTAAAAACAAGCAGAAGGGAAAGGCAGAACGGCTTATGAAAACAAGCGCAGGCGAATTTTGGGCAGCCTCTCCAATCTGGTTGAAATTGATCTGATCCGGGCTGGCATCCCAATGACGATGATAGGAGAGGTGCAGCCGAGTGACTATCGCCTCATTGTCAGTCGTAGTTCACAACGTCCTCAAGCTGACCTGTATGACTTTGGCTTGCGTGAACCCATTCCCAGTGTGCCGCTGCCGCTAAGACCCGAAGATGAGGAGCCGTGGGTAGAATTACAAGCAATTGTGCAGGGCGTGTGCGACCGGGCAGGGTATAACGAACGCATCAATTATCGTCAGCCTGTACCACCGCCCAAGCTATCGGAGGCGGATCAGCGGTGGGTGGATGCGTTATTGGCTCCGATTCGAGGTGCGTAATGGCACGTCCCGATCAGGAAAAATGTCGGCTTTGCTCGAAGCTAGATTCCCAGGAAGCTCAACAGCGTCATGGATCAAACGGTGACGGCTGCTGGAATCCGAAGGTTTGCCATAACCGTCGCTCCTACTATCGTCATCGGGGAGTACGGAACCATGTCCGCAAGCAGCGGCGACGGGAACAGCCAGCTGCATCTGGGTTATCAGACTCTGGAGCTTCCTCATCTGCACGGGTAGCAACCCTGGAGGTGTTAGCTCCTGCTGTTCCCGCTGCGGTCGTTCATTGGTACCGCATCACGAAGGATGCACCCCTCCATGCTTTAGGTGCAGAACTCTGGATAGGCAACGATCGGGTTGCGAAAATTGAGCCGGTTCACTGCCTGGGATTGACCGAACTGCAAGTCAAAACGCTGTTAGTTCGGATTTTAGATGTCTTTTCTCAGCACAGTGGGATCAAAGTGGAACGGTTCCGTTCCTCGGTAGAACTGCATCCCCACAATTGCCCGATTCGACCTTGCCCACTCTATCCGGAGGTCAAGCTGTGATGGAAATGCAGCAGTTAGAGCTTGATCTGTGGCAATCTTTGGAGACGGCATCTCGGTTTCCAGAAACGGCAGATTTGCGATCACTCTGTGACGCGCTAGAGCATACCCTGTTGGATCAGTCTTTAGCAGCGCAGTTGGCAGTTGCAGGAGATGTGTTGGTGCAGCTCTCAGAGGTTCATGCCGCACGAGCAGACCTCCTAATTTCTCGATGGGAGCGTCGGCATAACCCAACAGAGCCGGTGGTGAATCTGGAGGAGTGTGTCGATCTGTTCGTCCAGTCGTTATCACTGGATGTCACCGATTTGTTTGAAGAACCCGAGCCGATGCAGTACCCGACAAACCGTAAAAAGAAGTCATCTGCTCAGGCAGATGGCTCCGTTGTTGGGGAAGTAGATAAAGATACCCTATTGAATTGGGTAGACCAGATGGCAGCAGAACAAACACTAGATGAGCTACAAATGGCGGAACAGATTCGGGATCTGGCGCATGGGGAGAATATAGAGGAATGGTCGAGGGCGATCGCTCAATATCTTCAGCATCTTCACTCAAACATCCGTCTACCTGATTTGCAGCAAGCACTGAAAATGCCAATGGTGGAGTTGTGGCTCGGCTTGTTGATGGGAGGATACTCGCTAAACCAGCAAGGTGAATTTTATGATACTCAGACTCTTTGGATTGCTAACAATCTTGAGGAAACACAGCACTATTGTTTAAACAGAAACAGTTAAAAATATTTACAGCTAGATCTTAAGACTTCTCAAACACCGTAGTTAGTGTCAGTAATAGGCGAATGCTAATTCACATTCTGAATGAATGTATGAATTCGGTGAATTATGGAAGGTATGTGAGAAGCCATTTCTGCTGAAATAGCTTTCTCAACACTTCCTTTAAGTATTGAGGATATTGATAAGAATGCAGATTTCAAAATTGTGTTTTTAGGTTTTGAGTTAGATAGTTGTGCTTCCACTGTCTGGATGTCAGACTGCAAATCATCTTGCGTCTCTTGATCAAACTCAAGATTACTTGCTAATGCTTTAATTTCTGCTAAAAGCTCATTAAGTTGAGTTTTAGTAGTGCCATCAACAAAAAGATTCTGAGTACTGTTGTGAGTTCCCTGTTGAAACTGGGAGCTATGAGCATTTTCAACCTGAAGCAAGTTCTTGATCCTAATACCCGTAGGAGCAGTGTTATTCAGGAACTCATTGCGTCCTCGCAAAGCCATATGACCTTCTGGCATGATTTTTACCCAAACAGCATCACCATCGTGTGTACTAAGATCTTGCAACCGAACACAGTTTCGACGTTCCATTAGCTTTAGATTTGCTCGTATTTCATGCAAATCAAGATTGACTCTTTCAGCAATGTGATGTTCTGTGATAGCAATAGAGGGATTGGCTTCTTCTGCATCAATAGCTGCTTGCAGAATACCTAGTTGTGTTTTGTCCACCAAAGTAACATCACCTCAGCTAGCTATACGTTTGTACTATTAATACTCTACCCAATTTTTATTGAGAGCGAACTCTTGAAAACAAAGACAAACCCCTAATCCTCTTCAAACTCGTAGCTAGTGAATTTAAGGGTTCGGCAGTTTTCAGTGACGGTACGGACGACCGCATCTGGAACCCCGTCAGGAGTTTTGACCTGGATTTCTAAAGTCACTTCAATATCAGCATTGAGACTACTGAGGTGCTGCAATACTTCGTCAGCAATCTGCCCTACATCCTTAATTAATCGGGTAGGGTTGACTTTAACTGCACCGTAAAAGCGATTTACTTGCTTAGTAGGAGGTGGGGAAACAGGTTTTGTCCCACCAGGAGGATCGGTGCGGTGCGAAGCAGTTCCCCCTTCGGGGTAAACGCCCTTCCCGTCTACACCCGGATCGGAACCGGGCTGGTTCTTCTTCTCGTCTTCTGCCTGTTTTCTCGCTGCTTCGTCTGCGTCCAGTTGTCGTTGGGCGACTTCTGGTTTGACAAGCAAATTCTGGCTACTGAGAGTCGCAGTAAAGAGATCGTTGGGTCCGGCTTTTAGCCCTAAATATCGCCCTTTGGCTTCGTCCCAACCAGTGGCGTAGGCAAAGTTTTCAGACCAGAGGAGAGCGGTTACTCCTTGCTGGATTGCTTGCAGTAAAACCTGCTCATTACTGAGGCGGGGAAGGTACAGGTAATTGCTCAGATATGACCACAGCCGTTTCGTGTCAATGTGATCGGAATCTCGCCATAGATACGGATCGAGGGCTTCCATGCGGAGGCGGTTGGCGGCGTAGGTGACAATCAGATATTCCTCATGGACTGCCTTGCGACTGGCTCTGAGAACCGGGGAGTCTTGCCCCTGAAGCCGTACTTCTGTCCAGTCGGCTTGTTGTTTGGGGTTGCTGGCATTAGCTCGGTGAGTGGGGACGAGCATCCATTGGTAGGCTTCTTTCAGGAGGTTGTCTACCAGGTCATTAGTCTGTTCTCGTTTTGTGTTTGCCTGCTTGCCCTGAAATGGGTCAAGGTTGAGTAGTTCTTTGTCTCGCATGATAGAATCCCACGCGAGGAACTGACAAACGTTTTGCTCCAGCAATGCCAGTTTGGACTTATCAGGAACCAAGAACAGCAGGAGATTTTTGCAGTAGCGGGGGCTGGCTCCTTTAGTCGTCAGGATTTGATCACACTGCTGGCGGGCAGGGCTGTCGTTTGATTTGCTGATATGGGGATGCTGCGGTCCCACGACGACCAAGCGCACTCCCATCGACTCATCATCAGGAATGTCTGCGGTTGAGTCTGGGGCGATATGCACCCCAGCAAATTCTCCCCGCTGTTTGTCTAGCTTCAGGCGACGGATGATTTCTTCCCAGATTTTTTCTGGGTCTTCCTCGATCTGGGTTGCCCGGTCTTGCGCCATGCGGGTGACGTTCGGCTGGGTTGAGATCCAGTAGCGATCGCCATCGATATAGATGTAACTTGCTTGATCGGTGAGCCGCCTGAGAGCATCACCAAAGGTAGCGACGGATTCTCCAGGCTGCACACAGCCAAGTTTGATTCGACGATCTTGTAAGCCCCGGTTGGCTGCTCGTAAGGTGGGGGCGGAGCCAAGGTAGATGGTGCGGGTGACGCGACGGCAGGCGGAGTAGCGTCCCAGGTTTGGGTTTTGGTTATCGAGGGAAACAGGCAAAGAGTTTGTGCCATCAACATCTTTTTCAATCACGGGCACCCAGTTGTCGTCCAGGTAGCGAGTGAGTTCTGACTGTACCTGTGCGTCATCCATTGAGACGCTAGCAGGCATGATCAGCAGATTTTTATCTCCCCGATCCCAGAGGGAATGGATGACTTTTGCCATTAGCCGCAACACGCCACGAGTCCGCTGGAATTTGTCGAGGGTTGACCAGTCGGAGTAGAGGCGATCGAACAATTCAGGGTGAATGGGGTAGGCTTCTTCCAGTCGGCGTTTGTAGCTGGCTTCGCGGCATTCAGACGGGAACTCTGCTGCCTGAGATTGGTACATTTCATAGAAGGCACGGATTACAGCGTCACGAGCAACGTAGGAGTTGGAGTCGATCGGCTGAAATAACCTGCGACGAACAATCTCAAAGCTTTCTTCTGCGCTGGCAGGTCGCCAGGGAGACTCGACCCGACCGATCGCGTTTTTGAGTCGATCTAGAGCATCTTGACCGCGATCGCCTCCAATTTCGATATCAGAGGAGGGGATACTGACGACCAGTAGGGTGCGATCTGCATTTTTGGCAGACTCGCTCAGGGTTTGGGCGAAAGTAAAGTGGGTATCGAAGCTGCCAGCAGGGAGATCATTCTCGAAATGAAGCTGACGGGCATAGGACACCCATTCATCAATCAGGATCAGGCAGGGGGAATACTTGTTGAATAGAAGCTTGAGGGTATCGCCGGGGTTGGTCGAGGTTTCATCGGCTTGGCGCATCATCTCGTAGCCTTCTTTGCCGCCAAGTTGCCATGCAATCTCACCCCAGAGCGTCCGAACAACCGTGCCGTCTTTTTTGGTGTGGGTTTGACCGGGAGAAATTTTATTCCCAACCAGCACAACTGTTTTGACATCCTGGGGAGGTTCGGGGACTTTTGCGGATTCAAAGACAGGTTCCAGTCCCGGTAGCTGATTGGCAGAAACGCCAAAAAACAGGTGGTAGAGGGCAAGCATGGCGTGGGTTTTGCCACCGCCAAAGTTGGTCTGAAGTTCGATTACGGGGTCGCCCTTATTGCCGCTCAACCGTAGTAATGCTCCGGTGAGAAGCTGCTTGAGTCCTTCGGTTAGATAGGTACGCCGGAAGAATTCGGTGGGATCGCGGTATTCGTCTGAACCTTCGTCTAAGAACACTTGCCACAGGTCAGCGGCGAATTCTGCTTGTTGATACCGTCCAGAGGCAACATCCTGGTGGGGCATGACCACTTCGCGCCAGGGCTTGAGTCCTCCGGTGGGGGTTCCTTCCATTGGGGCAACGGCAGCACGGCGAGTTTCCCGGCGAGCTTGTTCTTCAAAGCGTTGCCGCATTAACTCATAGCGTTGTTTTTCTACAACATCCGATTGCTCGGCTGCCCCAACTGCATTGAGAAGGCGAACGATGCTATCTAAGGCACGGTAGGCATCTTCGGTGGAGACAGAAGTGGAGCCATGCGCCCAGGCGTTGCGGGTGTTGCGAAGTTCGCTAATGAGGGTACGCTCTGCCTGACCCAATGTTTGCTTGAAAACCTCATCCCATTTGCCCCACATCAGCTTGAGTTGAGCCATGACATCTTCTTTGAGAATGTCTTCGGGCTTGCGACGCAGGGTATTGTCTGGATCGATATGGGGGACAGATGCCAGCAACCATTTATCTCTATAAACAGCTTTCATCTCGCGCTCAATGTAGGAATATCAGACCTTCTTTGAGGAGATTTAAAGCTCGACCAACTCGTTCATGGTTGCTGATAGACATAAGTGATGAGGGATGATTAGGTTTACCACGGAGGCACAGAGGACACAAAGGAATTTCTCTCTGTGATTTTTGCGTCTTTTGTGGTTTAGGTGATTGGTAAACGGGTGAAGCCCATTTGCGAAAAGTGATGATCGAAGGTAAATACTTCAGTGATGCCCTGATTCTTCATCACAACGTAGGATGAACAGTCTGTAAATGACCATTGTTTATCAGTATTAAACTGTTCAAAAATATTCCAGGTTTGTTCTGCAAGTGCTTCAGAAATCCAGACAATCCTTAAAAGCCGCTCAGTGATGAGCAAATCCAATCTTGCTTTAAACTGTACGGTTTTCAGATAACCAGCGTTAATCAGAAGTAAGGTGTGGAGTTCATCCAATACATAGTTGGAGGTAATCAGGGTTATCCCTTGAACGCCCCGATTGAATGCCACTGCTTTAGCGTGGTTATCATCCTTATTGTCTGCTAAGGCAGCAAAAGCACTGGTGTCTACAAAGATCTTATTCATGAGGATTGGAATAGAGATAGCGATCGTGGTTGATGGATGGGTTTTCTAGTTTGCCTTCGACGGCATCATCTCCCAGCGATCGCCAAACATCCCAGGCTGCTTCGCTAATTGGTTCTTCATCCTCTGATTGAGGTTGAGTAAATAATGAATTAAGCCGTTCCATCAGAAGTTTTTGCTCTGCCTGGGGCAAAGCTTGGAAGACCTGAACAATTGAATCTACTAACTGTGTATTCATCGCTTTTTCCTCTGCTACACCTCAAAATCTAGAACTCTAAGCTGCCTTGTACGGGTTGAGTGGGTTTCTCCTCTAATGCTAATCTGGCAATTTCTGACCAGGAGATGACCAGGCTGTTGTAGGCGATCGCTCCTGTGTCCAACCTTTGCATCGCAAATGCTGTAGAGGCGGTAGGCGAGATCTCGCGCCACTTCTCCTAAGTTGCCGCTTGTCGTATTCAAGAGGGCTAGTAGATGAGCCGCACCCGTTTCGCCGTTCTGGTCGAGTGCCCGAATGAGATGCTGAGTTGCTTCCCAAACGGGAATTCGATTGTCTTTGGCAGGATTCCAGTTCGTTGGTAGGGCATCGCGAGGGACAAGTTGCACTTTCCCGGCTTTGGCAGTGAGGATTCCGGCTTCTGCCATGCCTTTGATGCTGGTGTTTTTGGCTTTGGAAAGGGTTTCTGCGTCGCCAAATTGCCCTTCGTTGAATTGGTATTGCTCAAACCATGCCAGTGCCCAACGGGTATCGGTATCGAATTCGCCTTCTTGTTCAGCCAGGAATTCGTCGAGGGTCTGGTTGATCAGTTGCAGGGCAGTGCGTACCCGCATGGGTGAACCGTCTGATTCCAGGACTTTGGCATAGCGGGAGAAGATTGCCATACCGGGACCAATGCTGGCTTGAGCCAGGTCTACTGGGGCAATGTTGCCTTGCTGAAGTTTCTTAAGTGCATCGGGAAGTTCGGATTTAAGCTCGTCTACGAAACGACGGCGAGTGGTGGAAGGAGCGTTATCAGGACGAGGGCGGCAAACAAGGACGATCGAGGATGCAAGAGCATTGGAGCCTAGACTGCGTGTTCTGGCACTACGCTCCGTTCTTATAGGCAACGTTCCAGTAATGGTAAAGCCTGCTTTAACTAAACCCTCCAGCATTGTTTCCCACCCGGTTGAAGCAATTGTTGCTAAGCTGGATTCTTCTTCATCGTCTTCATTCAGATCGGCTTTGCTTGAAGGCATAGTAAACAAGTGAAGGATGGATGGAGGAAGCGGAGTTCTCTAATTCCTCGGAATGCTTTACCTAACCCTCTTCAAAAAATTGTTGAGCCTTGTCACGTCCCCCATGACGGAAAGGATCTGCAACAAGTTCATGACTTTTAGGACTAGACAGTGCAAAGTTATTGATGCCCCTCAATAGTGGCATCAATCTGCTGAATCAAGCATAATCAGAGGTACAGATTACTCGATTCTGTCGGCAAGTAATTGAGGCAGAAGTAGAGCGGGTCTACTTCTTGAAAAAATCATTGCCTGTTGATGTTGAAGCGTGATGCGAACAATTTGTTCAGTTGGATAA
>JAAUTN010000241.1 GCA_012031415.1 Leptolyngbyaceae cyanobacterium SM1_4_3 | reverse complement strand
CCCTACAAACTTTTGGGTTACAGATTAGACTTTTCCAACATCCTCCTAACTTCGTAGAAACAAGTAGAAAGCAAGTGGGAATTGGCTATGCTTAAAATAAATGTCTAAATATGCATTCTCTCCTCCAATAGTAGTGATTGGAGCCTCTGCTGGAGGGGTGCAGGCTTTGCTAGCGCTGATGCGGCTGTTGCCAGCCGATTTAAAGGCAAGTATTTTTATTGTGCTTCATACTTCTCCTGACCTTCCCTCACGATTGCCTAAACTGCTGCAAAATGCGGGAAACCTTCCGGCAGTTCATGCGGTTGATGCTGCTGCGATTCAACCGGGATGGATTTATGTTGCGCCGCCAGACCGCCACCTTTTGATTAAGCCTGGTTCGATGCAGGTGGTGTTAGGCCCTAAAGAAAATCGCTTTCGTCCTGCGATTGATCCTTTGTTTAGAACGGCGGCTCTAGCCTATGGCGATCGCGTGATTGGCGTTTTGCTATCGGGTGCGCTGTATGACGGGACGGCTGGGTTGTTTGACATTAAACAATGCGGCGGCCTGACGATTGTTCAAGACCCCCAAGAAGCTTTTATTTCTGCTTTACCGAGACACGCAATTGCTCACGTTACCGTAGACCACATTCTATCCGTCGCTGACATTGCCCAGTTGCTGTCTACATTCAGTCAGCAGCTTTCGGCTTAGGAGAATTACAGATGCCAGATGAAGAAATACGTCCCGACCCGGTAGAAATGAACCGGAGTATGTTGAAGAACTACGATATGCCTGGAAAGCGCACAGTCCTAATTTGCCCAGAGTGTGGAGGTCCGCTGTGGGAAATTCGCAGGCACAATCTAATCAGCTTTCAGTGTCATGTGGGTCATACTCTTTCATTAGAAAGTTTTTTAGAAGAACAGGCTGAAGAAATTGAGCTAAGCCTGTGGAAAACGCTGCGAACACTGAAAGATAGAGCGGAGATCTTTCGTCAAATAGCGGCTGAGCGTTCTCAGCAAGATGATTCGGTTGCCGCACAACAGCTTGAAATGCAGGCTGAGAATGCCCTGAGACGGGCTGAACTATTGCGTCATGCCCTGCAAGTTGGTGAGCTTAAACCTGACCCAGAATCGCTTGCTCCCGATCAAACTCCTGATTTGGACTGATGGCGATTCAGGACTGGTGGTTAGGAATGAGAATTAAATAACATCGAATTTTGTAGGGTGTGTTAGGCGATAGCCGTAACGCACCAACTCTGGGAGACGATGCGTTACGCTGCGCTAACGCATCCTACTGGTACAACACAGCTAAAATGAGGCATTAGTCCATTATGCGTAGGATGAGCAAAGCAGAGCGTGCCCATCCCAATGCAATGCTTGAACAGATGGGCACGGGCGATGCCCTTTGCCCATCCTACAGTTGACCTCGCTCAGCACTTGCTAGCAGGAAGCAGGAGATTCCAGTTCGTCATTACCAAGCGAGAGCTTGGTAACGAGGCGAGTGCGTCATTATCAAGCTGGAGCTTGGTAACGAGGCAAAAACTAAGCGATCGCTACGTGAACAAGGGGCTTAAGCCCCTTGTTCCATAGACGAACGCGTAGGTTCTAACCAAGATTGCAGATCAGGCGATTGTTACTTTGTTTGAGAATATCGGCTGCGATTTCTGATAAGAGGTAATCTTAGGAATGGTGGGCTGCTTTGCCTCAGAGGTATTTGAAACGTTGCAAATGTTCTCTGTAAGGGCGCAGCGTTCGGTCATCCTCGCACCTTAATCAATTGAAATTGAGCAATGAAGAACTCTATTGCAAATTCCAATGATGCTCATTTTATTCCTTCTGATGATGTCGCACCTGTAGTCGTTGCGATCGCCTCCTCCGCTGGTGGTCTTAATGCTTTAATCCAGGTCTTGTCAGGTTTGCCTGCCGATTTGCCTGCTGCGATCGCCGTTGTGCAGCATCTCTCTCCCCACTATCGCTCCCAAATGGCAGAGATTTTAAACCAAAGAACTGCTCTGTCGGTCAAGGAAGCGGAGACAGGAGATCAGCTTAAGCCAGGATGGGTTTTTATTGCACCCCCCGATCATCACCTGCTAGTCAACAGTGATGGCGCACTGATGCTAAACCAAGCGGCAAAGGTGCATTTTTCTCGCCCTGCGGCTAACATTTTGTTTAAATCAATTGCCGAAAAGTATAAAGAACGGGCGATCGCCATCGTGTTGACGGGTAGAGATAGCGATGGCGCAACCGGATCTCAAACTATTAAACAAAGGGGCGGGATTGTAATTGCTCAGGACGAAGCGACTTCCAAATTTTTTAGTATGCCTAATGCTGCCATTCAAACGGGGTTCGTTGACTTTGTGCTGCCGCTAGCTGATATCTCTACCGCTTTGGGCAGGTTAGTGATGCAGAAGGTTGCCCAAAGGACGGTTGAATGAGCACCCATGATGAAGACTCTATTTTTGAATCGCTTTTAGACTACCTAAAGCGAGTTAGAGGCTTTGATTTTACAGGCTATAAGCGCTCATCGTTAAAGCGACGGGTGCAAAAGCGAATGGCAACGAAAGGCATTAATCGCTTTGAGGATTACCTGGATTACCTGGAAGTCTATCCAAGTGAGTTTATAGATCTGTTCAATACGATTCTGATCAATGTCACTAGCTTTTTTCGAGATCAGCCTGCCTGGAGCTATCTACAGGAAACTATTATTCCTCAGCTAATTTCAGGAAAGTCAGAAGACGAACCGATTCGGGTTTGGAGTGCGGGCTGTGCATCGGGTGAAGAAGCCTATACTTTAGCAATCACTTTGGCTGAAGTTTTGGGAGATGAGCAGTTTCGGCAGCGGGTCAAAATTTACGCCACAGACGTAGATGAAGAAGCTCTAGCTTATGCTCGTCAGGCTAGCTGTGGTGCCAAAGATCTGGAGGCGATTCCGGTTCAGTTGCAAGAGCGATATTTTGAGCCATTGGGCGATCGCTTCACCTTTCGGGCTGATCTACGCCGTTCGGTCATCTTTGGTCGTCATGATCTGGTGCAAGATGCCCCGATTTCGCGGCTTGACCTGTTGGTTTGCCGCAATGCGCTGATGTATTTCAATGCTGAAGCTCAAGCTCGCATTTTGGGCCGCTTTCACTTTGCGCTGCGTGACTCTGGCACCTTGTTTTTAGGCAAAGCCGAGATGCTGCTGTCTCATTCCAAGCTGTTTACGCCAGTCAATTTGCAGCATCGAATTTTTAATAAGGTTTCTAGGGTTAATCTGCGCGATCGCTTTTTAGTCTTTTCACAAACAGGCGACGACAAAGCAGACACCGACTTAAACAGCCATGTCCGGCTTCGAGAAGTTGCTTTTGACAAATCTTTAACTCCACAAATGGTGGTCGATATCAACGGCAACCTGATAGGGGCGAATTTGCCTCTTCGTACCCTGTTTGGGCTGGTGCCACAAGACCTGGGAAGACCGCTGCAAGACCTGGAGATTTCTTACCGTCCGCTAGAGTTGCGTTCTCAAATCGAGCAGGTCTATGCCAACCGCCAAACAATTGTCGTGAGAGACATAGTTCGCCAGCATCTAGATGGCAGAATTCTGCATCTAGATGTGCGAATTCTGCCTTTAGAAGATGATGAGGGCGAAATTTTAGGAGCTAGCATTGCCTTTACCGATGTCAGTCGCTATCACGAGCTTCAGCAAGAACTTCAGAACTCCAATCAAAAGCTAGAAACGGCAAACGAAGAGCTTCAGTCTAGCAATGAAGAATTGGAGACGACTAACGAGGAGCTTCAATCGACCAATGAAGAACTAGAGACGACTAACGAAGAGCTTCAATCGACCAACGAAGAACTGGAGACAATGAATGAAGAGCTTCAGTCTACCAATGAGGAACTTCAGACGATTAACGATGAGTTGCGGCTACGTACCCATGAACTCAACGAAACAAACTCTTTTCTAAACGCTATCTTGACCAGCATGAAGGCAGGCGTAATCGTTCTCAATCGCCAGTTTCAAGTGGTTAGCTGGAACAGTGAAGCAGAGAATCTATGGGGACTACGCAACCCGGAGGTGCAGGGCGAATCGTTGTTTAGCCTGGATATCGGTTTGCCCGTTGCCCAGTTACGAGACGTGATTCGTCGCTGTCTAGTGGGGGAGGGCGATCGCCTGGAGATCACCCTGGATGCCATCAATCGCCGCGGCCGCACAATTCAATGTCGAACCACCTGCAACCCGCTGTTTAACGCCGAGGGAAGCCCTCAAGGGGTCATTTTAGTCATGGAGGAAGCGGGGAGTGAGCCTGGGTAGGCTACCGTACATACACATTCTCTTCCTACAGTAGACATTGCTAATCCCCCTGTAGAGATGTGATCAGCCACTTTAGAATCGCTACAATTTTGTGAGTTGGAGGTTCAAGGGTTTGTGGTGTCTGTTGAACTAAAAACGTAATAGACACGAAACAGACAGGATTTCTGTTCAATAGAACTCATGCAGCCAGATCCCCCACCCCCTTGAAAAGGTGGCTTCCCCGGAGTTCCCCCTTTTCAAGGCTACAGTGTATACACAAGTCGAACCGATCCTCCGTAACCCTTCTTAAAAAGGAGGGAACCGAATCGGAAGTCCCCCTTTTCAAGGGGGAGCTAAGGGGGATCAAGCCAGGGTTTAGCCTCTCAGCCGGGATGTGTATACACAGTAGCTTTTCAAGGGGGGCAGGGGGGATCAAGGCTTCAAATGCGTAAGTCCCGTTCAAGTTTGGTAGCGTCAAGGCTTTTCTGAAAACAGTTGATTGCTCGCCCTATGCCTCGCTAAGCCTCTAAGCAAAGTGTGCCTTATGAACATAGCTGATTTCGAGCAACAGGTCAGGGATGCCCAAAACCGACTAGATGAAATTCTTCAGATCGCCGATGATGAATCAGCGCAATCTGATTTACCCCTAGATAGCATAAAAGAGGAACTGCACGTTGCCTTAGAGGAACTGTACGTCGCCCTCGAAGAGCTAAATACTCAAAACGAAGAGCTAAGAATTAGCCAAAAGGCACTTGTTGCCGAACGGAAGCGCTATCAAAACCTGTTTGAGCTTGCCCCAGATGGATATCTGGTGACTGACCTGAATGGGATGATTCGAGAAGCAAACTGGGCGGCGGCAACGCTGCTGGGAATTCCTCAAGAATTTTTGGTGAACAAGCCTCTCGTAAACTATGTCGTTGATGCTGACCGCAGGACGTTTCGCAACAAGCTGAGCGAACTGCCGAGCCTACGCCGCCTCACCGATTGGGAGATTAAAATGCAGCCCCGAAAGCGTGAGCCGTTTCCGGTGCGATCGCCATTTCAACGATTCGTAACTCAGCAGGTGAAATTTCTGACCTGCGCTGGATCATTCGCGATATCAGTCGGCTCAAGCAGGCAGAGGCAGTCATTCGCGATCAGCTTGCCGCAGAAAGGCAGCTCAGCGAACTCAAATCTCGGATTATTCAAACCATTTCCCATGAGTTTCGCACTCCCCTGGCAATCGTCCGTACTTCGACCGAAACTCTGGAGCATTACGGCGATCAGTTAGACCGCGCCAAACAAGAAGATTACTTCCGTCGAATGAAAGCCGCAATTCAGTATACGACTCGGCTATTTGAAGGGGTTTTGATCCTGGATGAAGTGGAGTCTGACCGATTAGCAGTCCAGCCTTCCTCGATTGACTTAGAGCAGTTTTGCCAGAATTCGATCAGCGAAGTTCAGGCGACGAGCGAGACTCCTCACACGATTCATTTTGTTTATGAAGGGGAGCAGCGCTACGCCGATTTTGACCGGAACTTGCTTCAGCAGATATTTGGCAACCTGCTATCCAATGCTATGAACTACTCTCCTACCTCCAGCAACATCTATGTCCGGTTAATGCACGAGGGCGGTCAGATAATTTTTCAAGTTCAAGATGAAGGGGCTGGTATTTCTACCGAAGATCAGGCTCACTTGTTTGAACCTTTTTATCGGGTTAGGAAAGACGGAAATGTTGCAGGTGTGGGGTTAGGGTTGGCGATCGCCAAACGAATCGTCGATTTACACGGAGGCACAATCAACCTCCAAAGTGAAATTGGGGTTGGCACAACGGTCACTGTTACGCTGCCCCTAAGCAACCCCACCAACGAGGAACAAGGGGCTTAAGCCCCTTGTTAACGCAGAGATTGCTTGATTTTGTGTTCTGCTTGCGTAAGTCCTGTTGCAGTTAAGCACAAGCCTCAAAAAGGCGATCGCTCCTTCTTGTGAAGTGGGCATCGCCCATCCGGGCGGGCAAGGTGCCCACCCCACAGGTATTTAATCCACCATGCTAACCGTTTCCTTCTCAGTAAACTCAGCCATAGGTTGACTCGCACCAGACCATGCCTTGACTAGCTTCCAGTTTCGGTAAGGGAAAATTAGCTGATCAAAAAATGTTTCCCTGATCGTCTCCCCAATCAGCCCAAAGTTTCTCGGTTGCTCACCTTGAGGCATATAAAAAGTACCAAAAATCAGATCAAAAATGGGAAACAGTCCAGCAAAATTTTTGCCTGCTCCTGCTTCCTCCGTCGTGTGGTGCCAGCGGTGAAAAGCGGGGCTAGAAATCACATAGCGAAACGGGCCATAAGTCCACGACACATTCGCGTGAATGAAGGCAACGTAGCTCGACAGCAATGGTACATAAGCTTCAACGGCGATCGGCGAAAAGCCCAGCAGCAGAACCGGAGTCGCCTGACACACCCGCGAGATAATGTCATTCACCGGATGCAGCCGCACCGCTGTCAGCCAGTCCATCACTTCAGCGCTGTGGTGGACAGCATGAAAATTCCATAGCTGACGGGTGTGGTGCCAGCGATGCGTCCAGTAGCCAACAAAATCACCGATAAAGATCGCAATCAGCCCCTGCACCCACAGCGGCAAATGAGAAATTGGTCCATATCCGGCTAAAACCTGATTGAGATCAAACGACAATCCCCCATTCTCAATCGTGATTCGCCCTAGCAGTAGATAAAGCGGGATCAGGACAAGGGCAATCATCGCCATGCTAATAATCTGGATCACCATCGGCGTGAAAAACCAGTAAAACGTATCGAGCCACACCCCCCGTCGCCACTTGGGTTGGTCAGGAATGCTTGGGAAAAAGCGCTCCAGAACCCCAAAGACCAGGGTGAGAACCACAAATAAAACCAGCGTTCTAACGAACCGTGCTTCCATGCGTTAAATAGTCTGCTTTCTTGAAGTTTTCTTACATTTACCGCGATCGCCTCTAAATGACAACTCTGGCGATCGGGCTAAGTTAACCAGCACCAAGAAAGCCATCCTAACGAAAAAGTTCCTGCCGCTGAACAAAGGAAATGGAGGCACCTCCAGATCAGATTCTCAGCCAGAGGCTAGGAACCAGGAAACCAAGAATAATGAGCGTTGCCCCCATCAACGACACTCTGACCCTCGTGAATAGAGCTAAAACCTTCATTGATGACACTTTGACCCTCGTTGACGACGCTTTGACCCTCGTGGATGACGTTTCAACCCTCGTGGATGACGTTTCAACCTTCATTGATGACACTTTGACCCTCATCAATGACGCTTTGACCTTCGCTGAAGACGGTTTGACCTTCATCAATGCAGGTCAAACCGTCGTTGACGAGGTTTTGACACCAATTCTCTAAATTTGGACTACACATAAACGCCGCCGTAAGGGCGGTTTGCGAACCGCCTCTACCTGTGGTTCTCGAATCAGAAGCTACACTTGTGGGTGTAGAAAATCACATGGGCAATGGCAGAAAACTATATCTGGATTGTGACAAACGAAAGTGTAAAGGATGCTGTGCCAGATGGCGATCGCGGAGGCACAACTGCTCGAAATCCTTTTGATCAGCCAATGCCACCCTTTGTTATCGGGCGATCGCCCTGGTATTCCCGTTCCGGTCGAGAAGCTAGAGAAAGGCGTTGTTGATTTTCTAGACACGATGGGGCGCGTGTTAAAGCAAGCTCAGGCAAAAATGCAGCGCTCAGATCTGCGACTTCTCGGAGAAGTCGCAGATCTTGCCCCCTTAAGTCAGTAACATTTGACCTATTCATGATTGACCACGATCGCCTGTTCAAAGAACTGCTGACTACATTCTTCGTTGAATTCCTGGAATTGTTTCTTCCAGACATCGCTAGCACGATTGATCAAAACTCAATTCGTTTTCTGCCCCAGGAATACTTGGCAGATTTAACGTCTGGTGAAGACAAGATGATTGATCTGCTAGTTGAGGTGAAGCAGTTGGGCGAGGATGTTGGCTTCCTTGTTCATGTTGAGGCGCAGTCTTATTCACAGTCAGATTTTGCTCGACGGATGTTCTTCTATTTCGCCCGTCTTTATCAAAAATATGTGCAGAAAATTTACCCTATAGTTATCTTTTCATTTGATGAGCCACGACGCTCTGAGCCGCAAAGCCACTCCGTTGAGCTTCCGGGGTTGAAAGTGCTGGAGTTTAATTTTGCTGCAATTCAGCTTAATCGGTTGAACTGGCGTGATTTTCTGAATCAGCAAAATCCAGTTGCAGCCGCACTGATGGCAAAGATGCAAATTGCACCAGCAGATCGCCCCAAAGTGAAAGCAGAATGTTTGAGAATACTGACAACGTTGCGCTTAGATGCTGCAAAAACACGGCTGATTTCAGGTTTTGTAGATACATATTTGCGGTTAACCAAAGCTGAAGAGCAATTGTTTGCCGAAGAGATTGGTAAATTAGATGCAGTAGAGCAGGAGCGTGTTATGGAGATCAGAACAAGCTGGGGCGAGCAGGCGGAGCGATCGCTCATTCTTCGACTCCTCAAACGACGAGTTGGAGAAGTACCAGAGTCTCTAATTACACAAATTGAATCCTTACCTATTGAACAACTCGAAGCACTAGGAGAAGCTTTACTCGATTTCTCCAGCATGGCAGATTTAGAGAACTGGTTAGCCCATTCGTAAAGATGCTATGGAAATTAGAACCAGTTGGGGAGAACAGGCAACGCGTGCGGCTTTGCCGATACCGCAAGGGTCGCTCATTCTTCGACAACTTAAGCGACGAGTCGGTGAAGTCCCAGAGCCTTTGGTAGAACGAATCGAAGAATTGCCAATCGACCAACTTGAAGCACTAGGAGAAGACCTACTCGATTTCTCCAGCACAACAGATTTGGAAAGATGGCTAGTGACTAATTACCAATAACCTGACGTATCTCAAGTTTTAATTCCCTTGAAGCGTTCTTTCGCGGCTTTGAAAGCCTCTTGCATCACCGCCTGAATCTTCTGAGGATCGGGCTTCTTACCGCCCATCAGGTCGCCAAAGTAGACACAGGCTCCTTCGCCCAGTGACCAGGTGTAAGCGGCGGCCCAGGATGCAGCAATGACGCTGCCAAAGCCGGGGATGAATTTGATTAGTTCTCGACCGATCGCTTGCGCCAAAAAGCCCCTGCGATCGCACTCACGACTCCACCCGCTTGCGAAGGGGTAAGCGTTTGACCATAGTGTTTTCCTAGCAAGCCGACCATTGACACCTGGAGGGCAGTCAGCACAGGCATGGTAGCAAAGGGAAGGGGAATGGCGGCGATCGCCGCTGCCATTGTTGCAAACGCCAACATATAGCGACGGGCTGTATCTCGATACAGGTTGCCAATCTGGTCGCCTGCGCCTTTGTCGAGAAGCTGATAAATTGCCTGTGCTTCCGCTTCGGGCAACAGTTCAGCCAGGGTATCGCGGAATGCCTCTAAACCATAGAAAACTGGGGTGTAGCCATCTTCTTCTAAAGTGAAGTCGATGATGACGGAGCGATCGCACACTTCGGTAAACGCTTGTTGAATTGCAGTAAAGGCGCGATTGACTTCCGCAAAATCGGGCGGATAAGGAGAATGGTCAGCCGTGTTGGGAGGATAGACCTCATGCAGACACGTCACGACTAGCAAACAGGGAATCTCTGGATACTTTTGGCGCAACTGTTGAGCAATGTGTCGCAGGGTATCGGTGGCAAAGTCATTGATTTTGATGGTGAGAATGAGAACTCTGGCGCGGCGATCGCTCTCCTTCAAATCGCCCACCAGTTCTTGAATGATGGCATCGGTATCTTGATCTACGTCGCCCAGCCCAACGGTGTCTGTGAAGATCAGCAGCGGCAAATCATCAGAAGGATAGGCATAACGCTCCGTGTGCTGGGTGTGAGGGCGAAATCCTTGCCCGACGATTTCTGCCGAAACGCCCGTTAAGCCACGCACAATCGAGCTTTTGCCAGCCTGGGGTTTGCCAATCAATAGCGCTTCAGTGGTGGGAAGTTCTGCCCGGACAGTTTCTAGAATTTTTGCCACCTGGTCTTCGCTAACGCTAAACCACTTCACCACTGTTTGAGCAATCTGGTCTACAGGCAACAGTTTTGAGATTGCAGTGGCACTCTTCCAGGTCGCCAGAGTGCGCTCGGTGAGTTGATTGCCTGATGTGGTTTTCGTGTCACCAGTAGGTTCCTTGCGTTGCTGAGATTGATCCGAGGATGAGTCAGTGTGATGAGGTTCCGTCATGGCTCCGGGGAATGCTGTGTCACCTGCAAAAGTGGGAGGGCGATCGCCACTCACGCCTGCCTTACAGGTTAAAACAATATCTCAACAATGAATCATGAATTTGCCAACCGCTTCAAGCAAACGGTCATCTCTTTTCTAACGATGTGATCAAGCCAAGCAGCCGTTTTTCCTAACCGATTGAGGACTACCTTATCAAGATTCCAAATAAATTATGAAAGAACTACGATGTAGCAATTCTCAATGGGTTGTGAGGGGCGTGCCTCAGAGAAGTGTGTCTCTTGAACCTGCTCGTCTTGCAACTGGCTTAAAGCTGCAATAGGTCTTGAAAAAAACTGTTTCTATTCAGCAGATTGTGAATTATTATGCAAAATACATTCAAATGTGCTGGAGTATTGCTATTTTTTGCAAAAGCTCCAGAGTTTTCTAAAGAAGAGAGGAATTCCGAACTGTGCCAACTACTCAAATTGCCCCAACCTCTGACCCCACTTTGACTAAGCTACTAGAAGTTGATTCTGATTTGGCAACCCAAGAAACACAATTGACCGAGCAGCTAGAAGCTCTGCAACAAAAACGCAAGGGACTTCA
>JAAUTN010000240.1 GCA_012031415.1 Leptolyngbyaceae cyanobacterium SM1_4_3 | reverse complement strand
GTGCGAACTAAGGGCTTAACGCCCTTGTCCTAACCTTTATGGCTACAGTTATACGTCCCGTCTGTGTAAGTCCTGCTAAATGTGAGAGGCTTAGCAACGCCAAATCCTGTAGGGGCTTGGCATTGCCAAGCCCCTACAGGAACGCAAATTGGTATTGTTTTATGAGGTGGCGATCGCCTAGAAACAAGGGGCTTAAGCCCCTTGTCCTACCCCTTGTTCCATAAGTGAGTAGTGAGTTGTCAAAATATTGCTAGCTTATCCTTGAGGGCGCAATATCTTGGGTTGTTTAATCAACTGTTTGGTTGCCAACCATAAAAACAGCGGAATCGTTGTGCTGTAGCGTTTCCAGAGCCGACGAGGTTCTTGAACAAGCCTGTAAAACCATTCCATTCCCATTTCTCGAATCCAGCGGGGCGCTCTCTTGCAAATACCTGCATATACAGGGAAAGCCCCACCCAAACCAATCATCACTGCGTGAATTTTGTCCTTATGTTCTGCCATCCAGCGTTCTTGCTTAGGGCAACCTAAAGACACTAAAACGATACCTGCACCACTTCCATTGATCTTTTGAACCAGGGCTTCGTCTTCCGCTGGGGTGAGGGGGCGGAAGGGCAAAGGTTCCATTCCAGCAATTTGCAGGTTAGGAAATTCATGATTCAGCTTTGCTTGCATTTGGTCAAGAATGGGGGTTTCAGAACCCACAAA
Organism: Leptolyngbyaceae cyanobacterium SM1_4_3; assembly: GCA_012031415.1. Classification (GTDB taxonomy): domain Bacteria; phylum Cyanobacteriota; class Cyanobacteriia; order Elainellales; family Elainellaceae; genus JAAUTN01. The sequence continues at coordinate 10,370 of JAAUTN010000240.1, read as the reverse complement.
GAAGAGGCTGACATCGGTTGTGGGAGCCGCTTTACAGATAGCCAATAGGATATCCAAACCTGCGACGCGATCTTGGTTTTGCGTTCCCAACAGTCTCATCATCCAGACCAATGGCATTCCATCCGGTGTAACCAGATCAGCACTTTTGAGAACCTTGCTAAAGTCCTGATTTAAGTGTGCTTCTGTCACCATGTGAACGTTAGCAACACAAACAACTTTACTGAGACGTTTGCTAGCCCATTCTAAGATGACTTTTATTTGTTCATCGAATGGTGAAGCGGTAACGGGGGCATTGACCACACTTACCTTTTTAAGGGGTGGTTTCACAGTATGACTCCTCTATCCAATAACTGTTTTTTTGCTTTTGGATGCAGCGCTAAATGCGTCCGCTACGGTTCAGCCACCCTGTGAAAAGGTCAATAACAGACCTTTTTTGACCAAGCGTGTTTTTGCAAAAAGGGATTGGGCGTTAATTGGTAGAAGTCCTGTTTGTCAGTTTTCCTGAAGCTTGACCCAAATTCAGGAGTGCGTTAGCAACTGGGGTAGTCCAGCACTAGGGAAAAAGGTAGATGAAGCGATATTGAGCGATGCCTGACTACTTAGGTATCCGTAAAATCACTAACTTATCCGGAGGATTACTTTAAAGTTAGGTTGGATTAAGGCGTAGTTTGCAAGAATTTTTTGACCTTAGCCTTACACAGCTTCTCCTGTAGTTTTTGTAACTAGGAGACTAGCGTTTCAAACGGAGGTAGACCAAGACTTTTCAACTACTGGTAACTCACCAAGAACTCATTGCACACTAACAAAATATACTGAGTTCCGTGAACATACGCAGTCCTTAGTAGCCTACTTTGATGAAGAAATGAGCAAGAATGTGCGATCGCCCAAAAGCCTAAGCACCAATTCTTAAAGAGTCGATGCAAATGTGCCGAATTATACTTAAATCACAAAACTCAGTTTCGTTTCGGGAGATGATTCTGTAGAAGTTAATTCTGCGGGGAGCAAACGTGGAGCCGAAGTCCAATCGAAGGGCTGTGGATGAGCATCTGATTCAACCTGGACGGTTTGCCATTGGCGAGTTTCCTCTGGCAAACCCAGCATCCGGTAGCAAGCGGTCAGCATGGTTTGCTCTCCAGTGTGTGCGGCTTCAAAGGAGCGAACGTAGCGAGCTAACATTGCCAGCCTGGATGGCCTATCAAAGTGAGTGATGGTAGACGGTTTGGCTTGAATCGCTGAATTGATTGATTTGCGTTTATCAAGGGCGATCGCCGCTCCCGTAACTAGCAGTAAGCTGAAAGCAACTCCTGCACTTAAATCTCGTTGAAGATTAGGAATTGTAGATGCAGGTTGCCCCGTTTGATCGTGAATTAACTCAGGCGGGGCGATGACTTCCCATGCAATTTTTTGTTGGGCAGCTTGCGGTTCTAGCTCTTGCCGCTTCGCGAGATACTGGTTCAGAGTGTTTGTGGCAGTATGCAACTCCTGTTCCACTTGTGAGTGTTGACGAGCAAGAGTTGCCCACTGTTTCATCTGTTGTGCAAGCAGTGTTTCCGCCCGTTTAAGGGACTGTTGACGGACTTCCAAAACCTGAATGTATTGAGTAGTTTCAATCCACTGTGCAGCGGTTTCAGCCGAGACGGGTATTTCCACCGACTCTGAAATATTAACAGTAGGGTTGGTAGATAAGTAGCTTTGAGTAACCTGTCGGGCTACCAACCGAAGCTGAAGCTGCAATTCACGATGCTGTTGTTGAAGTGAAGTTATTTTGTCAGTATTAACCTGAAACTGAGTAGATTCTTGAGCAATCTCTAACTCTACACTCCAGAGTTGGTCGAGCAGCATTGGGTAATTGGGCGATCGCTCCAACAACGTTTCAGCCATTGTTGAGTCAGGCAAGCCGATTTGCTGCTGCAACATCATCTGACTGCTGCGAACTTTGGGTAGAGTTGTATCCAACGTCACCTGTTGGTTAGCGATCTCACGGGAAAAAGTAGACAAACGCTGTCCCTGAGTATCTGGATCACTCAAACCCTGCTGCTGAAACCCCTGTAGCTGCTGGCGCAAACTTTCTACTCGCTGCTGCACCTGAGGAATCTGAGCATCCACAAATTGCAGTCCCTTACAGGCGCTTGCCTGACACTGTTGCCCATAGCTCAGGTAAGCATCTACTACCTGATTTAGAACAGTTTGAACTGTTTCAGGATTTGCATCCCGATAGGTAATCTCCAGTACTCCCGGCGTTTCAAGCTGAGCAATATGTAGATTGCGGCTCAAAGCAGCATAGTCAAGCTCAATATCCTGTGCCTGAAGCTGATCAACAACTGGAGTGAGCAGGGCTGCACTCCTTAAAATCTCAATTTGAGTTTCATAATCAATGGTGGGAACTGCCCTTTCATACCCGTTGCTGAGTGTTAGGTTTTGAAGGGAGCGGTTGGCGATCGCAGGCTCCACTGATAGCTGAAACTTTCCTTCATATTCAGGAGTACGGCTTAAAACCTGTGCTACGTTTGCAGAAGTCACAACCGCTGCCAATCCAGCAATGGCTGCTACGCGCCTCTGTCCGTCGAAAATCAACCGCTTGGAGGAAAACGGCTCTGAAGTTGGTTGCCATGAAGATGGCAAGGTGGGCGGGGAGGGCTGAATTGAGTAACTGTTATTTCCAGAAGGAGATAGCAGGATAGCCTGTGTGAGTTCTGTCATTAGATCCCCTTGACAGCATTACAGATGGGCCTTGCGTTTGGATAGATGTTGCCCCTGTGTAGTCTTTCAAGTCTAAGAATGTGAATCAGGAAAAATTTTTTAATAAATAACTCGAAGGTCGAACTCACCCGCGAAGCTCAGGTGAAGTAGTGCTGATCTAGTATGAATTTAAGTAAAAGAAAAGAGTTCCCGACCTTGTGGCAGTCTTTAGTCGCATACAATACAAATCTCGGCAGGGGCAAACGACCGTTCGCCCATACTCATTTGAGAGACACTGTAAATTGGATAGCCTTGACTACGCTCAAGGTAAGTGTAGTCAAGGCTAATGGCGATCGCAGTATTCAACTAACCCAGAAATGAAGTCAACCCAGAAGTGAAGTCGTCAGAAATACCAGTCCGACTGCACAGATTGCTAAACCAGAAAAGCGAATAGCTGCGGGTTGTCCAGACTTTGTTTGAAGAATTGCTTTGCCGATTTGCTGAGCAACTGCTGCAATGCCAAACTGAATCAGCGTGAAACCAGCCAGGTATGCCAGGATGGGAGTCATTTCTGCACCAATGACCGCTTCACCATAGGCATAACCGTGAAAGAGTCCAGCGATCGCTCCTAATCCTATCACCATCAATCCATTCAAATTTTTCTCAAACAGCAGCATTGCGCCGAACGTCACAACGGAACCCGCAATAACTAATTCAGATCCAGGCAAATTAACTGACGCTAGATGCAGACTGGTTCCCAACATTGCAGCTAGCAAAAAAGCTGAAACTACAAAAATTCCTTTTGACTGCTTGGCTGCAATTAAGCCGATCGCCACCACAAACACAAAGTGATCTAGCCCAATTACAGGGTGTCCCAATCCTGATAGAAACCCTTCTAAAAAATTAGTTGGAGTCTCGCCGCCAGAGGGATGGTGAGCCAGGGCTGGAAGCGCTGCTGCAAGCCAACTCAGTCCAGTCAGTAAAGAAATTGCCCAGAAGCGGCTCAGTCTTTGAGTGATTTGACTAGATCTAGAAGCAAGCGAATTTAACATAATTTGTACTTCAAAAATAGGTAAAAGCAGACTTATCGATCGGTGTGCTAGCAGGAAGTTTAACGGATATCCCTAAAAATTCAACTAATAGCTTTTGGGGGAGTTTGTCCCTTCCAATCGATGAGGCGAGGGTATCATATCACAACGCCAAAGTTGCGAGAATGACTATTATTTCACGGAAAACTGGCTAATGCGGAGCCTCCGCTTCAGTGAACATACAGGTAGGGGCAAACGTCCGTTCGCTGCTACCTGTGGTTTATTCAAACGTAAGACAAGCTATTGTAGCCACTAACAAACCTATCGCTGGGGGTTAAAGACCTTTAGACTGAACCTAAAGCCCTCAACCCACAGCCAAAGATTTTGCGGTTGGCAGTTAGATCAAACTGCCTGCATAGAAACTACTTAAGAATGCCAAAGTAGAAAGCTGCAATTAAAAAATTGCCTACCAATAAGAGAACGGCCCAGAGTGTGCGATAAGGGTAGGGAGGCTTGCCCGAAGTTGGAACGTCTTCTTTCAGTCTTGCTTGTTTAGAAGTCATGGGGATCAATTCCTAATGAGTAACTTTGCGTGTGAACTCAAACCTAAATTAATTATTAACTGTCGCATGACAAAGCACAGCCCCCAATTGACAGAACTCAATATTAATTCTGCGGTATGGCTGGTTTGGCGCTGCTGGCGGCTTAGGGCTACTCGCTCTCTCCAGCGTGGTACGAGCTGCGAACAAGCGGACCAGAGCGGACATGGGTAAAACCCAAATTGCGGGCGATCGCCCCCAACTGCTCAAATTCTTCCGGTGTCCAGTACTTCTGCACTGGTAAATGTGCTAGAGAAGGACGCATATATTGACCGAGGGTAAGGCGATCGCACCTCACCGCTCTCAAGTCCTGCATCGCTTCAACCACTTCGGCTTGGGTTTCCCCGTGTCCCAACATCAGCCCGGATTTAGTAGGAATCGACGAGTCAAGTTCTTTGGCGATTTGCAGAACCTGGAGCGATCGCGCATATTTTGCACCTCGTCGCACGGGGGACTGGAGACGGCGCACCGTCTCCACGTTGTGGTTGTAGCAAGCAGGCTGAGCCTTGACCACCGTCGCAATTCGCTGTCGCTGGGTACTTCCGGCTGTGCCCCCCCAAAAGTCAGGAGTCAACACTTCAATTTGGGCTTCAGGATTAACCTGGCGAACTGCCTCCATCGTCTGAGCAAACCATCCTGCCCCCTGATCAGGCAAATCATCTCGCGCCACCGAAGTTAGCACCACATACCGTAACCCCAGTAGCCGAACTGACTCAGCAATTTTCTGCGGCTCCTCCGGGTCTAGCGGCATTGGAGCATGACCTTTGTCCACCTGACAAAATCCGCAGGCACGGGTGCAGGTCGGACCCATCAGCAAAAAAGTAGCGGTTTTTTGGGCGTAGCACTCTCCCCGATTGGGGCAGCGCCCTTCTTCACAAATTGTGTGAATTTGTCGCTGCTTAATAATCCGCTGCACTGTTGAGATTTCGCTCGCTCTGCCAATAGAACGACGCAGCCAATGCGGAAGGGGGGAGGGCGATCGCCTTCCTTCTTCTGACAAAGCATCTTCCGAAACTGAGTCCGAGACTTGATTTATGTCTAAAGGCATATCATTGAATCTGTTTATTTGAGTGGAGGACGATAAGATTTGGGATAACTGAATGAAGTAGAAGAAATGATCTTGATTCTGCGAATTAAAATATCTTTGCCAGTATAGTCAACCTGAATGCATTCATTCAGCGGATAGTTAGCAAATAGTTTTGCCGCAAACCCTGGTGTCTGGCTAAAATGCAAGCTATTCCGTAGATCAGAAGCTACACTAGTCCATGACGCAATAGATGTTGCAGTGCAGATTATGTGAGGCAACAGCTTGATTGACCAGAGCGCCGCTCAAGCTACTGTCGTTCAAGTTCTTATCCCTCTACAGGCAGTCTATCAAGACCCTATCCCCTTCGTTTGTTCCTTCAAGTCACACAGAGGAGTCCATTGTGGCAAGTCACAAAATCCTAGTCATTGATGACAGCAGAGTTATCCGCAACATGGTAAGGGATATGTTGCCCAAAGGTAACTTTCAAGTCCTGGAAGCCAAAGATGGGATTGAAGGACTCGACACAATCCGACAAGAACGCCCTAACCTGATCATGTTAGATTTTCTGTTGCCCCGCATGAGCGGTTGGGAAGTCTTCCAACAAATCCAGGGACAGACAGACCTGCAAAATATTCCCCTGGTGTTAATGTCGGGTCGTCGAGAAGAAGTTACCGAAAAGATTTCAGAACCCTTTGAGTATTTTGAATTCATTGAAAAGCCGTTTGAGCAGAAGCAACTGATTGAGGCAATTAAGTCAGCGATGGCGAAAGCTCGCCTACCCCGCCGCCCTCAACCTGTGGCCGCCGCTCCAGCCCCAACCGGCACCGCCGCCAGCGTTAGCTCAGCCGAAGTTCAAGCACTCAACCAAAAAATTGCCAAGATGCAGGGCGAGATCGATACGCTGAAGAAACAAATGGCTCAGCTTCTGACCTTTATTAAGCAAAAGCTGAAGTAACTTACTAAAGTTTCTAATCTAAATCTCGCCTGCCTTCCAGGGCGCGTGCCAGAGTGACCTCATCGGCATATTCTAAATCGCCGCCCATTGGCAAACCAAATGCAATACGGGTTACTCGTGTGAAAGGCTTAAGCAACTGCCCAACATAGAGGGTCGTTGTTTCGCCTTCAACGCTGGGGCTAATCGCCAGAATTGCTTCTTTGATGCTCTGTTGGCTAACGCGTCGTACAAGCTGCGTAATGTGAAGCTGATCGGGTCCAATGCCATCAATGGGTGAAATTAGTCCGCCCAATACGTGATATTTCCCCTTGTACTCACGGGTTCGCTCTAGGGCAATGACATCTCTGGAATCAGCGACCACGCAAATTGTGTTGTGATCTCGGTTGGGGGCGCTACAGATTTCGCACACAGGTTCAGCCGATAGGTGAAAGCAGACCGAACAAAAGCCAACCTGCTGCTTGGCTTCCATTAGCGCTTGAGCTAGCGCTTTGACTTCTTCTTCGGGACGCTTGAGAATGTGCAGCGCAAGGCGCTGAGCCGTCTTTGGCCCAACACCAGGCAGCCGCTGAAATTGCTCGATTAGACGAGCTAGAGGGCGTGTGTAAGCTGTCAGAGTTCCTCCAAGTTTTGCTTAAAATTTGATCATATAGCAATCCTCTGGAGGTTGTGGGCTACCCTTGATGTAGCTGGTGTGATGAGTAGCGCCCGTTTTTGGTTTTGAAGTAGCTTGACCGATTTCGCTATTGAGACAAGACGACAAGAGGGCAAACTATGAAACTCGTTTTTTTAAGTGCGGTAATGCTTTTGAGCGCTGTAGGAGCAACTTCTGCTTGGGCTAACAGCTTGCAAACTGAGTCGGTTGGCGTTCCTCAAGGTGACGCATCTCAGCTTTTATTACCAGAGCAGGAGCCGTCTGAAGAATTTGAATTTGATGGCGATCGCCTCAATACTCTGGAGAACAACATCAACCAAACCGTCTCTGGCGAAGATGAGGACCGCTCTAATATTATTCGTCCACCCAGCGAATTGGGGCTGCCGCAAGATCTAATTATCATTGACTCAGACAGTGGTCCTGCACTTGGCACGGAACTGTGATTGACCCGCGTGAGGGTGTGCCTACCTTAGGGCGCACAAATTAGGGCCTACGCATTCTTCCTGTAGAACAAGGGGCTTAAGCCCCTTGTTAAGGTCAGTTTGACAGACGACCCTACAAATTTAGAAGAATCAAACCTTTAGCCCAACGATTTTTTGTACTGCTTCAACAATTTGAGGCGGCTGCACAATCGTCAAATTTTCTAGAAGTCCGTTGTAGGGCGTGGGAATGTCCTGCGAAGCTAGGCGAAGTACCGGAGCATCTAACTCATCAAACAGGCGATCGTTGATTGAAGCCGTCAGTTCAGCCCCAATTCCCCCTGACCTCATGCACTCTTCTACAATGATGACGCGATGGGTCTTGCGAATCGAAGCTCCGATCGCCTCAAAGTCAAACGGCTTCAGCGAAATTAGATCGATAACTTCTGGGTCAAACCCCTCTTTGATCAACGTTTTCACCGCATTCATGACGTGGTGGCGCATCCGCGAATAGGTGAGAATAGTCACGTCTTCGCCCTGACGCACCAGTTCGGCTTTATCTAGCGGCAGCAGATATTCTTCCGCTGGCAAGTCTTCTTTCAGGTTGTAAAGCAGCACGTGTTCAAAGAACAGCACCGGATTATCATTGCGAATAGCGGATTTGAGCAAGCCTTTAGCATTGTACGGCGTAGAGCAAGCGACCATTTTTAGACCCGGAACGCCCTGGAAGTAGGCTTCGAGTCGCTGAGAATGTTCTGCCCCAAGCTGTCGCCCTACGCCACCGGGCCCGCGAATCACCATTGGAATTTTGAAATTGCCGCCGGAGGTGTAGCGCAACATTCCGGCATTGTTGGCAATTTGGTTAAACGCCAACAGCAGAAAGCCCATATTCATCCCTTCGATGATCGGGCGCAGACCTGTCATTGCGGCCCCGACCGCCATTCCAGTGAAGCTATTTTCAGCAATCGGCGTGTCGAGGACGCGCAGATCGCCATACTTCTTGTATAAATCTTTGGTGACTTTATAAGAACCACCATAGTGCCCCACGTCTTCGCCCAAAACAAAGACGGAGGAATCTCGCGCCATCTCTTCGTCGATCGCTTCACGTAAGGCGTTGAATAGGAGGGTTTCTACCATCTGGAGATTCAAGTCGGTTTGATAGTTCAATCTAAAATCTTAACTGCTAGTGGAAAGGATTACTCAAAAATTGATTTTTGGATGGCTCTTTGTCGCTGATCTAGACTGGGGACAGCGGGTAACAGGAATGAAGCTGACGAGGGAAAAGTATGAGCGATCGCTACTTCAACAACTTCAACGACTTCAACGACGACTTTGAGGATGATTTTGACGATGACGACGATTTTTTGGAAGACTCAGATCTGGGCGCTAGAGAAATAGGGGGCGATCGCAATTCTGCCGCACTTCGCCCATTCATTCAGGAAATTGAGCAAATTCCGCCTGAGCATCTAGCTAACCTGCTGCAAATCATTCGTCTATTTCGTCAGAGCGTTGCCCTAACCGAACAGACTGCTCAAGCAAAAGCAGCAGCAGTCCAAGATTCTCCACCGATTCAGCCTACCGTACTGCCGCCCGTCGAATTGATAGACACGACACCAACCGATGCGATACCAATCGATGCGGCTCCGACCGATTCAGGTGTAACTTCAATAGATCCCATTGAAAAGCTGTTGCGGCGATCGCAGTTTAAATCCCCTGATGCTCCCACAACCGATCCAGTAACTCCCCTCCCAACTGAGCCACCCCAAGAACCACCGTTAATTCCCCTTCGACTGCCTCAGACATCCGCAGCCAATGCTAAACCTGCTGAACCTACTGCTGAACCTGCTGTTGAAGTGGTTGAATCTGTTGAATACGCTGTCAAACCTGAAACTGAAGACGAATCTGACTGGGATGAGCTAATGGACTTTCTCGACCAGGACACCCCAAAAGATTTCCGCGAAGAAAACGGTTTGCGTGACAACGATTGGGACGAATATTTCCGACCTTCTCCTTAAGTGAACTCATTCAAATGCTTAAACTTCACAAAGATTACATCCTTGACGAAAATCAGCAGCCAATTGCTGTACGAATTCCCATCGCTGAGTTTGAACAGATTGAAGAGATCTTAGAGAACTATGGGTTGGCAGCGTTGATAGAGGAGCCAGAAGGCAGAGAACGGATCTCCAAAACCGAAGCTCAGCAGTATTACCAACTGTTAAAGGACGAGTATGTGGACAGTTGAGTATACTAAGCGGTTTTTGAAGGAACTTGCTGTTTTACCAGCAGAGATTCAGTCGCGTATAGAACCTATCGTTTTTGAGGAACTTGAAGCGGAGAACCCTTTCGAGTTAGGGTACTTGGAAAAAATGAAGGGCTACTCTGACAAATACAAAATCTGTATAGGTAGCTATCGAATTGGTCTTACAGTTGAGAAAGACGATCAAATCTTGATTTGTGAGCGTGTTGCTCATCGGAAGGACATCTACAAAGTCTTTCCGTAAAGGATCAGTTTAGCTGATGAGTACTGAAAGTGTCCTATCAATCATTCTCCAAACTCAGGTTAATCTCATCTGCGATCGCCATAATGACAAAAGCAGAGTTTGTGATCAATGGCGATGACTCATCGACGCACAAATCAATACACCAGACGTAAAGTGTTGCGGCGGTTGGGGCTTGCAACTGGAGCATTAGCCCTTCCGTCTGCAATTCGGGCGATCGCTCGTCGTCCCCAACCCGAAGTTTCTTCAGCAGTCGCCTCGGCAGAAGCGGCAAAACCGTTGGAAATCGTTCAGGCACCTGCGCCTGCGATCGCCACTCCATCTGTCAGTTCCTCTGCCAGCCCTCATCGCGTTGTGCTGGTTAAGACAGACGATCGGGTTACAGGCACTCGGCGGGCAATTGAACTGTTTCAGCCACAGAGTTTTCTGGCAAAACGGTATTTCTCAAACCCAACTACAACACAGGCGATCCCGCTCCTGCGGCGACCGATGCCAATCTGCTAGAGGCGTTGA
>JAAUTN010000031.1 GCA_012031415.1 Leptolyngbyaceae cyanobacterium SM1_4_3 | reverse complement strand
AATGTCTACCCCGCGCCAAAGTTAGAGTAGGGAGCTTTGACTCCAGTAGAATCCAGGGCAGAACGGCAAATTGACTTTGGGGTAGCGGGGCCGGATAGGAGGCAGAGTTGCTGCTGGCGTTGCCTGCTGCGGCGACAATCAAAACCCCTTTGCTGTGGGCATAGTCGATCGCCTCTCTCATCAGGTCAGTGTCGCCACCCCCCCCCAGGCTCATATTAATCACGTCGGCGTTGTGGTCTGCGGCAAACCGAATCGCTTCGGCAATGTCAGCCACCGTGCCGCCACCAGAAGCCGCCAGCACTTTCAGCGGCATGATGCTGGCTTCGTAGGCGATCCCGGCTACGCCGTAGCCGTTGTTAGTGGACTGGGCGATGGTTCCGGCAACGTGCGTTCCGTGACCGTTATCGTCTGTAGCTTCTGTGCGATCGTTGACGAAATCATAACCTGCGACAAATTTGGTGCTGCGGAGATCAGGAACCTGGCTTACTCCAGTGTCGATTACGGCAACTGTTACGCCAGCGCCTTTGGTTTCATCCCAGGCAGACTCAACTTTGATGTTGAGGAAGTTCCACTGCTTGGCATAGTCGGGGTCGTTTGGAACTTCTTGAGTGGCATAGATGTAGTTTGGCTCGATTGATTCGGTGTATTGCTTCAGGTCTGAGCGTCTGAGCCGCTTGAGCAGTTGGCGATCGCCTTCCACCACATAGACGTTATCTTGCTCAGAAAAAATGCTATTCAGCCGAGGAGCCGCGTTGAACTGTTGGGCGATCGCGCCCAATTCGCTTTCGATCTGCCCTGCCGTCAAGTCATCCCTAAAATCCAGCACAATAGACTCATATTCACCTTTATTTGCCAGACCAGGGAAACTAGCCAGAGCAAAAAACAGCCCCATCAAGAACAAGCCAGTTAATAAAAACCTTTTCATAAAACCCGCTTTGCCACAGCATCAGTTATTCACCAAGATAGCTCAAGCTCACTCCAATGGAAGTTGAGCGTTGCTTAAAAAACATTACTGAAAGTTATTGCGATCGCAGTCCTAAATTTGAGGTGCAGAATTATGACAAGAGGACTTCTCTGGTTGCCGCTGCTAGCCGTCTTTATTGGGTTGGCCTGGGCCGGTTGGAACGAATATCAAAAACTGGAAGCTTATCGGGTTTGGGCAGAGCAGTTTGAGCGAGCGAAGTACGACATCTATTCAGTATTAGGACAGAATGGCAGCACCCTAACCTGGGGCAAACCGACGCGCAAAGCTCCAGTTGATTTACAAACGTTTTCACTGGAGCAGGTTTACGCCATTCGACTCTGGGCAGACAGCCAATCCTTTGATTTAGAAACGCCGCCGCACAGTGGCCGCAAAATAGCCCTGGAATTTGAGCGATCGCCCAATGTAGAGCCAATCCGCATTCCCTTCACCGAGATGTCTCTCGCGCTTCAGTGGGGCAAGCACCTTCAGCAAGACCTGCGCCACCTCCAGGCTGAATCTGCCGAATCCGCTGGATCATAACCTGATAAAATTCGTACCTTGATACTCGAAACCTGCTATATCATGCAGTCATAAATCGGTCGATCCAAAAAAATCAGGACTGACACAAACAGACTGCAAAATTGGGCGAACTCGAAAAGGCTCGAATTGCTTAGAAAAACTGCATAGAAATCGGACTTCTACTTCATCCCCTTGTCTTAACCGCGATGACTAACATTGCATCCGTTTCTCGCACAGAATTGACAGAAAGACGGCAAAAATTACGCCGCCAGCGCCGTTTGAAAGTAGTTCAGGCGGGTTGGCGATCGCTAGCAGTGAGTGGGCTGGCAGGCGGGCTGGTTTGGGGAGCCACCTTACCCGCCTGGACCATTCGAGCACCAGAACAAATCGCGATCGAGGGCAATGAATTCCTTTCCAAAGAGGCAGTTCAGGCTCTCCTCCCGATCGCCTATCCTCAGCATCTCTTACAGCTACAGCCGCAGACGCTAACAGCTCAGCTCAAATCTCAGGCATTCATTACTGATGCAACCGTAACTCGTCATCTATTTCCACCAGGACTGACCGTACAGGTTCAGGAACGTCGTCCCGTTGCAGTTTTACTAGCACAAGACCCAGTAGCCACTGCCACAATTCAGTCTCCTGAGCAAACTCCATCTACCGCGTTGCCAGGGACTTCTCAGATTAAGCTACTCGACGAAACAGGAATATCAGTGCCCCTGGCAAACTATGTGGGGTTGAATCAGTCCCCGCTTCCCAATCTCAGGGTTGTAGGAATGCCCAGCCAATATCTTGCTGAATGGTCAAAACTCTATTCTCAGGTCAGCCGCAGCCCAATTACAATTACCGAAATTGATTGGCGAGACCCAGCTAACCTGATTCTCAAGACAGAGCTAGGAGTTGTGCATTTAGGTTCATACAGTTCCCAGTTTCCAAAACAATTGAATGCCTTAAACCAGATGCAAGAATTGCCTGAAAATGTAGACAGCAGCCAGATCGACTACATCGACTTGCGAAATCCTGATAATCCCTCGCTCCATATGACTGAAACTGATGCTGTGCCAGAGAATACAGCAGTCCCCATCTCTCCTTAGTTTTTGGCTATTGCTAATTCTGCGTCTATTGCTAATTCTGCGTTGAAAATTAGGGTTAACAGGTTGACGGGTCGGTGCCAGGACATTCCTCTAAAAAACGCAGTTGAAAAATAAATTTCTACCTTTTAGATTCAATTGGTCTTCCATTAGTCTAACTATTGTGTATTATTGGTTTTTCAAGCAACTTACCCTATAGTTGACTAGAGTTAGCGAGTGGACAAGGTTTAGTTTTAGCCAGACACGGTTAATGCGCTACTCAAATAGATTTAAATCTGCGTCTTTTGAGTTTTGTCCACTGATCCCATAGATTTGCGGGTTAGAAGTCCACTGAATCGCTATATCTTAAGCCTGAATTAGCGCTCAGCAGTTAGTGATCTATCGCCCACGCAGTTTTTAGTAAGTGAAATCAATTTACTCTTCCAGTATCAATGAATACTTCAAATCCTTTTACCAACTCTGGGCTACACTTAAGTCAAGTTCGCGATGCCAGAGCCGTGCTGGGAGAGGAATCCAGGAGCGATGAAATCGTGCCTAGCAGCATAGCCAGAATCAAAGTGATTGGGGTCGGTGGTGGTGGGTGTAATGCTGTCAATCGGATGATTGCCAGTGAGGTTTCGGGCGTAGAGTTTTGGTCTATTAACACAGACGCTCAGGCTCTGACCAACGCATCCGCTCAGAATCGGCTTCAGGTCGGGCAAAAGCTGACACGCGGTTTGGGTGCTGGCGGCAATCCGGCGATCGGACAAAAGGCGGCTGAAGAATCGCGAGATGAGGTTGCCTCCGCGTTAGAACACGCTGATCTGGTCTTTATTACGGCTGGTATGGGCGGCGGAACGGGCACGGGTGCGGCTCCCATCGTCGCAGAAGTCGCAAAAGAAGTTGGGGCTTTGACCGTAGGCGTTGTTACTCGTCCTTTTACCTTTGAGGGTAGACGGCGCACCAGTCAGGCAGACGAAGGCATTGCTGCTTTGCAAAGCCGAGTCGATACGCTAATCATGATCCCCAATGACAAGCTGCTATCGGTGATTTCAGAACAAACTCCGGTGCAGGATGCTTTTCGAGTCGCAGACGATATTTTGCGTCAGGGCGTACAGGGTATTTCAGACATTATTACAATCCCAGGTTTGGTCAACGTTGACTTTGCAGATGTTCGGGCAGTGATGGCAGATGCAGGCTCAGCCCTCATGGGTATTGGCGTGGGTTCTGGTAAGTCGAGGGCCAGAGAAGCGGCGATGACGGCAATTTCTTCTCCACTGCTGGAGTCTTCGATTGATGGGGCGAAAGGAGTCGTGCTGAATATTACGGGCGGCTCTGATTTGACCCTGCATGAAGTTAACTCAGCCGCAGAAATTATTCATGAGGCGGTTGATCCCAACGCAAATATTATTTTTGGCGCGGTGATTGACGATCGCCTCCAGGGTGAAGTTCGGATTACGGTAATTGCTACTGGCTTCTCGGCTGAACCGCAGGCCGCGCCTACCTCTAGAGTGACCACGCTAAAGCGCAGCGTCAGCGCTCCAGCTATTATCCCGACACCTTCTACAGTTCCTGAATCCAGAAATAAGCCCGGTTTAGATATTCCTGAGTTTTTGCAGAGACGGCGACCCACTCGCTAGGCGATCGCCCCTTATAGACTTCTGAGAAAGAACCTAAGCCTATCTCCCGGCAGGTTTGAAAGTAAAATAAATCTACGGTTTATACGTCGGAATAGGTGACAATTCGAGTTTTGTTCTGTTACAATCACAGGCTAAAGTGATTGGCGAGACTTGTAACCATGACAGGAGTACCTGCTCAGATCCATCTTGCTCAGATAGCGAATGCTCGAGCAGCCGATGCAAAATCGTCCCAAGAACCAACGTTCTACTACTTTGCTTACGGCTCCTGTATGTGTCCCGTTGATCTGAAGCGATCGCTCGGTGAAAACGTTCACGCTTACGTGATCGGGGCGGCGACGCTGAAAGGCTATCGGCTGGGATTTCTTCGGCAATCCCAGTTAAGGAATTGCGGTGTTTTAGACGTAGTTAGAGATCCGACTGCATTTGTGGAAGGCGTTTTGTATCGCCTGCCGCAGCGGTTGAGCGATCGCCTGGATCTACGAGAGGAAGGCTATCAGCACGAGATCGTGAGCGTTCACCATCGGGGGCGGCAGTATGAAAACGTTCGTACCTACGTTGTTTTGGACAAGCTAACTGAAGAACTCGCTCCCAACGACTGGTATTTTAATGTGGTGCTACGGGGTGCTGTCACCTGTGGTTTGCCTGAGCCATATTGCTGGCAGCTATTTAACCATATGCATCAGCTTCAGCAACGATACGGATCGCAGACTCAACTTCTGCGCTCAGCTTAAAGCTACCCTGAAGCAATTAAAAAAGCCTGCTTACGCAGGCTCCAAACTAATTAAGGATCGTGAATTAATTAACCTGCGATATTTTTTGGAAGTGCCGCGCTCCGCACGGCACTTCCAAAAAATATCAGGCTTCATTTAATCCATGATGCTAAGAATCAAAACAAAAAGGTGGCAACTAGCTAATCTAGTCAGATACTTTAGGAACTAGAGTTAGCTAACTGCTCATAGCCCAACTATTCTGCTTCTACCAGCTTTACCTTAGTAGCTAAACCGAGCGATTGTAGAAACCGGATCGTCATCCAGGTCATATCAATTTCCCACCATTTCAAACCGTGACGGGCAGAATATTGAAAAGCGTGATGGTTGTTGTGCCAGCCCTCACCGTAAGTGAGCAGAGCAACCCACCAGCAGTTGGTGGAGCGATCGCCCGACTCATAGGTACGATAGCCAAACTTGTGGGTTGCGCTATTGACGAACCAGGTGCAGTGATACACCACAACCAGCCGTAGAAAGATTCCCCAAACGACAAAAGACCAGCCTCCAATCAAGTAAAGAATCGCAGCAAAAACGATCTGAATAGGCAGAAAATACTTTTCTAAAAACTGGTAGACCGGATCATTGGCGATATCTTTTGTATATCGAGCAACTTCTTGTTTGGCGGGCACTTCGTGCAGCATCCAGCTCATGTGACTCCACCAAAACCCCTTACTAGAATTGTGATGATCCAATTCCTGGTCAGAGTGAACATGGTGATGGCGATGTAGCCCAACCCATTCAATCGGGCCACCTTCGAGCGATAAGCTACCAAAAAAAACCAGGAGGTACTCTAGCCATTTAGGAGTCTGGAAACTACGGTGCGTCACCAGGCGATGCCATCCCAGCGTGATGCCTAGACCGCCCGTGAGCCAGTGCAGAAATACGGCAAGGCCGACCGCCGTCCAGCTAAAGTTACTGGGAAGGAAAGCGAACAGCGCTCCAATGTGAATCGCTGCCATAAAGAAAATAATGGGCCAGGTAATACGAGGTTCGGTTGATGTTGCAATAGTCATGCAGTAATCTCAATGTGAATTTTGCAGCCCAATCTGCGCGACAATAAGCTCTGTGAATCTTGAAGAAGCGAACACTGGCAGGGTTTTTGCCAACCTTGCTTCGGTCGAAACACAGACATCTTCTCCCAAGACTGGGGGGACAAGATATTTAACCTCCGGCAGAAATCAGATGGCAGGTTTAGAAAACCCGTGAATTCAACTCATTTTTGCGAGGAGGTTAACTGTGAACAGCGTTGAACGACTGCGACGAGCAGAACAGGCACTATTCCAGATTTTTTCTGGAATTGACGCTCAGGTCAAGAAAAACCTGAAGCGAGTGCTAACAGCCCTGCGTCATCACCGGGTCGGAGTCCATCACTTTGCCGGAGTGACGGGCTATGGACACGATGATCTGGGTCGGCAAATCCTGGATCAGGTGTTTGCCGAGGTTATGGGTGCTGAAGCTGCTGCCGTGCGGGTGCAGTTTGTCTCAGGCACTCATGCGATCGCCTCTGCCCTGTATGGGGTGCTTCGCCCCGGAGACGAGATGCTAGCCGTAGTAGGTGCCCCCTATGACACTTTAGAAGAAGTAATTGGTTTAAGGGGGCAGGGTCAAGGTTCTCTAAAGGAATTTGGCATCTCATACCGTCAATTAGACCTTATTTCCGAAGGCATTCTGGACTGGCAAGGGTTAGAGTCTGCGGTGCAGAAGCATACTCGTTTAGTCTTAATTCAGCGCTCTTGCGGCTATTCCTGGAGGCGGAGTTTGGCGATCGCCGACATCGAAAAAATTGTCCGTCTGGTTAAACAGCAAAACCCTGATACCGTTTGCTTTGTCGATAATTGCTACGGCGAATTCATCGAAGACCGAGAGCCACCCGTAGTCGGGGCCGACCTGATCGCCGGATCGCTAATCAAAAATCCGGGGGGCACCATTGTTCCCGCAGGCGGCTACGTGGCAGGACGGGCTGACCTGGTAGAAGCCGCCACCTGTCGGCTCACTGCCCCTGGCATCGGCAGCGCTGGGGGAGCCACCTTCGACCAAAATCGGCTGTTGTTTCAGGGGCTATTTCTCGCGCCGCAGATGGTTGGGGAAGCGATGAAGGGCAATCACCTGACGGCCTACGTGTTTGACCAGTTGGGCTATCCTGTCAACCCGCTGCCGTTTGAGCCGCGTCGCGATGTGATTCAGGCAGTGCGGTTGGGTTCCTCCGAAAAGCTGATTGCCTTCTGTCGAGCGATTCAGCAGCATTCACCCATTGGTTCCTATCTCAGCCCCGTTCCGGCTGAAATGCCGGGTTATGAGAGTCAGTTAGTGATGGCAGGCGGCACCTTTATCGATGGCAGTACCTCCGAGTTTTCGGCAGATGGCCCGCTGCGAGAACCCTACACCGTCTTCTGTCAGGGAGGAACGCACTGGACGCACGTGGCGATCGCCCTGGAAGCCGCGATTGAAGCGATCGGGGCTGCTTAAACTTCCAATCAAGCTGGAAGCGGGTTTTTGCCTTATTCCTATCCTCAGATAGTTTCCTTTAAGATGTGGGCAGGTTATGAATATTGAGAATTCCAAGTGAGAATACGGTATGACAGATAACAATGAAGAAAATATCGATCAATTTCTTTATCCCCGTGCGCGTTTTCGGGGAGAATTTTCTCCGGAGCATTTAGCGTTTGACGCTAATCTGCAAGAATTTGCTCAACGAGTATCTCTCATTTGCGGCCTGGAGACAGGGGGCAAAGTGCCTCCTGAGGACGCGTACCATCAAATCAAGCAACTTTGGAAGGAACTGAAAAAATCTAAAGACAGCTTGCTCACTGAACCAAAGCCGCCCAAGCCTGAATTGCCGCCAGAAGAGTAGCCCTTGCGTTTAACTAAAGAGCTTGCTGAACTCACAATCCATTGCCCTGAACGATGTACTTGACGGTGGTTAATGTCTCTAAGCTAATTAACCCTCGGCGATGTCCCTTCTGGTTAGACACTCCTAACGAAATGGGGTTGCCCGGTTTGGGGTTGCGCCTGAATCGCGGAGAAGCGTTGATATAGGTCATGGCGCTATTAATTCCCAGGGCAAATTGGCGGCTCTCCTGGTAAGACTCAGTGGCCAGACAGTCAGCATGACCGCTACTATGCTGATTAATCCAGGCGATCGCCGTCTCCAATCCATCCACTGCTTTAAAGGCAATCGTTTTATTTAAGTAGGCTCGTCCCCACTCAATAGAGTCAACCGGAGACAGTTCCGGAAAATGGGCTGCTAACTCGATGTCGCCTTTAATCTTGAAGCCCTTTTCCTTCAGGCTATGCCAAAGGGTTGTTAAAGAAGAGGCTTGATGCTCGCGATGAATCAGCACCTTCTCGATCGCATTCACCGGATCAGGATCGCTCTGATGGCTGTCTAAAATCATCCAGCGTGCTACATCCATACTGCCAGAAGGCGACCAGTAAAGACAGCAATTGCCAATTGCAGTTTTCAAGACGGGCGCTGTCGCCTGCCGAATCACCTGCTGTACCAGGCTAGCCCGACCATAAGGAATCACCAGGTTAATGTACTGATCTTGCGTCACCAGTTCCCGGATCGGGTCGCCCTGATCAGCCGGAATTAGTTTTAAGGCATCTCGCGGTAAGCCAGCATCTTCAATTGCATCTTGCAAAATCTCAGCAATCACTTGATTGGAATGGCTGGACTCACTGCCTCCCTTGAGAATCAAGCTATTGCCCGTGCGAATACACAAACCTGCTGCGATCGCCGCCAGTTCTGGGAAAGCTTCGTAGATCAGCGCGATTACCCCTAAGGGCATGAGTTGACAGTACGTTTGGCACTGATCTACTTGAAAGGGTGTGTTTAACACTTGCTGAATAGGATCAGATAGCTCTCCCAACCGCTGCAAAATTTGTACTGCTGTTTGAAGCCGTTCAGGTGTTAGCTTTAGCCAGTCCAAAATTAACTCCGGCACGGCCATTTCACGACTAGCTTCCAAGTCTAGCGTATTTGTCTCTAGAATGTCATCCTGCCGCTTATTCAAAGCTTTTGCCATTCCCTGAAGGGCACGACTGCGATCTGCTCCTTTCATCGCCGCTAAAACCAGAGAAGACTGGTGGGCAGAAAGAGCAGTCGTCACTACGTCAGATGAAGAATTTGAAGAATTCACTACCATCAGCTAACGTCTGCAAGCCAGCCAAAGCATAAAGACAAGCAGCACCGAGAGGAAAAGAGCCGCAATCACTCGAAACGTGATACTGGTACTCAGAGGTGACTGCAAGGTGGTAATCAGCAGCAAAAAAACTAATCCAAAAATAATCGCTAGAGTCAGCGACAAATAGCCCCTGCCCAAACTGGAGTGTGCCATGCTCCACTGATGCCCAGACCAGCGCCAAGCCCGTTTGTAAGGGTAATTGGTGGAAAGCTGCTCAATTACGTAACCCCCCTCCTGCACTACAAATATTTGCTGACATCGATTGCAGCCAAACGCCTCGGTCAATGCGATCGGAGTAAGCCGACCACGGCGGCGGCAGGGGCAAGGATAGTCAGAGTTCAGGTCAATCTTGTGATTCTTCTGAGATTGCACAAGCAGCGGCAGCGCGAGGTGACTGGAGTTAGGAATACTAGAACGATCGATTAGCAGGAGTGGTTAACTACCTATTCCTGACGGCTGTGACGGAAATCTATCGTACACCCGAAAGCTGAACCTTATCAGAAGTAACAACGGCTAACTTAGTCCAGCCAGTTCGATTCTAACACTCCTAAATTTAGCTCAAAACCCATCTGCTCTTATAACGGGCAAGATCTTTTTCGAGAAAACCCTTGACTGCAAAAGACTCAGGTCAGGAAAGCACCTTAGGGGTGTAAAGACTTTCAAAGCGGGTAACGCGATTCGAACGCGCGACATTCACCTTGGCAAGGTGACGCTCTACCACTGAGCTATACCCGCAAATTTGGACTATTATGTATGTTGTCAGAATTTGATTAGCTTGTCAAGTCATTTAGGGGTTAGGGGCTGGGGGCTAGGGGCTAGAGAAACAAGGACAAGAGAGCATTTCCCTCATCCTTCCTCTGTCGCTTCAGGGGCGATCGCCCGCTTCATGGAGGCGGGCAAAGTTTGAGGATTGGCGCTACCCGTCAACCCATTGCCATACAGGTCAGGGGCGATCGTTTTCACCTGATGCATCAGACTCGCCATCTCAATTGCGTTCATGGCATAGTCCCAGCCCTTATTGCTTTTGATTCCAGCCCGCTCTAGCGCCTGCTGCATTGTGTCAGCGGTCAAGATCCCAAAGATTACTGGAACGCCTGTCTGAAAACCAGCCGCCGCAATTCCTTTAGACACTTCAGCTGCAACATAGTCAAAGTGGGGCGTTTGCCCACGAATTACGGCTCCCAGGCAAATCACAGCATCATAGCGGTGAGTCAGCGCAAGCTGACGCGCCACTAGCGGCACCTCAAAGCTGCCTGGAACCCAGATGTAATCAACCTGCATCCCTTGAGGATCAGGGTCAATGCCATGCCGCTTCAAGCAGTCTTGACAGCCCGACAGTAGCTTGTCAGTGATTAAATCGTTGAAACGACCAATGACGATCGCAAATCGCCAGGATTCTGTTTGGGTAAAGCTACCCTCAAAAACTGCCATGTTTTCTCGCTAACGGGGGTAATTGACTCTTTCCTCCAGCTTAAACCACCAGATAGTTGAGTCCGCCCACCAACAGCACCAGCGCTATCCAAACAATCGAGCCGAGCAAAATCAGCCGCTTAGACTGCTCCCAGTTGCGCGGAGAGGCATAGGCAACTGGAACCCCAATAATCATGGCAAAAGACATTAGCACTAGAGCCGCCAGTGCAATCTGAAATACAATTGACATTATTGTTTTCTCCCAACTTTTTTCTTAACAAAAGTAAGGCTAGACCGTCTCAGGTGAAACCACCTCCAGCACTGAATTAGCCCTGAATAGTAAGCTATCAGAAATTGACCCACGCAAACAGGTTCTCTGGCAAGATTGAGGGAAGGGGTTAGTCTTTAGCCCCTAGCCCCTAGCCCCTCATCATGGATCTAATCCTTTGCCACACTACAGCAGACTTCGACACGCTGGGGGCAGCGGTCGGTTTATCCCGTTTGCTGCCAGGAGCCAGGGTTGTGCTGAGTGGAGGGGCACATCCGACGGTGCGAGAGTTTTTGGCGCTGCATCGCGATGAATATGCTTTGATTGAGCGTCGGTCGGTGCGGACAGACCAGATTCGGACAGTGACAGTGGTAGATACGCAGTGGCGCGATCGCCTCGGCAAAGCGGCAGAGTGGCTCGATCTGCCAGATGTGGAGATCACCATTTATGACCATCATCAGGACGCAGCGGGAGACGTTGCCGCAACAAAACGTTATGTCGAGGCAGTCGGTGCAACAGCAACTCTAATCGCCGAGCGGCTTCAAGCCTCTCAAATTACCTTGACAGCAGCAGAAGCAACGGTAATGGCGCTAGGGATTCACGTGGATACGGGATCGCTCACCTTTGAGCATACGACGGTGCGAGATGCGGCAGCGTTGACCTGGCTGATGGGTCAGGGGGCAAATTTAAGGGCGATCGCCGAATACGTAGAGCCAGGACTGTCGCCTCAGCTTCAGGATTTGCTGGCTAAAGCCCTCGATCAGATTCAGATTGAGACGATTTGGGGAATTGCGATCGCCTCACTGCTGTTGCCCCAGGAAGGGTATGTGCAGGGCTTATCTCATTTGGCTTCACACCTGATCAACCTGACCGAAACTAACATTTTGCTGCTGTCAGTTTGCTACCCTACTGCCGACTCAAACGAAGAACGGCTGAATATCATCGCCCGATTGCACAGTGGTTCTTTAGCGACTTCTCAACTGGAAGGGATCAATTTAGGAAAACTGCTCGAACCACTGGGTGGAGGCGGGCATTCCAGGGCGGCGGCAGCAACTCTGAGAACTTCTGACCCTAAGGCTGTTTTGGCGCAACTCATCGAGCAGATCAAGGCAGAAATTCCCCATCCGCCGACTGCCAGGGATTTGATGTCTTCGCCAGTTCGCACGATTCGCCCTGAGACGACGATCGATGAGGCTCAGCGGATTTTGCTGCGCTACGGGCATTCTGGGCTGTCGGTGGTGAATGAGCAAGATCAGTTAGTTGGGATAATTTCTCGCCGTGATCTAGATATTGCTTTGCATCACGGCTTCAGTCATGCTCCCGTGAAGGGCTACATGGCAACCAGTTTGAAAACGATCGCCCCCGATACGCCTTTGTCAGAAATTCAGTCTCTCATGGTGACTTATGATGTGGGGCGGCTACCTGTTTTAGAGAACCAGCAGCTTGTGGGCATTGTGACGCGCACAGATGTGTTGCGACAGTTGCAGCAGGATGGGGAGCGGGGGGAGCGGGGGAGTGGGGTTTGGGGAATGGGCAAAAGGGGAAAGGCAATCTCGGAGAGACACCTGCCAGGGAGCGCCGTTTGGTGAGGTCTTGTCCGCTGCCAGAGGTAGTCAAGAGGTGGCTGCACGATCGCTTCACTTCAGCACTTTGGGAAGTGCTAATGACCACAGCCCGGTTAGCAGAACAGCGCGGCTGGCAGCTTTACCTGGTGGGAGGGGCGGTGCGCGACCTGCTGCTGGCACCGGAGGATGGATTGCTGATTCAAGATATCGATCTCGTCGTCGATGGTTTTCACCGAGCAGCGGACGCGGCGGCGGGCGTAGAGTTAGCGAAGGATTTGCAACAAACGTATCCCGAAGCGCGGCTGCAAGTTCACGGTCGATTCCAAACAGCGGCGCTTTTATGGCACGATGATCCCCAGCTTGGCTCCCTGTGGATTGACATTGCTACCGCTCGGACGGAGTTTTACCCCTACCCAGCGGCAAATCCAGAGGTGGAAGCAAGTTCGATTCGCCAGGATCTTTACCGTCGCGATTTCACAGTCAACGCGATGGCGATTCGGCTGACGGCTCCTCGCTCTGGGGAACTGCTAGATTTCTTTGGCGGGCTGCTAGATTTGCAGTTGCAGCAAATTCGGGTGCTGCACACCAACAGTTTTATCGAAGACCCAACGCGGATTTTTCGGGCGGTGCGGTTTGCGGTGCGGCTGGGTTTTCAGATTGATCCCCAAACGGAGGGCTATATTCGCCATGCGATCGCCAGCGGTATCTATCAGCGCGTTCAGGCAAAAGCAGACAAAACACCTGCCCTGCAAACTCGGTTAAAGCAAGAGCTAAAGTACATTCTGCAAGCTCCGTACTGGAAAGCCGCCATTCAACTGCTGTCTGATCTGGATGCGCTTCAGTGCATTTACCCCGACTTGAAGTTGGGCGATCGCTGGAAACAGCTTCGACTGGCCGATCGCTGGCTCACTCGCTTTGATCCCGCAGGCTCACTTGAACACTGGCAAGTCCTTCTGGAAGTCTTGCTGATGGCGCTTGATCTCGCCGATCGAGGAAAGGTCGCAGAAAATTTACAGCTTGCGGCAGATAGTATCCAGCGGCTTCAGCAGTTGGATCAGGTTGAAGCCGCACTAGCGGACTTGCCAGACTGTCAGCAACCCAGCCAGGTAGTTCAGCGTTTGCGTCAGTACGATTGGCCAACGCTGCTGCTGGTGGCGATCGCCAGTCCCCGGTCGATTCGTAAAATCATCTGGCGCTATCGCACTACCTGGTCACAGGTCAAAGCGCCCCTGGACGGCAATGACCTCAAAGCTTTGGGATATAAGCCAGGTCAGCAGTTCAAAGAAATTTTGGCAGCGCTGCTGCTGGCAACGCTGGATGGCGTGGTGGGCGATCGCGACCAAGCGATCGCTTTTCTGGCAAAACATTTTCCCCAGTGAGTGTGTTCAGATTTGTTGGCGATCGCTCTCCCCTTCCCGAAGGCGGTAGTATAGGCTGAAGAATTTAAACTAGTATCTTACTTCGTCTTGCTTATGAATTTGGCGGCTGGAGCAGTTCTGCAAAGCGGCAAATACGTTGTCCACTCGGTCTTAGGTCAGGGGGATGACCTGACCTACCAGGCTACTCACTCTGGGCTAGACCAGACCGTCCTCCTGCAAACGTTACGGGAGGAACCCGATAGGGACTTGACTCAGCGGCAGCAGCAGTTCTTGGTCACAGCTAAGCAGTTGGCTCAATGCTCCCATCCTCACCTTGCCCGCCTGCTAGATGTGTTTCAGGAAGACACGATACCGTTTGCTGTATTGGAGTCTGTGTCAGGGCAGACGCTTGCAGACCGGGTGCAGTTCAGCCATCCTTTTGCGGAAGCTGTTGCGGTTCAATACATTCGCCAGGTTGCCTCTGCCCTGCAAGCGCTGCATCGTCAGGGGCTGGTACACCAGCGGGTAAAGCCACAAAACATTGTGCTGAAACGGGGAACAGATGAGGTCGTGCTGACAGGGGTTCAGATTGCCAATCAGGGGCGATCGCCCTTCACCCAGTTCCCTTCCTTAAAGAATTCTGAATCCTCAACATCCATTGAGGCAGCACCAGCCTTTCTGCCGCCGCCTGATCCCAGCACAGACATTCAGGCGCTAACGATCACGCTCTACTATTTGCTGACCGGACAACACCCCGCGACCCGAACAATCGATTTTGTTTCGTTAAACCAAACAACGCTCGACCAAAATTCTCTGATTGCGCTGCGCCAGCTTCACCCTCAACTTAGCCCTGGCGTAGAGCAGGCAATCTTGAAAGGATTGCAGCCTGCTCACCTGCGTCCTCAGTCCATCAGCGAGTGGCTAGACATTCTCGACAATCTGCACCCTAATCCGCTAATTCTTGAACCATTTGAGCCGATTGATAGCTTCTCTTCGTTACCGAGATCGGTGCAGACGAATGGACATTCTTTGGAAACTTCTCTTTCAGATGAAGCTGAAGATCGTTGGGGAAGCGATCGCCCCCCACAACAGAACCCCTATTGCCCCAATTTGACGACTTGGCAGCAGGGTTAACCAGAGTGTCCACCGTCGTCCCGCGTCCAATTTTGCCGGAGCCACCCCAGCCTGCGCGTAAACCTGTACGCTGGCTCCCCATTGCGCTGGTGATGACCTCAGCGATCGCTGCCATTGGGGGTGCGGGGTTTGGTTTAGCGCTACGGCTAAACACACCTGGAGACACAAGCAACGGCACCACTGGGTTTGGTCGCGATCAAACCTTTCCGCCGATTGAGGACTGGCCCGGTGCAGACACCTACGATTTTGAGTCTGAGGTTGACATTCCGGTTGAGAGACGACCCTCAGCCAGCGGCGACTCAACCGATTACGGGATTGAAAATTTTACCCCAGAGTACGACCCCGATTACGAACCAGAGTATGACTCGGACTATAACCTGGAGTCAGAGTCAGAGCCGCTGCCGCTAGAAGAACCGACGCTAACGGAATCCGAACCCCCGTTAAAAGTCGAGCCACTGCCCGAATCTGTCGAATCACTCGAACCGCTAGATATTGCTCCCCTGCCAACAGAACCCTCTACCTCGCCTGATTCCAACCTCTATCCCTCGCTAGACTCCGATCGCAACCCTAATGTTCGCTCAGTCGCCCCAACGCCATTGCCCGACCCAGAACCCCCTGTGACGGTGCCCTGAGATCGGGGCTTAACAGCTTCTAGAAAGAGTTGCGCTTCTCTCCTGATTTGATACATTAGTACTATACATCTTTAACGAAATTAAAAATTTAAGCAAAGAATTCCAGGTGGGGGCGAACGTCCGTTCGCCCTACAGAGGGTTGGATTTTTGTGAACTGATGGCGATCGCCCTACTCCACAAATAGAGTAAATTGCTTCAAAAACTACATACAAAGTGCTAGATATAGTGGTTAAAATCCGTTACTCTAAACTCAACCCTGATGGCTTGAGAAACTATGTCCTTTGTTGGCCTGCACATTCACAGCGATTACAGCTTGCTAGACGGAGCCAGTCAGTTGCCTAAACTGCTCGATCGCGTGGTGGAACTAGGAATGCCTGCGATCGCCCTCACCGATCACGGTGTCATGTATGGGGCAATCGAGCTAATCAAAGTTTGCCGCAGCAAGGGAGTCACGCCCATCGTCGGCAACGAGATGTATGTGATTAACGGCGACATCACCAAGCAAGAACGCCGCCCCCGCTACCATCAGGTCGTTCTGGCCAAAAACACTCACGGCTACAAAAATTTAGTCAAACTCACCACCGTTTCTCACCTGCAAGGTACGCAGGGTAAAGGAATTTTCTCGCGACCCTGCATCAACAAAGAACTGTTAGAGCAATATCACGAAGGGCTGATCGTCACGAGTGCCTGTTTGGGCGGCGAAGTGCCTCAGGCAATCATGCAGGGCAGACCCGAAATCGCCCGTCGAGTCGCGCAGTGGTACAAAGACCTGTTTGGCGACGATTATTATCTAGAAATTCAGGATCATGGCTCTCAAGAAGATCGTATTGTTAACGTTGAGATCATTAAAATTGCCCGTGAGCTAGACATCAAGATTATTGCAACGAATGATTCTCATTACATTTCCTGCTTTGACGTAGAAGCGCACGATGCGCTGCTCTGCATTCAAACCGGGAAGCTGATTACCGAAGATAAGCGACTGCGCTACAGCGGCACGGAATACCTCAAGTCAGCCGATGAGATGCGGCAGCTATTTCGCGATCATTTGACCGATGAAGTGATTGAAGAGGCGATCGCCACCACCTTAGAAGTGTCCAAAAAAATCGAACCCTACGAGGGGCTGTTGGGCGAACCCCGCATTCCCGACTATCCCGTTCCCTCAGGGCACACCGCCGACACATATCTCGAAGAAGTCACCTGGAAAGGACTGCTCGAACGCCGCAACTGCACCTCCCGTGAGCAAATCGACCCCGCTTACCGGGAACGGCTGGAATATGAGCTAAAAATGATGCAGCAGATGGGGTTCTCCACCTACTTTTTAGTAGTGTGGGACTACATTAAATTTGCCAGAGATCATCGCATTCCCGTTGGGCCAGGCAGAGGTTCAGCCGCTGGCTCTCTGGTTGCCTACGCGCTGCGAATCACCAATATCGATCCGGTACATCACGGCTTGCTGTTCGAGCGATTCCTCAATCCAGAGCGGAAGTCTATGCCGGATATTGACACCGACTTCTGTATCGATCGCCGCGATGAAGTCATCCGCTACGTTACCGACAAATATGGCACCGAACGAGTCGCCCAAATTATCACCTACAACCGCATGACCTCCAAAGCCGTGCTGAAGGACGTAGCGCGGGTGCTGGACATTCCCTACGGTGACGCAGACCGCATGGCAAAAATGATCCCGGTCGTTCGGGGGAAGCCCACCAAGCTAGCGGTGATGGTGTCCGAGCAAACACCCGCCCCCGAATTCAAAGAGAAGTACGACAAAGAACCTCAGGTTCGCCACTGGCTTGACATGGCAATGCGAATCGAAGGCACCAATAAAAGTGTTGGCATTCACGCGGCAGGGGTCGTGATTTCATCAGACCCGCTGGATGAAATCGTGCCCTTGCAGCGCAACGCCGATGGAGCGGTGTTCACCCAATATTTCATGGAAGATATTGAATCCCTGGGTTTGCTGAAAATGGACTTTTTGGGGCTAAAAAATCTAACCACGATTCAGAAAGCAGTGGACTTAATTGAACAGACCCATAAGCAGTCCGTTGACCTGGACAACTTGCCGCTGGATGATCCTGAAAGCTACAAGCTCTTGGCAAGAGGTGCATTAGAAGGGATATTCCAGCTTGAATCGTCAGGAATGCGGCAAATTGTGCGGGATTTGAAGCCTTCTGGTTTAGAAGACATTTCTTCTGTGTTGGCGCTCTATCGTCCAGGACCGCTTGATGCCGGACTGATTCCCAAATTCATCAATCGTAAACACGGACGCGAAAAATTGACTACCCGCACCACATCCTGGAACCCATCCTGAACGAAACCTACGGAATCATGGTCTACCAGGAGCAGATCATGAAGATTGCTCAGGACATGGCAGGCTATTCGCTGGGGCAGGCTGACCTGCTGCGTCGAGCGATGGGGAAAAAGAAAGTCTCCGAAATGCAAAAACACCGTGAAATCTTCATCGACGGAGCCGCCCAAAACGGAGTCAAACCCAAGATCGCCGAAGAATTGTTTGACCAGATGGTGCTTTTTGCTGAGTATTGCTTCAACAAAAGCCACTCGACCGCCTATGGTTACGTCACGTTCCAGACGGCGTACCTGAAGGCAAACTATCCCGTTGAATACATGGCGGCACTGTTGACTTCTAACAGCGGCGACCAGGACAAAGTACAGAAGTACCTTAGCACCTGCGTCTCAATGGGAATTGTGGTAGAGCCGCCCCACGTCAACCGCTCTGGTGTAGACTTCACGCCCTTAAAGAACAGCATTTTGTTTGGACTGTCGGCGGTGCGAAATGTGGGTCAGGGGGCGATCGAATGTATTCTAGCGGTGAGAGAGCAGGGTGGAGCATTTGAGTCATTAGCGGATTTGTGCGATCGCATCACCTGCCCCGAAGACCCCAACATTGACCCCCGCGCCGTCAACCGTCGCGCCTTAGAAGCCTTGATTCAGTGTGGGGCGCTGGACTGCTTCACCCCTAATCGCAATCAGTTGACCCAAGACCTCGACTATGTGCTGGACTGGGCCCAGTCTCGCGCTAAAGATCGAGCGATCGGTCAGGGCAATCTGTTCGATATGCTGGGCGATACTTCAATGGGCAGCACCAATTTTGAGGCAGTTCCCAAAGCCTCCCCGGTCGAAGACTTTCCGCCCCAAGAAAAGCTCAAGCTAGAAAAAGAATTATTAGGATTTTACATCTCTGACCACCCGCTTAAATCTGTGCAGCAAGCAGCTAAAGTCTTGGCTCCAATCAACCTGAGTGATTTGGCTGACCTGCCTGACAACGTGATGTTGAGTGCGATCGCCCTGATCGCTTCAATCAAGCCCGTGATGACCAAAAAGGGCGATCGCATGGCCATTCTCGTACTGGAAGACCTGACCGGACAAGCCGAAGCCGTCGTCTTCCCCAAATCCTTCGAGCGCATCGGCAACTATCTGATTGTGGATGCCCGTCTGATGGTTTGGGGCAAAGTCGATCGCCGCGACGATCGCGCCCAGCTAATCGTCGAAGACGCAGAACCTGTTGAATCCGTGCAAATGGTGATGGTTGAGCTAGACTGCCAGCAAGCGAGAGACGGGCAAGAACAATATCGGCTCAAGTCCATTTTGCTAGACCAAGCCCCCGAAGAATCTAAGGCAAAAGTTCCGGTGGTGGCGATCGTCACTGACAACCACCAGCGCCAATTCGTCCGTCTCGGCTCCCGCTTCCGCGTCCAAGACCCCACTGCAACCGTAAATGCCCTAAAACAGGCCAACTTCGAGCGAGTCTGGACATCCGCCCTAACCGCCGAGTTGTCCTAGTTCAACTGATTCAACAAGGCTGGGAACATCACTAAAGCTGAGATATATTCAGGACATAAAGTGAATCGCACGTCACTTTTTCTAGAGCTTACTATTAGGCGGTTAGAGAATTATGATCCTAGTTAACGAAGCTCAGCAGTCGTTACAAGATTTGATTGATTCAGTCAGTCAGTCGCATCAACCGATTGTAATTGCAGGACAAAATAGCAATGCAGTGCTGTTGTCTGAAGCAGATTGGGCAGCAGTACAGGAAACCCTATACCTTCTCTCAATTCCAGGAATGCGGGAGTCAATTCGAGAAGGATTGGCAACACCGATTGAGGAGTGCGATCGCCAGTTGGAGTGGTAAGTTAGAAACCAGCTTAAACCAAACCAGCAAAGCAATAATCAATATTGCTTTGTATATGAGGTGAACATGACTACCTATCAAGAAGTTCGTCGTCAGGTTGAAAATCTTACTCCAGATGAGCAACTTCAGTTGTTGGAAGATTTAGCCGCCATATTGCGTCACCGCATGATTGCTAAGCCTAAACGTAACATTATGGAATTGGAAGGATTAGGAAAAGAAACTTGGCAAGGACTTGATGCTCAAGAGTACGTTGATCAGGAACGTGCTTCATGGAATGGTTGATTAGGCTACAAAACCAAACTGTTGGTTTAGATACGGCACCATTAATATATTTCATTGAACAGAATGAAATATATTTAGATCTTGTTCGTGCTTTCTTTCAAGCAATGAATCAGGGTGAGTTTCGAGTCGTTACATCCACGTTAACGCTGACAGAGGTTTTAGTTCATCCAATACGAGCAGGCAATATAAAACTTGCGGCACAGTATCGTGAGATTATTTCTGACCAAGCAAATTTGACGGCTCTGCCTGTATCTTTTGAAATTGCTGAAACGGCGGCTCACATAAGAGCAAGGCACAACTTGCGAACCCCAGATGCGATTCAGATTGCGACTGCCATACGGGGAAGGGCATCATTCTTCTTGACAAACGATGTCCGTTTGGTTGATGTTCCAGATCTGGAAGTTTTGGCTTTAGATAATCTTTTGGGTGAGTGAGGAGAGGCACTTCCAACCTTTCTGACAAACAGGCTCTAATGCTAACAGAGCTACGGATGGAACCAGATCAGGATGTTCGATTAAGCGAATTACTCGATCGCCAGCAAGCAGGTTTTCTACTTGAAAATGAGCGACTAGAACTGCAATCACTCATGCAAATCTACCAGGAAGGGCTACTGCGAAAAGCAACTGCCCTTAGTGAGGCTGTGAAGCGTAGGTTGATTGCAATTGGTCATAGTGTCAACCATTCACGATCGCACTTTCGCCAATAGTGAGAAAACCGTCTGGGACGACTATCTATCGTTGGATAAACTTCAGGATAGGTAATCAAACTGGTGTATTTCAAAAGCTCATCCTGCCAGGATTTGACTAGGTGATTTGGCGTTTCACTGGTGACAACTTCATTTACCCCATAGTCGGTGATGAGTTGACGCAGAACGGCTACCGTTTCCCCTTTGTAGATTTCGATGTTGGGAATTTCCAGGAGCGATTCGTAGATGAACTGGATGCGGTGTTTGGCGATCGCCCACCGCTGTAGATATTCCACATCAAACACATATACCTTTGGCGAATCAGCGTAGTCTTGCACCATCTGATGCTGAGGATTCAGACCGTCTTCGTTAAACCAAACTAGTGCAGACATAATTTATCGATAGCTCCCAGAGGTACGGCTCTGTTCTGGCTGATATTCACCGCCAAACAGTTGTTCCGAAAGTTCTTCGTAGGAATAGTTGAACGGGTCGCCTTTGCGCGGATCACCTGGCAGCACCGATCCGGCGTAGCGCTCCAGGTTTTCTCGGTTGAAGATGTAGGGCTTGTGGGAAAAAGTGGAGGCAACCCACTGCCAGGACAGATGGTTGCTGGCAAAGTCACCGTCAATCAGCAGACCATACATCCAGTCGGCACCTGCCCGCCAGGAAACGTGACGAAAGTGAACGATGTAGCTTGCCAGATACATCCGGGCGTGATTGTGTAGATACCCCGTTTCCTTCAGCATGGCGATGAAGGTATCCATTGAGGGAATGCCTGTTTCACCGTTGGCAATGTCTTCGGGTAGCGTTGTTTGATGCTGGCGCATGGAGACTTTGGGCTTCTCCATATCCTTAAGAATGCGATCGCCCTCTTCTTCATAAACCAGATGAAAAAACGCCCGCCACGCCAGTTCTGAGACAAACTTTTCCACCGAGTTAGACTTGCCGCGCTTCAGCGCCCACTGCCGCACCTCCTCCAGTTCCATGCAGCCGCGACTGATGTAGGGGGAAAGCCGCCCCACCTCTCCGTCCAAAAAGTTGCGCTGCTTGCCATATTTCTCAAGCTGAAACTGCTCTAATCTTTGTAGACCCGCCGATCGCCCACCAGGATAAGGAGACAAAACGCCCGTATCTTCAAGAAAGGGGAACTCCGCTTGCAGATAATCTGCGATCGCCTCTCTCCCCTCCAAATCCGTCCTCAACCGCTTCATTGTTAAGTTTTGTGAATTACTCTCATGATTCTAACCCAAGCTGTCCTGAACAGCCTCAGCCAAACCAACCGGAAACGCTTTCCTCTAAAACCTGCTGGTATGACGGCAAGCTGATTCACAGCGGCATGGTGGAATTAGCGATCGATGATCCGGGCTTGCTGTATGGCGCGACTGCCTTTACAACGCTGCGAGTTTATCGGCAGTCTTTGGATCATCCTTTGACAAATTGGAAGGGGCACTGCGATCGCCTCCAATCCACCTTAGAAGCCTTTAGCTGGAAGTCTCCCGACTGGCAGCGAGTCCGTTATGGAGCAGAAATCTTGCTCTCATATTTTCCGGTGCTGCGAATCACTCTGTTTCCCGATGGGCGCGAGTGGATCACCGGGCGCAGTTTGCCTGATTTGGCAATTCTGCAACAAAACGGAGTTATCGCCTGGCTGTCTCCTCCAGAAACAAATCGCTCCCTCGCACTTCACAAAACTGGAAACTATCTGGCTGCCTGGTTAGCACGGCAGTCAGCCCAGCGGCACGGCGCACAAGAAGCGATTTTGACCGATTTCAACGGAAATTGGCTTGAATCTGGCACCGGGAATCTGTGGGGATGGGCGCAAGGTTGCTGGTGGACTCCACCTCTGGAGGCAGGAATTTTGCCAGGATTGGTGCGATCGCAACTCATTTCCTGGCTCAAGTGCCAAAATGAGAATACTAGAGAGGAACCTTGGGGGGAAGAGCGGGTGTCAAGTTTTGAGGCGATCGCCTACAGCAACAGCGTCGTGCAGGTTGTCCCGATTCACACCGTTCTCTCTTCTACAGGTAATCTGACCTATAACCCCAACCATCAGGTATTCCAGCAGTTGCAGGGGCTATTTTCAGCCAACGGCCCGCAGATTCCTGATATACGTTAATATTAGTTAACAATAATTAAATCTAAAAATCGTTTTCGCATCACAATCACAAAGTCACGATCACAGATTAGTAGGAGGATAGGCCTCAGTGAATAAGCGGTGGAGAAATGCGGGACTGTATGCACTGTTAGTCGTAGTGGTGCTTTTCTTGGCAACAGCATTGTTTGACAGGCAGCCCCAAGCGCGGGAAACGTGGCGATACAGCCCCCAATTCATTAACGAAGTCCAGGCAGGCCGAGTCGAAAAGGTAATCATCAGTTCTGACCGGACTAAAGCGCAGGTGACTGCCCAAGATGGTCAAAAGATCCTGGTGAACTTGCCGAACGACCCGGAACTGCTCAACATCTTGATCGAGAACGATGTAGATATTTCAGTTTCTCCTCAAACGGATGACCGCGTTTGGGTAAGAGTTCTGAGTACTCTACTAATTCCGTTTTTGCTGCTGGTTGTTCTGTTTTTTGTATTGCGGCGTGCCCAGAATGGGCCTGGCAGTCAGGCAATGAACTTTGGTAAATCCAAGGCCAGAGTTCAGATGGAGCCTCAGACGCAGGTAACATTCGGTGACGTAGCGGGCATTGAGCAGGCAAAGCTAGAACTCAGCGAAGTGGTGGACTTCTTGAAGAATGCTGATCGCTTTACCGCTGTTGGCGCAAAGATTCCTAAAGGAGTGCTGCTAGTTGGCCCTCCTGGAACAGGTAAAACCCTCCTGGCAAAGGCGGTTGCTGGAGAGGCAGGCGTTCCCTTCTTCTCAATCTCCGGTTCTGAATTTGTGGAAATGTTCGTGGGTGTGGGTGCCTCCCGTGTGCGGGATCTCTTCGAGCAGGCCAAAGCAAACGCTCCTTGCATCGTGTTCATTGATGAGATTGACGCAGTGGGTCGTCAGCGCGGTGCTGGTTTGGGTGGCGGCAACGACGAGCGAGAGCAAACCCTCAACCAGTTGCTCACCGAGATGGACGGCTTTGAAGGCAACACGGGCATCATCATCATTGCTGCAACAAACCGTCCCGATGTATTGGATTCTGCTCTGCTGCGTCCAGGACGTTTCGACCGTCAGGTTGTGGTTGATCGCCCTGACTATGCCGGACGTTTGGAAATCCTCAACGTTCACGCTCGTGGCAAAACGCTAGCAAAGGATGTTGACCTGGAGAAGATTGCTCGTCGGACTCCTGGCTTTACGGGTGCTGATCTGGCAAACTTATTGAACGAGGCTGCAATTCTGGCAGCCCGTCGCAACCTCACCGAAATCTCAATGGATGAAGTCAACGACGCAATCGATCGCGTCCTGGCTGGTCCCGAGAAGAAGGATCGGGTCATGAGCGAAAAGCGTAAGTCTCTGGTGGCTTACCACGAAGCCGGACACGCCCTAGTTGGAGCGCTAATGCCTGACTACGATCCGGTACAAAAAATCAGCATCATTCCTCGCGGTCGTGCGGGCGGTTTGACCTGGTTCACCCCCAGTGAAGACCGAATGGACTCTGGCTTGTACTCTCGCTCCTATCTGCAAAACCAGATGGCAGTTGCCCTGGGCGGTCGCATCGCTGAGGAAATCATCTTCGGTGAGGAGGAAGTCACAACGGGTGCTTCCAATGACCTTCAGCAGGTGGCACGAGTCGCTCGTCAATGGTAATGCGCTTTGGCATGAGCGATCGCCTCGGACCCGTCGCTCTAGGTCGTCAGCAGGGCAATATGTTCCTGGGAAGAGACATTGCCTCCGAGCGTGACTTTTCTGAAGAAACAGCCGCCGCTGTTGATGATGAAGTCCGTAACTTGGTCGAGCAAGCTTACCGTCGAGCAAAAGCAGTTCTAGTTGAAAACCGCCCCGTACTAGATCGTCTGGCAGAAATGCTGGTCGAGCGGGAAACTGTAGATGCTGAAGAACTTCAGGATCTGCTGGCAACCAGCGACGTGAAAGTGGCGGCGATCGCTTAGACAAATCAAGCGTTCAACAAAATAGCAACAGCATTCCAGTGCTAAGCAAAAAGCGGGGTGGTTCATACATCTCGCTTTTTTCGTGCGATTGTTATTCGCCCTGTGGAGCAGGCAAGATACCTGGTTGGACTTAGACGGGCAAGATGCCCGTCCCAGAGGCTTGGAAGAAGTTTGCAACACCTTTGTAAGCATTCACCCGTTATCGACTTGCAACCTGAGCCGCTTCAGGCTGAACACTGTCAGAAGTCGTGCAAGACGAGCGATGCACCGTCAAAACAGAACATGATGCATGATGCAAAACGTAGTTGCTAACGCTGCCCAAGAGCAACTCACTTATACTCGATCGCCCTCGTCGTCCTAATACAATCAGGTCAGCCCCCCAGGTCTTTGCTAAGTTGCAGATTGTTACACCAGGGCTACCCGCATTTTGAGTGAATTCTGTGGGAATGCCCTGGGCGATCGCCTCTTCTGTCCGCAGCCGCAAAAAGTCAATTCCTTCCTGTTTATAACTCTCCCACTGACGCTGATAAGCATCCAAAGCATCACTGTGAAGACCTGGGTAATACTCCAAACCATAGAAACCAGGAAAAACTGGGCTACCGTCCTCATCGCTAGATAAAACGTGGAGCAACATCAGACAAGCATCCATCTGTTTTGCCAGAGATACTGCCTTTTCAAGCACCGACGCACCCATGTCAGACTTATCTAGCGCAACCAGAATCTTGTGAAACATATAGTTTCCTCCAACGTCCCGATACCTTCGTTATATAAGAACAAATTGAAGATTTTGCGAGGAAGACTAAAAAATTAACCGATATGCCTCTTGATAACAAGATATGTAAAAAACCTGGAAATTAGGTAGATTCCATCTATTGAGCAACGCTTGTTGCATTTAAAAGATACATTTGTTACTCTAACACTCAAATGGAGGTGCTAGATTGAGTTGGCTGGTCTTTTCCTATTCTCTTCCCTCTAAAATCTCTTCTAGTCCAAGGGTCACGTTGTGGAGACGATTGCGCCGCATTGGAGCGATCGCCCTCAGCGGTGTCCAAATTCTGCCAGAACGAGAGGAGTGCTTTGAAGCATTCAAGTGGTTAGCTCAAGAAGTTCAACAGGCGAAGGGAGAAGTACTCATCATGCGCGTTGAGCAATTTGAAGGGTTAGCTGACCAAGAGATAATCGAACAGTTTCGAGAAGCACGTCGAGAGGAGTATGCAGAAATTGAAACTCAAGCCAAAGAACTTGAACAAGCGGTAAAAATTATGACTGAGCCAGACGAGCGTGCCCACATCCAAGAGAGCCTTGAAAAGCTTTACAAACAACATGCAGAAATCGGTCGAATCGACTTTTTTGACTGCCCTGAAGGAACACAAGTAATTGCTCATTTAAATCAAATCGCTCAAGAAGTTTCTCCCACCAAGCCTCTAGAGATTGCTTCTACAGCCATTGAACACTATCGAGATAAGCAGTGGGTTACTCGACCTCGACCTCATGTTGACCGTTTAGCTTGTATTTGGCTGATTCGACAATTTATTAATCCGGATGCAGTGATTCGCTATGCCAAAGAAGCTTCACCCCATGAAGTCGCATTTGACATGGACACGGGCGAATTTCACCATCAAGGTGATCTTTGTACTTTTGAGGTGATGGTTAAATCCTTTGGTTTAGACTACTCAGGATTGCAAGTCTTGGGGCAGATCGTTCACGAAATTGATCTGCGTGATGGTCTGTATATGCAGCCTCAAACCGCCGGAGTGGATGCCTTACTCAGAGGATGGTTACTCGCTAATTTCTCAGATGAAGCCTTGGAAACTCATGGAGTTGCGTTATTTGAAGGCTTATATGCTGCTTTATCGCAAAATGCTGCAAAAGCACCCGCTACCACTCGCCATCGTTCACCAAAGAAATGAATATGAGCCGCACAATTTTATTTCTGTGTCCTCACAACGCTGCCAAAAGTGTAATAGCTGCGGCTTATTTTGAGCAGTTAGCAACTCAACACGGACTGGATTTTTGCGTAACATCAGCCGGAACGGAACCCGATGCCAAAGTAGCAACGGCGGTTGTTGAGATGCTCGAAAAAGAAGGAATGGATGTATCAAAGTACGTTCCTCGATACGTCATTCGTGAAGAACTAGCAGATGCATTTCGAGTTGTATCGCTTGGCTGTGATGTCAGTGAGCTAGCTCCCCCTGAAACAGCGATGCAAAGTACTTCCTCCTCTGAGATATTCGTCTATTGGGATGATGTACCACCCGCTAGCCAAAACTTGATGGTTGCACGAGAAAAAATCTTTGAACACGTTGAACAACTTATCGATGACCTGAAACAAACAAGCTAGGTTTTTACAACATATATTGCGTCTAGACTAAACAAATGTTACACTTATGGTTGAACAATTTCTAAACCTGTTCAAAAAGCTTTATCCGGCTAAGAGGTTCAACCGATGACTGAAGCAACAGAATTTCACGAGAACCTGCAATCTCAACCTCAACCCCAATACTCGCTTTGGCAACTCGTTCTGTATTTCCTGAAGTTAGGAACCTGGGGATTTGGTGGACCTATTGCTTTGGTAGGCTACATGAAACGAGATTTAGTTGAAGAGCGAAACTGGATCTCTGAATCAGACTATAAAGAAGGATTATCGCTGGCGCAGCTTGCTCCCGGTCCCTTGGCAGAGCAATTAGCCATCTACATGGGATATATCCACTACGGCCTTCTCGGAGCAACTCTGACAGGTTTGTTTTTTCCTTTACCCGCATTTCTCATGGTTCTTGCGCTCGGCTGGACTTACACACTTTATGGTGGGTTGCCCTGGATGCAGGCGGTGTTCTATACCGTTGGCGCAACCGTTATTGGCATCATTGCCAATAGCAGCTACAAACTAACAGTTAAAACGATCGGCAAAGACTGGTTATTCTGGAGCATCTACATCCTGTCTGCCGCTGTTACGGCGATCACCGAATCAGAAAAAATCCTCTTGATCTTAGGTGCAGGAGTTTTGGTGTGGTTGGTTAAAACTCCTCCCAAATATCGGGGAAGTAGTAAAAGGCTCTCTGGATTTGCGATTCCACCTTTGCTGACAACGCTAGCCATAACGCCTGCTGCAACCTCAGGAACTCTATGGAACATTTTTACCTTCTTTGGACAGGCAGGAGCGTTCGTGTTTGGTAGTGGTTTGGCGATCGTTCCATTTCTCTATGGGGGGTTAGTCAATGAGTTGCAGTGGCTTAACTCTCAAGAATTTTTAGATGCTGTTGCGGTTGCTATGATTACGCCGGGACCAATCGTGATTACCGTTGGGTTTATTGGTTTTTTGGTTGCAGGCTTATCAGGAGCAGTGGTTGCGACCCTTGCCACGTTTCTCCCCTGCTATCTGTTTACGATTATTCCAGCTCCCTACTTTAAGAAACATGGCAAACAGCCTGCGGTTGCTGCCTTTGTGGAAGGTGTAACGGTTGCCGCAATAGGAGCCATTACAGGAGCTGTAATTGTGTTGGGACGGCGATCGCTAGTTGATATTCCCACTACAGCCATTGCAGTCATTACTCTTGTGTTGCTTTTAGTCTTCAAAAAGAAGCTACCCGAACCTTTAATTGTGATTGCTTCTGCTGTAATTGGACTTGTGATTTATCCGCTAACACATTCATTATGACTATGTATCGTTCACAAATTAACTTCTTAATGCTGCATGAGTTATTGATGCATAGCGGCAAATTTGGTATCGATGAATTTTAACCATTTGTTACATTTGAATCATTAGCTTGTTGCTTGCTGCGACTTCCAGCGGCTTCTAGCTTTTGTCGAATCGCAGCTTGCACCTTCTCATCAAAATTAGGGTCATCAGGGCTAGCAATAATTCTGCGAGGGCGTTGACTGATTCGGTCTAGATAAGCCTGAAGAGCAGCATGATCACCACGATGTTTAAGAAAATACTGCTTCAATTCAGCGTCAGACATGGCATCGTAATTAGTTTGGCTCATCAAATAACTCTCCGCTAGGCAGAGTTTAAAACTCAAGCTCCTCGTCGTATTCAGCAAGAACGTATACGTTTAGGGTTCGTGCATCAACGCAAATTAAATGTATCGGTTGAAGCAGCGCAAATGTTAGTTGATAACCGATACGATATAGGCTCGTTAGTTGAGCAACAGTAGGCATTCGAGGTTAGTTACATTGCGCCCGCTGCCATCCATCGTAGCAAGCGTTTTAGCTTAGTCTCTGGCACTCAATTTATTTCTGCGGGACTCTAGCACTAGAGGAATAGCAATCCATGCGACCAGAACTAGCAGGGCAACGATTGTGAATTGAGCCGCCCAGCCTACTAGCTGATCCAGCGGAATTAGACGACCCGCAAAGTAAGACAGGCTAACCGTGACGGAAGCCCAAGTTGCCGCACCCGCTAAATTGCAGAGGAAAAACTGGTAGTAGGGCATTTGGGCAATGCCCGCTAGCGGTCCAGCAAAAATTCTTAAGACTGCAATAAATCGTCCTAGAAAGACTGCTTTACCAGCATTTTGGCTAAACTGATTGCGGACTTCTTCGAGTTGCGATTCTTCGATCCGAAAGATGCGTCCTAAGCGGGTAATGAGTGACCAACCGCCGTAAAAGCCAAGCCAATAGCCGCAGCTATCGCCAATTACGGCTCCAGCGATCGCACTTCCCAACACAAGCCAATAATCCAACTCACCGCTGCCCGCCAAAAACCCGCCAACTAGAGTGATGGTCTCCCCCGGAATGGGAATTCCGGCATTCTCCAGCATAATTCCGAAAAAAACTGACCAATAGCCGTATTGATGTGCGATTTCCTTTACGGTTTCCAACGATACCAGTTCAAAAGACATTCAATACAGCCTTCACAAAGTTTTATGAACCTCTCTCATGATCATGGCTCATACCAGCGGATTGTGTCAATCAACCGAATTGAGGGAATTTCACGATAATCTGGCTGCTTCAGACGCAGGTTCACAAACCCGATAAGCAGCATTGGACGAAATCGTGAGATCTAAAATGGGTTGATTGGTGATGCAAAGCCAGTGGCAGGCAAACAAATCGGGAGATTGAACGCCCAAACTGGCGATCGCCGGAGCCGCCGGAAAGGGCAGCAAGCGATCAAAATAAGTTGCTTCTCCCTGAAAGCCAAACTGGATTAGATAAGTCGCAGGCGGGGCAGAGAGCGATCGCAACAGCCGCTGACCCAGCCGATAGAGGGGCTGTCGCCAGCGGTCTGACAGATGTAGTGGCTGGAAAAAGGTGGGTGACGCAGCCGCCTCACTAGCAGCTTCAACCCCGATTGCCTCAGCGTAAAGCGCCCCCTTTGCCGTTAAGACGATGGGTAGCCAAAATTGCCCTGTGCCCGTTGGACAACCTAACTTCTCAACCTGCCGCCGCATATCTAAAATGTTTTGACAAGCGCGATAGATTTCTCGTCCCGGAAATGTAACGAAATTCGGTAAGTTTAACGTCAGTGGACAAACCTGATCAGCTTCTTCTAAAGAGATCGGAGAAGATGCTGCTGAGACTTCTACCGCAACGTGAACTGAATTTGAGGGATTAGCTGGGAAGGTGGCGATCGCCTGCTTCAGTGCAGCTATCCCTTGAGCCAGTTCCACCGAGGTTTTAGCCCATCCTTGCTGATCTTTTGCGTCAACGAGAATTAAAACTCGCGCCACTAGACATTGCCAAAGGAGGGAATTGGCTTCGTGCTAGAGCCAATCCGGGGGAAGCTCGGCAGGTCAATCTGGCTAGAACGGCGGCTTCTCACTGCTAGCCGATAGCTGACGCTTTGCAGTTCGGCGTGAAGCTGGCGATTTTCTCGCTGAATTCGAGCCACCTTTTCTCTCACCGGAATCATTCGCTCCGCAAACTTTTGGCGGTAGATATTGGGTAGCTCTTGCACAACTTGCTCTAGCATTCGGGAGCGATCGTTGAGTTCCTGGGCAGACTGGCGCAGTTGATAAATTTCGCTATCTCGGTCTGAGATCTGTTCTTGATAAAACGTCACCTGTTGCTCAACGCCCTGAAGCTGTTCCCGCAGCGCCCGCATTTCTGCCTGATGGCGCTCAGAAACTTCTGGACTGGGCATAAAGCCCGTATTGCCCTTGACCAGGCGAAACAGCTCTTGAGATAGCTGCTGCACAAGCTGGTCGCGCATTTGCAACTCTTCGCGCAGGCTGGCTACTTCGGCTTGAAGATCGGGATTAGGAGTGTGGGAGTAAGTCACGTTACGGCTCCGATAGGCTCAATCAGATTTTGTTCCCAACGGCGGGGGGGTGAAGCGCGGCGGATGTCTCGCCAAATTGCTGTTGCAGCTAATGTACCATCTGCGACGGCAATTGACACCTGATTTAAACCGTCTTTTAAATCTCCAACCGCAAAAATGCGGGGATGTGAAGTGCGGCACATCGAATCTGTCACCAGATTGTTGCCTTTCCACTGAAGATCTAGCCCTTTCAAGTACTCGTTGTAATAGTGAGAACCCATTGCCACTAGTCCAGTTTCTAACTCGACTGTGGAACCATCTGCTAGCTCTACACCAGCCATCTCGTGATTGTGTCCTAAGAAACGGCGAATTGGCGTTTCAACCAGCGGATAGCCATAATCCCTAAGCTTTTGCCGCATTTCGGGACTCACTTCGGTCAAACCCTGAGTGAACACGGTAATGTAAGGGGTAAACCAGTTGAGTACGAAAGCAGTATTAATAGCAGCTTCGGTGTTGACGAATAAGCCACATTTGCGATCGGCAATTTCGTAGCCGTCACAGATCATGCAAACGTGCAGGTTATAGCCTGCGTAGTCATACACATTTTGCATATCTTCAAGCTGCGGCAGATGATCAATGATGCCGCTCGCTGCAATTAAATATTTGGAGCGAAATACAGGATAGATGCTGTCTTGCTTGCCCAGTTTGACCTTGACGGCAAAGGTGTCTCCTTCATCCTGGACATCTTCCACAAAACCTCGCAGGTGATCGCCTCCCAAGGAAATCAGGTGGTCTTGCCCCTGCTGCAACAACTCTCGTCCGGGGGTGTCAGGCGGTAGGCCAAGATAATTTCGCAAGTCCTGCATCCAGAAGGAACGCCCCCGTCCCTTTTCGATGACGAGACAAGAGAGCCGATAGCGCTGAAGGTAAATTGCGGCTGATAGCCCACCCGCTCCACCGCCTACAATGATTACGTCG
Organism: Leptolyngbyaceae cyanobacterium SM1_4_3; assembly: GCA_012031415.1. GTDB lineage: Bacteria > Cyanobacteriota > Cyanobacteriia > Elainellales > Elainellaceae > JAAUTN01. Next base: position 1,898 of record JAAUTN010000031.1, on the reverse strand, counting down.
TAGAGATGGCTCAACCGTTCATCCAGGTTCTTTTTAGAAAGTTTCATGGCCTACCTGATTCGCTAAACACCAAAGTGAAGGAAGGATATCCCTCCTTCAGCCTAGCGCTTGAACCTTGATCGCTCTTGGTGTAAGAAGGCTTCAGATAGCCCAAACTATATCTCCAAGTTCCCAAGTTAGTTATACCAGTTCTCTGTGAGGCTGAACTGTTTGGAGCGTAACCCCCACGCGTGGACATACACCAAACAATTCAGATTCATGTAAAAACGGCATTGGTGAAGTCACTAAACCTCGGCGATCGCCTCTTCTTCAACCTCAACCTCAACAGAAGGCACTTCATGCTTGGTCGTGAGATAGCGAATCACCTCCTCACTCAAGCGCATTGCCCGCTCTAGAATGGCAACGGCTTCGCCAGGAGCCTTATAGTTCATTTGAATATAGACTCCCTCCCGCTGCTTCTGAATTTCATACGCCAAGCGCCGTCTGCCCCGGTGCTGGGTTTCAACATCCTGCGCTCCCTGCTCTCGCAGCAGGCTTTGATATTTCTCGATCGCCTGATCGGTTAGTTCGTCTCCCAGATCAGAACGCAGAATATACATGGTTTCATAGATATAGTTCATGCCAGTAATCTCCTTGTGGACTAGTGGCTTCTGATTGCAAAATTACCTGGTGTTAGGAAAGTAGGAGGACCTGAGTCAGCTTACCCATTTCATCACATTGAGCTTTTGACCAGAAGCAAGGAATTACAATTGTATCCTAGTTGTCGTTAATCTACCCACTATTTGCTCACCAACGCGATGGGCAATTTCCCGTTTGCTAAAACACTTGCTAAAAAATGTTTTCTTTAAGATCTAAAAAAACCGGGAGAGCGGCCCAGTTTTTACGAAGATGTTTAATCAGAATTACTTACTTATCGTCAACTCATAACTATGGCGCAACGCTACGTCCGAATTCAGACTTTAGCAGGGAAACTTCACTATGGGCTGCTGCACCTCGATCGGCGAGTGCAGGTGTTGGATGCTCCTCCGTGGCTAAAAGGACAGCTAACCGACCAGGAAATAGCGCCAGACAAATACCAACTTTTAGCGCCTTGTGCGCCTTCAAAAGTTGTTGCGGTTGGCAAGAATTATATGAAGCACGCGGCTGAAATGGGGGGTGAAGTGCCCCAAGAGCCGCTGTTGTTTATCAAACCGTCTACTGCGGTGACGGCACCAGAATCCCCAATTCACTATCCTTCTCAGGCTCAGCGGGTAGATTATGAAGGAGAATTGGCGCTGGTGATTGGCGATCGCTGTGTAGACTGCACCGCTGAAGAGGCTCAGTCTAAAATCTGGGGCTACACTATTGCCAATGACGTAACCGCGCGGGATTTGCAGAAGCGGGACGGGCAATGGACAAGAGCAAAAGGCTTTGATACTTTCTGCCCGCTGGGTCCCTGGATTGTGCGGGAGCTAAGTGTAGGCGCACAACTGCAAACTTTCTTAAATGAAAATCCTGACCCCGTGCAGTCTGCGCTAACCAGCGAAATGGTATTTGCTCCTAATGTTTTGGTGTCCTACATCAGTCAGGTTATGACCCTGCTGCCTGGAGATGTTGTGCTAACGGGAACACCAGAAGGGATTGGGCCTTTGCAGGTTGGCGATCGCGTCCGCATCGAAATTGAAGGAATTGGCTCTCTAGAAAACACCGTTGCTGCTAGACAGCCCGCTGAAGTGACCTTGTAGACGCGGCAATTCATCGCGCATCCGTCAAAAATTCCCTACAGTCAGGTCATACTGCTCAAGGACGTGCATATAAGATAAAAAAGCTCCTTTCAGCTAACGGCTGGAGGGGTTTATTCATAACCCTAAATCAACCGCAATTCGGTGAGCGCAGCAAGCCAGAAAAGGCGACCGCGT